>NZ_WWEQ01000018.1 GCF_009857845.1 Brevibacterium rongguiense | reverse complement strand
CCTACCACCGCCGCCGGCGTCAGGCCCGCCTGGGCCGATTGACCCCCATCGAATACGAGACCATCATGAACCCGACCGTCACCCTGGCGGCCTAAACCAAGCTGACACCTGATCGTGCATCAGTCCCCTTCGGCCCAGTGGCGGAGTCGAGATACGTAGTGGAGTCGAATGTTGACTGTGCTTTCCGCGCGTGCGAGAGTGAAGGTGCGGTAAAAGTCGGCGATGAGCTGGTCGTGTGGAGGCATATCGAATCTGTTGGGTCGGTGAATATCACGAGTCCGCAAAGCTGGTGAGTTGATTGTGTAGGGCGCGGTGCACCCGTGGTCGGTCAGTTCTGCGAGCGATTATGGGACGGGCTACCGATTGCCGCTTTCACGATTCGTAGTTGACCAGTTCGGGGCCGTCCTTGTCCTGGCGCTTGAGAAGTGTAGGAACGATGAAGCTTGCGAACCAGAGGATGCCGGCGGTGACTGCCACGGAAATGGCTGAGTCGGCGTGAAGCATCAAGTGAGAGAGGAGTGCGATTGCGGTGGTAGCGAAGGCAACGACGCGAAACAATGAGACCACGGTTCCCAGTGGATCGAGAGCGAGGCTGACCAACAGTGTGACGCCGATGCGCAGAACGACACCAATGATGGCCACGATCACGGCGATGAAGCATACGAAAATCAAACCCAATGCCGTCTCCCTTTCAGAGTGATCCAGGTCATTTGCATGGTACTGCTGGTACTGGAATTTCGGTAGCGCGGCACTGTTCACGCTGTATTTGCCTGTGCGTCGACGCGTGGTGTGGTCTTACTGCTGGAGAAGATGGTCAGGGGAATGACTGTGTGACGCAGATCGCGGAACTCATAACCCGCGGGTCGTGGGTTCGATCCCCACGGGGCCCACCCGTTCGAAGCCTCCCGGTAGGTTCGGAGGTACGTCCTGGCACCGCTCAACCCCATGTGGCCAAGGTCTGGCGAGTTTACGCCGACGGTTTCCGAGCCAAGGCAACGTGTGACGGCTACGCGTTCATAGCGTTTCGTCGCATGGAAAAACTGGCACTCCTGGAGGGATAGACAAATATGTTCGCGAGAAGACCGGGGACACCAAGTGGGAAATGTGGGTTCACGGGCCGGACGGGGTTCACTGATTGCACCCGTGTCAGTCGATAACGACGGTGCAGAACGAGCAGGTTCGCGTTAGAGGGAAGCTCGCCCGCAACCCGCGGGGACGGGTCTTCGTTCGCGCGGTCGAGCCTCGGGACCAGGCCGCCGGCAACTCGGTGGGCGGTGGCGAGCCAGGCGAAGATGTCGATTTCGTCGAGGAGGCGGCACTCGAGGCGAAATGGGTGCAGGTCGAGGGGCTGCCCGGCGTCGAGAAACTGACGAGTCCCTGGGTCTCCATCACGGGGTTTGTTAACCGCAGTTGCACGGCGGGCTCTGCCGGGCCAACGGTCATGGAGGGCGTTGTAGACGCTCACCCGCGCCCCGACGAGCTGATGCGGGAGCGGTTGGAGCTGGTCGTGGGCGAATTCGCTGCTCTGGAGTTGAGCGACCTCGCCTGGGCAACTCGTGTCACGATTGCCGATCGCAGCAGCCAACGTGATATCACGCGGCATGTCGACGAACTCGAGCGGTACTCCAAGACCGTCGATCACGATGGCGTAATCGATTGTGACGTGTCCGGCGGTGGAGGGTATGTCGGCGGGGTCGGCTTCTGTGTGAACTATGCGGTCCCGATCGTCACCGATGAACTGCGCGAGTACTTGAAGACCGTGAATGCAAAGGTCGCGCTGGTTCCCATCGTGCAGCGCAGGAGGGCAGGGGGAGCCGGGCGTTCACATTGAACTGACCGGGGATGTTGATCGACAGCGATCTGTCTACCGGTTGTTGAGTGGCGGGTGGTCCGAAGCGCGGGACTGTGGCGCTTGGCTTGCGCTGTTCGAACGCAGGAAAGCGCTCCAGGCGGCGTTGACGTGCGGTTAGTCGCGTAAGTGGGCCATGGCCACGAGGTACAGGGTGTTGATTGGGACATCGTCGGTCGGCATGAGATCGACAAGTTCGCCTGCGCCCTCGCTGCACCGCCGACGACGAACAGCTGGGCGGACTCACCGCGGGTGGCGAGTTCATCACTGACCTTGGCGAAAAGCGCGCGCAGCTCGCGGCCGCCAAGTGCTGGGGGCGACTGGCTCATGCGCGCGACAGGCCGGCAGTGGAGGTGTAGACGCCGCGGCTGGCGAATGCTGCGGGGCTTTCGGCGTCGGCCTCGGCACGCATGAACGCCACCGGCAGGTCGGCGTACCACCGTGCGGTGGTGCGGGCAGGATCGAAGACCCATGCCGGGGGCGTCCATCCGTCGCGCTCGGCAAGCCAGGCGGCAAGCACTGCAAACGCCGCGTCGATTTCCACCGCCCCGGTTGCTGGGGGAACGGGCGTGAAGAACTGGGCCGCCAGTTCCACGCCCCCACCGCGCAGCAGGGAGCGGTACGTGTCGAGGGCCTGCATGACCGCGAAGCGCCACATGATCTCGGGCCCCTCGCCCTCCTCGGCGAGGGTGCGGGCATCGCGCGCGGCATCGGTGACGGTCGACACGAGGTAGCTGGTACCGGTGGGGCCATCTGTATCCGGCACTGCCAGACTCAGTTGAAGAAGCTCGGAGGGGTCGGGGGGTGTGCCCTGGAAGATCCCGGTCATGTCGCACTCGATCCGTTCAGCACCTGGGGATGGTGATCCTCCAAGGGTACGAGACGCCACGCTGGTGGGGGCTTTGTTATTCGGTTCTTGCAGTCGGTGGCGCGGAGTTCCAGGATTTCGCCTCGAAGGCCCAGACATAGACACATCGGCCGCAGACCTCCCCAGAAGCGACAGGATCTGCAACGATGGCAGGCCACTTCCACACACACCGGTGCTTCCGGTGATGACGCGATCACCTCAAGGAGATTCGGTGCACATGGTCTCGGGGCAGACGGATTCCCCAACAGGGGGCGACAGCAGGCGTCGACACCTTCAGACGTTTGGTCTCAAGGCCCTGGCGCTGATCCCCATCGCCCTTCTGGGGTGGTTGCTCGGGATGAACGGTCCCGTGGGTGCTGCTGCACCGCTCATCATCCTCGTCGGTGGAGTCGTCATCCTCGCTGTCGACGGGGTTCTGAGCTATCGAACAGAGAAGCGCGCTTCTCGTCGCTGATTGTGTGCGAGTGCGCGCCCACCGTGAAGACATTGCGTAGCAACCTGTGACATCCACGGCTCCTCGCAGATACGGTGGTCGGCAATTCGTGCCGGGACAGATGAACATGAGCGGCGCAGGCAACATGTGGAAAATGCGGTTTTCCGCAGGGGCGGGGGTGAGTGAGTGCACCGTGACCCTCACTGCTGACGGTCCCTGCCGGGAGCAGGTTCGCCTTCGGGGGAGGCTCGCCCGCGATTCGCGTGGGTGAGTCCTCGTCCGTGGGTCTCCCTCACAGGGTTCGTCGACCGCAGCTGCACGTCGGGCTCTGCCAATCCAACGGTCCTGGACTGTGTCGTCGACGCGCACCCGCGTTCCGACGCTCTCATGCGCGAGCAGCTGGAAATCGTCTTAGGTGACTTTGCTCCCCTCGAACTGAGTGAACTCGCTTGGGCAACGCGCGCCACGATCGACGAGAGGCGAGAACAGCAGCGACCGGGACATCACGCGCCATGTCGAAGATCTTGAGCGGTTTTCCGCAACCGTCGATCGTGATGGCGTCGGCGAACGCCAGCGCTTTGCATTCGCTGGGCGTCGTCAGCCGACCAACATCCAGACGAGAGCCGCGGCATGTGCGACCGCCAGGCCCGCGGGCCCATAGGTCTTCATCCGGTCGCGGATGGTGACCCCCACGACCGTGTCGAACGCCTGAACGAGGATCATCGCCAGCGCGATCGCGACGATGAACGCAGGCCTCGCGGCGACTAGCGCTGCGATTGCGGTGATGAGCAGTGCCAGGCTGCGCGCCAGCCCGTACTTCGAGGCCGTGCGAGCGGCCCCCGTGGAACCGCGCAGTCCCGCGAACGCGAACCCGGCGCTCACACCTGCGCTGATGAGCGTCACTGCGGCACAGGTCCAGGCTGCGAAGGTCATGCGCTCACTGTACGTGCGGATCCTGGGTTGGACGGCGCAGACGGCGCCGGTGCTCACCGCCTCCCCGACCGCCTGACCCGCGCGATCACCACCGCTGCGGCCCAGACGATGAGGATGAGCGCTCCCAGGAGCATGAAGCACTCGCCGAAGAGCGCCAGCACTCCGGCGCCGATGTTCGCCCCGGCCGCTGGCTCGCCGGCGGGCTCGTGGCCGTTCCACCAGTACGCGCCGGCCAGCATCGCGATGCCGAGTGCCGCCGTGGCGGAGGCGCTGATGAGTGCGGTCTTGTGCACGGCAATCGCCTCCCTTGCCGTTCTACCGTAGCGCGCGCGGCCCGCACCCGGCACTCGCGCGCGGCCCAGGATGGCTGTCTGTGCTCAGCCGCGCACCCGGCCTGCGAGCTGCGACGCCGCCTGCACCACGGCCGTGTCCATCGCCGCGTCCGCGATCGTCGCCTCCCCGTCGCCGCGCTGGTGCCCGTAGTCGCCGAAGCTCGCGTGGTTGGCGCCCTCGATCTGCGTCATGACGGCGCCCGCGGGAAGGTTCGGCCGGTGCTCGGCGATCTTCTGCGGTGTCGAGAGGCCATCGTCGCTGCCGGCCAGGCTCGTGACCGGCAAGGACGAACCGGAGAGGTCGTTCGCGCAGTAGGAGCCGAACAGCAGCAGCGCCTGCGCGTCCTCCGCCGATTGGCAGGCCCGGACGCCGCCCAGCGAGTGCCCGCCCACGATCCAGGCACGCACCTCGGGTGCGGCGGAGGTGAACGCGTCCAGACCGCGGCGGTCGAACAGCGCCATGCCCAGCCAGGGCCTGGCGATGACGACGGTCATGTGCTGCTGCGTCACGAGCCCCGCCAGGCGGGCCGCATAGCTGCGCGGATCCACCTTGGCACCTGGGTAGAACACGAGGCCCACCGCTGTCCCGCGCTCGTCCACCGGTCGCATGGCATACGCCGCCGAGGTCTGGCTCACCCCGATCCGCTCGTCGTGCTCCACCCGCTCGAGGGGACCGGCCTCGGGGCCCATGACGCCGATCTGCGTCCATGCGACGAGCGCAATCCCTGCGACGATGACGAGCGCGAGCAGCGCGGCGAGGCAGCGGCGCAGGAGGCTGTGCCGGCGCACGCGAGTGGGGGAGTCGGCCATCGACTCGATTCTCCCACGACCGCGGCCGCGACGCGGTCGCGTCGGGGCGGCACTCGCGAGCCCCGCACTTTCAGGCCAAGCATCGCTCGGTGCGGGCCGCAGGTCCGGCCTAGCCGCCGCACAGCTGAGACATAGTCCAAATTTCTACCGTTTGGGGCATGGATACCGAGCGAACCCCCGCAGACCCCGGACCCCAGGACGACCGGCCCGGCGGCCACGGCCAGCCGGGCGCCCACCGCGCCGGCGCCACCGCCGCGGTCGCCCGCCGCCCCTGGTACGCCAGGCCGCTGACCTGGATCATCACCGTGCTCGCGGTCATCGCCGTGGTCGTCGCCGCGATCATCGGCGTGCGCATCTACGCCGACAGCCAGAACTCCAATGCCCCGGCCGCCTTCTCCTCCCAGAGCGCAACGGACCAGGGCCAGGCCGGCGACATCTCCGGCAGCTGGAAGACCGCCGACGGCTCGCAGGCCGGTTACCGGGTGGGCGAGGTGCTCAACGGCGAGGACGTGACCGTCGTGGGCCGCACCGAGGACGTCGAGGGCGACATCACGATCGACGGGACCTCCCTCAAGCAGGGCTCGACGATCACCGTGGACCTCAGCACGGTCACCACCGACGAGGACCGCCGCGACAAGTACTTCACCTCGAAGGCCGTGGACACCTCGCAATACCCCGACGCCACGTTCACCGTCGATTCGGACACTGACCTCGCGGCGCTCGCCTCCGACGGCTCGGCCGAGGTGGAGGTCCCCGGCACCCTGGAGATCAACGGCAAGAAGCAGGACGCCACGGTCACCATGAAGGCCAGCAGGTCCGACGACGGGCTGACGGTCACCGGGTCCACCGCCGTGACGTGGGAGGACTACGGCGTCAAGGCGCCGGACATGGGCTTCGTCTCCGTCGAGGACTCCGGGTCCATCGAGTTCTCGCTCAACCTCGAACAGGCCTGAGCGCACCGTCCCCCGACCGCGCGCGCCTGCGAAGACCGCGCAGTCGCCTGCACCGCCAGCACCCCAGCGCGGGCGGCGCGTGCGCCCGCACCCGGCACGCACCTCGGCTTCGGTTGCCCGGAGGCCGAGGCGCATGCCGGGTCGGCGCGCAGGTTCGCGCCCACGCGCCTGCTCCGCCCCCGCGCCTGCTCACAGCACCGCGGTCACGTGCGCTCCGGCCACTCGCGAGCGGCCTCGCCCGCTCGCGTCCGGCCCGGGTGCAAGAATGGGGGAGAGTCGGCCGCGCTCAGCGGCCGCGACAGCGGTCCACTCGAAAGGACAAGAACATGAGCCTGGGAACGGCAATTATGCGCGGCGTCACCGGCGCCTGGATCCTCAACTCCGCCTACGGCAAGGTCGGCATGGACGAAGAGACCGCCAAGGGCATGCAGGGCAGGGCCCAGACGGGCATCCCGGACCTGAAGAAGCTCACGCCGGAGCAGTTCAAGAAGTTCATCATCGGCGGCGAGTTCGCGGTGGGCGGCGCGCTGCTCGCGCCCTTCATCCCCAACCGCCTCGCCGGCGCGGTGCTCGGCGGCTTCGCCGCCGGCATGCTCAGCATGTACTTCCGCAACCCGTCGATGACCGAGTCCGATGGTGTGCGCTGGACCCACGACGGCACGACTCTGGCCAAGGACATGTGGCTCGGCGCGATTGCCGCGAGCCTCCTGGTCGACGGCAAGAAGTAAGCGGCGGCAGCCCCCGCTGCCAGCCGGCACGAGCCCGGCACGCGAGGCGCCGCCCGCCCATCACGGGCGGGCGGCGCCTCGCGTGCCGGGCTCGGTTCAGCGCTTGGGTGTGTAGCGCTTCTTCAGGTCCTTGCCCACGATGTACTTCATGACCTCGCTGGACCCGCCGTAGATCGACTGGATGCGGCTGTCGCGAAACGCCCGCCCGATCGGGTACTCGAGCATGAAGCCGTAGCCGCCGAACAGCTGCAGGCAGCGATTCGTCACCTCGATCTGCAGCTCCGAGCCCAGCAGCTTGGCCTTCGCCGCCTCGACGGCCGTGAGCTCGTCGGCGTTGAGCGCCAGCGCGCACCGGTCCACGTACGCCTCGAGCGCATCCACGCGGGTCTCGAGCTCCGCGAGCGTGAACTGGGTGTTCTGGAAGTCCCCGATCGTCTGCCCGAATGCCTCGCGGCTGAACACGTATTCGCCGGTCCAGCCCAGCACGGCCCGGGCGCCGGCCAGGCCGCCCATCGCGATTGAGAGTCGCTCATAGGGCAGGTTGACCATGAGGTGGATGAAGCCCTCGCCCTCCTGGCCCAGCAGGGCGCCGGGTCCCACCCGCACCTCGTCGAAGCTCAGCTCCGAGGTGTCCTGCGCCGCCAGCCCCACCTTGTCGAGGTTGCGCCCGCGGCTGAAGCCCTGGGCATCGGCGTCGACGATGAACAGCGAGGTGCCGTGGGCGCCCGGCGCCTCGGCGTTCGTGCGGGCCACGACGATGACGAAGTCGCAGTTCTGCCCGTTCGTGATGAATGTCTTCGCGCCGCTGATCACCCAGTCCTCGCCATCGCGCACCGCCTTCGTGCGGATGTTCTGCAGGTCCGAGCCCGCCCCCGGCTCCGTCATGGCGATCGCGCCGATGAGCTCGCCCGCGGCCAGGCCGGGCAGGTAGCGCCGCTTCTGCTCCTCCGAGCCGAAGGCGGCGAAGTAGCCGGGGACGATGCCGTCGGAGACGCCCCAGCCGCCGGTGGCGCTCGAGAGCCCGCGCTTGGCGATCTCCTCCGCGCGGACCATGTCGAAGCGGAAGTCCTCGACCCCTCCGCCGCCGTACTCCTCCGCGATCGAAGCGCCGATGATGCCGGCGTCCGCGGCCGCTTTCCACATGGCGCGGTCCGTGCGCTTGTCCGCCTCCCACTGCGCCAGGTGCGGGGCCACCTCTGCATCGAGGAAGCGGGCCACGGTCTCGCGGTAGGCCTCGTGGTCGGCGTCGTAGAGGGTGCGCTTCATTGCGGCTCCTTGTCCGGGTGCCCCGCCGGGGCCCCGGGGTCGATGGGAACGCGCGGGGCGGCGTCCCGCGCCGCCGCGGTCCGGTGCTGCCCGCCGCCGTGGGGCGGAGGACGCGCACCGTCGCGGCTCTTGCCCGCGAGCGTAGTCGATTTCATAATGGACTGAAAGATCGTTCAGCAAGTTCAAACGGTCGGTGTGCAGGGCCCCGCCGGGTGCCTACGCACCGGATGCTCAAGGGGGAGCACATGCAGATCCACGGACTCACCGCACTCATCAGCGGGGGCGCCTCCGGGCTGGGCCTCGCAACGGCCCAGCGCCTCGTGGCCGCCGGGGGCAAGGCCGTCATCCTCGACCTCCCCAGCTCCGATGGCGCCGCCGTGGCCGAGCGGCTGGGCGGCGGGGTCGCCTTCGTGCCGGGCGATGTCACGGACGAAGACGACGTCGCCGCGGCGGTGGAGGCCGCCGAGGAGCTCGGCGAGCTGCGCTTCGCGATCAGCTGTGCGGGCATCGGGGGCTCTGCCAGGGTGGCCGGGCGCAAGGGCCCGTTCCCGCTTGAGCAGTTCTCCCGGGTGGTGAGCGTCAACCTCATCGGGACGTTCAACGTCATCCGGCTGGCCGCGCAGGCGATGCAGCGCAACGAGCCGATCGGCGAGGAGCGCGGCGTCATCATCAGCACCGCGTCGGCCGCGGCCTATGACGGGCAGATCGGCCAGGCCGCGTACTCGGCATCGAAGGGCGGGATCGTCGGCATGACCCTGCCGATCGCCCGCGACCTGGCGAGCGCGCAGATCCGCGTCATGACGATCGCCCCCGGCATCTTCCGCACGCCCCTCATGCTGGGTGCACCGCAGGAGACCCTCGACCTCCTGGGCGCACAGGTCCCGCACCCGGCGCGGCTGGGGGAGCCCGAGGAGTTCGCGGCGCTCGCCGCCCACATCATCGAGAACCCCATGCTCAACGGCGAGGTCATCCGACTCGACGGCGCTATCCGCATGGCCCCGCGCTGAAGCGCGGCGGGGCCGCGGTCGCCGGTCCCGCGGTGCGCACACGCGACCGGCCCGGGCGGACGAGACCGGCCCGGGCAGACGCGATGGGCACAGCAGTCCAGCAGTGACGATCACAAGGGAGTGAGCGGATGTATCCAGGGAAATGGGCGGCCCAGACGCCGGACAAGCCGGCGGTCATCATGGCCGATACCGGGGCGCAGCTGAGCTACGCCCAGCTCGAGGAGCGCTCGCTGCGCTTGGCCAACCACTTCCGGGCCGCGGGCCTGGGCGTGGGCGACCACGTGGCGGTCATCGCGGAGAACCGGTTCGAGATCATCGAGGCGTACTGGGCCGCGCAGCGCTCGGGCGTGCTCATCACGGTCGTCAACCGCCACCTGACGCCGTCCGAGGTCTCCTACATCGTCCACGACTGCGATGCCGCGATCGTGCTCGTCTCCCGGACCCTCGAGCACGCGTATGCGCTCATCGAGGCGTGCGCGGACGTGCCGGAGATCATCGTGATCGGCGGGAGCAGCGCGCCCGATCGCGGCGTGGGCGCTGACGGGGTCGACGGCGGCGGTGCGGAGCGCCCGCTGCTCGACTACGAGGCGGTGCTCGCCGCCGCCAGCCCCGAGCGGCCCGACTACGAGGCCCGCGGGGACGACATGCTCTACTCCTCGGGCACGACCGGCCGGCCCAAGGGGATCCTCCCGGCGCCGCTCGACCAGCCGGTGGAGGACCCCAACGTCGCGATCGTCCAGCTGTTCACGAAGCTGCTGGGCTTTAACCGCGACACCGTCTACCTCTCCCCTGCGCCGCTCTACCACGCCGCGCCCATCCGCTTCGTCATGACCACCCACGCGCAGGGCGGCACCGCGGTCATCATGCCGCGCTTCGAAGAGCGCGAGGCGCTGACCGTCATCGAGCGCTACCGCGTCACCCATTCGCAGTGGGTGCCCACGATGTTCGTGCGCATGCTCAAGCTGCCCGAGGAGGTGCGGCGCGCAGCGGACACGTCCTCGCTGCGGGTGGCGGTCCACGCCGCGGCCCCGTGCCCTGTGGAGGTCAAGCGGGCCATGATCGAGTGGTGGGGCCCGGTGATCTGGGAGTACTACGCCGCTACGGAGGCCAACGGCGTCACCGCGATCAGCAGCGAGGACGCCCTGGCCCACCCCGGCTCCGTGGGCCGCGACGGGCTCAAGGGCATCGCACACATCTGCGGGCCCGATGGCGAGGAGCTGCCGCCCGGCGAAGCGGGCGTCATCTACTTCGAGAACGACAAGGCGTTCGAGTACTCTAAGGACGCGGACAAGACCGCGGGCACGCGCCACCCGGACCACCCCACCTGGACCGCGATCGGCGACCTGGGGTGGATGGACGAGGACCGGTTCCTCTACCTGGCCGACCGCCAGCGGTTCCTCATCAGCTCCGGCGGCGTGAACATCTACCCGCAGGAGATCGAGAACGAACTGGCGCTCCTCCCAGCGCTTTCCGACGTGGCCGTCGTGGGCGAGCCGGACGAGGAGCTCGGGCAGATCGTCGTGGCGTATGCGACGGCGGCCGATCCGAGCTCGGCAGACGATGCGGATCCCCAGGCCGCCGCCGAGGCGCTGGCGGCCGACGTCGTCGCCCACCTGCGCGATCGGCTGGCCCGGTTCAAGATCCCGCGGGTGCTCTGCGTCGTCGATGAGCTGCCGCGCACGCCCACGGGCAAGCTCGTCAAGCGCAACCTCGACCCCGCCCGGGTGCGGGCCCGCGTGCCGCTGCGGGCCTGACCCGCGCCTCGGCGGCGGCTGCGGCACGGAACGGCGCCCCCGCCTGCGGCTGCCCGGTGCTGCGGATGCCGGGCCGCCGCAGCACAGCTCAGCCCCGGTCCCGGTCAGCCGAAGCGGCCGGAGATGTAGTTCTGCGTCTCCTCCTTGTCCGGGCGGGAGAAGATCGTCTCCGTGTCCTTGTACTCGATGAGGTGGCCGGGCTTGCCGGTGCCGGCGATGTTGAAGAACGCCGTGCGGTCCGACACGCGCGCGGCCTGCTGCATGTTGTGCGTGACGATGACGACCGTGAACTCCTCCTTCAGGTCGTTGATGAGGTCCTCGATCGCCAGGGTGGAGATGGGGTCGAGGGCCGAGCACGGCTCGTCCATGAGCAGCACGGAGGGCTTGACCGCGATCGCGCGGGCGATGCACAGGCGCTGCTGCTGTCCGCCGGACAGTCCGCTGCCGGGCAGCCCCAGGCGGTCCTTGACCTCGTTCCACAGGTTCGCGCCCTTGAGCGCCTGCTCCGCGATGTCATCGGCCTCGGAGCGGCCCAGGCGCTGGCTGTTGAGGCGCACGCCGGCCAGCACGTTCTCCTTGATGCTCATCGTGGGGAACGGGTTGGCCCGCTGGAAGACCATGCCCACCTCGCGGCGGACGTTGACGGAATCGACGCCCGCCGCGTAGATGTCCTGGCCGTCCATCTTCACGGAGCCCTTGACGTGGGCGCCGGGGATGACCTCGTGCATGCGGTTGAGCGTGCGCAGCACGGTGGACTTGCCGCAGCCCGAGGGGCCGATGAAGGCGGTGACGGTGCGCGGCTCGATGCGCATGCTCACGCCCTCCACGGCGCGGAAGTCGCCGTAGAAGATGTTGAGGTCGTCGATCGTGATCTGCTTCGACATGTGTGTGGAGACCTTTCTGGCCGAAGCCGGGCTCAGCGCCCGGCCTTGGGGGCCAGGACGTGGGCGATGATGCGGGCTGCCAGGTTCAGCAGCATGACGAGGAGGATGAGGACGAGCGCGGCCGCCCACGCGCGGTCGGAGCTGGCGATCGCGGCGACACCGGGCGAGGTGGGGCGCATCTGCGAATCGTAGATGTAGGTGGGCAGGGTGGACATCCAGCCGGAGAAGACGTTCCAGTTCATCGAGGTGGCGAACCCGGCGGTCACCATGATGGGCGCGGTCTCGCCGATCACGCGGGCGATCGCGATGGTGATGCCGGAGAGGATGCCGGAGACCGCCGTGGGCAGGACGATCTTCACGATCGTCTTCCACTTGGGCACGCCCAGGGCGTAGGAGGCCTCGCGCAGGTCCATGGGGACCAGGCGCAGGATCTCCTCCGTGTTGCGCACGACCACGGGGATCATGAGCACCGACAGGGCGACCGCGGCCGCGAAGCCGAACTTCGTGTCCGCGAGGCTGCCCGGGCTGACGAGTCCGATGACCGTGCCGAAGAGCGCGAACGCGAAGAGGCCGGCGACGATCGAGGGGATGCCCGTCATGACGTCGACGAGGAAGGTGATCGCCTTGCCCAGCCGGTTCCGGTTGGCATACTCGACGAGGTAGATCGCGGTGAGGACGCCGATCGGAATCGAGATGATGGAGGCGAACAGCGTGATGAGCAGGGTGCCGATGATCGCGTGGTAGAAGCCGCCCACCAGCGGGCCCTCGCCGTGGACGAACTTCTGGTCGAACACGCCCTTCATCCCGGCCATCGTGCGGGTGAGCACGGTGGGGCTGTCGATGATGACCGGCAGGCCGTTGGCCACCGTCATCCACAGCAGCGAGACGAGCGGGATGCACGCGATGAGGAACGACGAGGTCACGAGGGTGGTGGCGCTGCGGTCGACGGCCTTGCGCCGGCCCTCGACCGCGGCGGACCACGCGAAGACCGCCGCGAGGTTGATGAGCCCCGCCAGGAGTGCCACGAGGGCGATGCTGAAGCCGCCGGTGAAGAGGAAGGACGCGGCGATCGCGGCGATGATCGAGGCGGCCGCGACGTACCACACCGCGTGCTTAGGCAGTGCGCGCGCCTTCAGGGCCGCCGGGGCGAAGGCCCCCGAGGCGCCCTCCCGGCGGCGCTCGGCCTGCGGCTCGCGGTCCTGACCGGCCGCGCCCGAGGCGCTCACCGGCCCGCCGGCCGGACCGGGTGCACCGGGTGCGCCGGGGGCGCTGGGCTCGGTGCCCCCGGACCGCGGCGCGTGGTCCTTCGCATCCATGGGATGGGACATCTCAGCTTCCCTTCACAGAGGTCTTGGCGACGATCGCGCGGGCGCCCATGTTGACGAGCAGCGTGATGACGAACAGCACGAGGCCGATCGAGATGAGCTCGGACAGGCGCAGGCCCGCTGCCTCGGGGAAGTTCTGTGCGATCTCGGAGGCGATCGTCTGATTGCCGCCGACGAGCAGCGACAGCGTGAGCCCGCCGGAGGACAGAATCATCGCCACGGCCATCGTCTCGCCCAGCGCGCGGCCCAGGCCCAGCATGACGGCCGAGGTGATGCCCGACTTGCCGTGCGGCAGGACCGCCATGCGGATCATCTCCCATCGGGTGGCGCCCATCGCGAGGGCGGCCTCCTCCTGCAGGCGCGGGGTCTGGAGGAAGACCTCGCGCACGAGCGAGGTGATGATCGGCAGCACCATGATCGACAGGACGAGCGAGGCGGTGAGGATGGTGCGGCCCGTCTGGGAGACCACGCCGTCGGCGCCGGGCGCGAAGATCCCGGTCCAGCCCAGCACGCTCGAGAGCCATTGGTAAGCGGGCGTCAGGTGCCCGGCGAGGGCCAGGCCCCACAGGCCGTAGACGACGGAGGGGATTGCGGCGAGGAGGTCGATGACGTAGCCCAGGACGGGCGCGAGCCGGCGCGGGGCCATGTGGGTGGTGAACAGCGCGATGCCCAGCGCGAACGGCGTCGCGACGAGCAGGGCGATCGCCGCGGAGACGAGTGTGCCCAGGATGAGCGGCCACACGTAGGCGAAGAAGCCCTTGCCCCCGGTGATCTGCGTGGGATCCTCGAACGAGGCCTTGATGACATCCGTGGACTGGGCGAGCAGGAACAGGGCCACCCCCGCCAGGATGACGACGATGAGGATGCCGGCGCCCAGCGAGGCCAGCGAGAAGATGCGGTCGCCGGGGCGCACGACGGCCCGCTGGGCCGTGTGGGACTCGGGTCGAGCCGGGGCTTCGGTGGCCACGGATCACTCCTTGACGGTGGTGGGGGATCGAACGGGCTCAAGCGGCGCGGTCGCCCGCGCCGCTTGAGCCCCGTGCGGGATGACGGTCAGCCCTGGGCCTTGACGGCGTCGATGATGGGCGTGATCTTCTCGCGCAGCTTGTCGGAGATGGGCGCCGAGCCGGCGTTCTCCTTGGCCGAGTCCTGGCCCTCCTGGGACACGACGTAGGTCTCCCAGCCCTTCACGAGGTCGGCGGTGCTCTGGTCCTTGTAGGACGAGCACACGATGTGGTAGGACACGAGGACGATCGGGTAGGTGCCGGCCTCGGTGATGTCGCGCTTGAGGTCGATCGCGAGGTCGTGCTCGTGGCGGCCGGAGACGGTGGGCGACTCGTCGACGACCTTCGCGGCGGCCTCGGCGGTGGGGGCCTCGTAGTTCTCGCCCACCTTGATGGAGGCCTTGTTGAGGTCGCCGGTGGCCGAGGCGTCCGCGTAGCCGATCGCGCCGTCGGTCTTCGTCACCGTCTGCACGATGCCGTCGGTGCCCTGGGCGGCCTCGCCGCCGGCCTTCTTCGGGAACTCCTCGGCGGCCTCGTCCGGCCAGGCGGACTTCGCGGCCTTGTTGAGGTAGTCGGTGAAGTTCTTCGTGGTGCCCGACTCGTCCGAGCGGTGCACGGCGGTGATCTTCGTGGACGGCAGGTTCGCGTCCGGGTTGTCCTTCTTGATCGCCTCGTCGTTCCAGGAGGTGATCTTGCCCGCGAAGACCTTCGCCAGCGTCTCCGGGCTCAGCTGCAGCTTGTCCACGCCCTTGAGGTTGTAAGCGATGGCGATGGGGGAGATGTAGACGGGGAACTCGAACGCGCCGTCGTCGCCGCACACGCTCTTGGACTTCTCGATCTCCTCGTCCTTCATGTAGGCGTCGGAGCCGGCGAACTGCGCCTTGCCCGCCAGGAACTGCTCGCGGCCGGCGCCGGAGCCGTCGGGCGAGTAGTTGATCTTGGCGCCGGACTGCTGGCCGGTGAAGTCCGCGGTCCACGCCTGCACGGCCGACTTCTGAGCGGAGGAGCCGATGCCGGTCAGCGAGCCGCTGAGCTGCTTGTCCGAGCCGCCGGACTTGTCGCCGCCGGACTCGCCGGTGGCGCTGCCGCCGCCGCAGGCGGACAGGGCGAGGGTGCCGGCCATGGCGATGGCGGCGATGGGCGCGATGCGCGAGAGCTTCACGGGGGTGCCTTTCGAAGACGGTGGGCTTCGGGGCTGAGCCCCGGGTGCACCCACACCCTAGGAAGCACGGGTGGCCGAAAGGTCGTGCGAAGGTGAACGGGGGGTGAACCGGGCCGGAAGTCGCGGCGTATTTCGCAACGAGTCGATAACGCCGCGGACCGGCCGCCCGCCGCCTACGTGTCGATCGGCCGGTAGCGCTCGAACTCGACGATGCGCGGCGCGCCCCCCGGCCGCACGTAGGCCACGAGGATCTCACCGGGGTTCATGTAGGGGTCTTCGTCCGGCAGGCGGTCCGCCAGGCCCTTCGAGGCGTGGGCGGCGAGGGCTGCCAGCACGGTGGGCAGCACGGGCCGGTGCGTGCACACGGCGGTGCCCGTGCCCCGCTCGAGCAGCTTGGCCAGGTACTTCGCCGTCTTCTCCGGGGCCTGCGCATTGGCCTTCTCGCTCAGCGCCTTGACGGTCTTGACCGGTCTGCCCGTTGCCGCCGCGAACGGCTTGACGGTGGCCACGCACCGCTTCCACGGGCTGCTGGCCACGCGCCGGATGTCCCAGGCCCCCAGCAGCCCGGTGAGCGCCATGGCCTGCCGCGTGCCCAGCGCCAGCAGCGGCCTCACGCTCTCCGTCTCGTGCCACTTGGAGCGCGGGAACGCCTTGCCGTGGCGCACGATGATGAGCGGCCAGGCGCGCAGGCTGCCCGTCGACTGGGCGTGGACGAGCTTGTCGAGCTGCTCGCGGTCCGCGTAGCGGGTGAGCATCCCGCGCGCCCGGTCCACCGGCACCCACTCGGCGCGGTCGATCTCGCGCGGGTTGTCCGGCTTGGGCTTGCCCTGCCCGCGCACCTCGGCGGACCAGTAGTGGACGTGCTTGACGAGCCTGCGGCCCACCCCGTAGCGGGCGGACGGCAACGGCAACCCCAGGCGGATGCGGTACCCGGTCTCCTCGCGCACCTCGCGGATGGCGCATTCGGGCAGCGTCTCCCCGGGATCCACCTTGCCCTTGGGCCACGACCAGTCGTCGTACTTGGGGCGGTGGACGAGGAGCACCTCGAGTCCGCGCCCCTCCTCGCGCCAGCACACGGCGCCGGCGGCCAGCACATCGGCGTGCAGCCGGGCGGATTCGCCGGCGTTCGAGACCGGCGTGGGGCTCACGGCTGGGCCTTCTGGCGGTTGGCGTGGTGCTCGCGGAGGATCTCGAGCTGGTAGTCGGTCAGCGGCGCCCCGTCCTCAGCGCGGGCGTGCCGGGTCCAGACTCCCTGGCCGTCGAGGTGGAACGACGCCGTCTCCGGCGAGAAGGCCAGGTCGAACATGTCCTCGATCTCCCCGATGTGGCGCGGGTCCTGCAGGCGCACGAGCGCCTCGACGCGGCGGTCGAGGTTGCGGTGCATGAGGTCGGAGGAGCCGATCCACGTCTCGTGCTCGCCGCCCGCATCGAACTCGAAGACGCGGGAGTGCTCGAGGTAGCGGCCCAGGATCGAGCGGACGTGGATGTTCTCGCTCATGTCCTCGATGCCCGGGCGGATCGCGCAGATCCCGCGCACCAGCAGCTCGACCCGCACGCCCGCGCGGGAGGCCAGGTAGAGGGCGTCGATGAGCGCCTCGTCGACGATCGAGTTGACCTTGATGCGGATGCGGCCGGCCTCGCCGCGCGCCGCGGCCTGCGCGGCCCAGCGGATGCGCTCGAGCAGGCCGTCGCGCAGCGCGCCGGGGGCCACGAGGAGGCGCTGGGTGGCCGAGGTGGGCGCGTAGCCGGAGAGCTTGTTGAACAGCTTCGTGAGGTCATCGCCGAGCGCCGGATCGGTGGAGAGGAGTCCGAAGTCCTCGTACGCGCGCGCCGTCTTGGGGTGGTAGTTGCCCGTGCCCACGTGGCAGTAGCGGACCAGGCCCTCCGCCTCCTGGCGCACCACGAGGCACAGCTTGGCGTGGGTCTTGAGGCCCACGACCCCGTAGACGACGTGGACGCCCGCGCGCTCGAGCTTGCGCGCCCACGTGATGTTGGCCTCCTCGTCGAAGCGGGCCTTGATCTCGACGATCGCGAGCACCTGCTTGCCGGCCTGTGCGGCATCGACGAGGGCGTCGATGATGGGGGAGTCGCCCGAGGTGCGGTAGAGCGTCTGCTTGATGGCGAGCACGTGGGGGTCGGACGCCGCCTGCTCGAGGAACGCCTGCACGCTCGTGGAGAACGCGTCGTAGGGGTGGTGGAGGAGGATCTCGCGCTCGCGCACCGCCTCGAAGACGTCCACCTGGTCCGAGGTCTCCGCCGGGGCCAGGTCCCGGTTCATCGAGGGCACGGCCTTGGGGAAGTGCAGGTCGTCGCGGGGGATGTCGGCGATGGCCGCCAGCCCGCGCATGTCGAGCGGGTCCGGCAGCTCGTAGACCTCCGGCTCGTCGATGCCGAGCTCCTCGAGGAGGATCTCGCGCACCCGCGGGTTGAGGTCCTCCGTGACCTCCAGGCGCACGGCGGGCCCGAAGCGGCGGCGCAGCAGCTCCTTCTCCAGCGCCTTGAGGAGGTTCTCCGCGTCGTCCTCCTCCACTTCCAGGTCCTCGTTGCGGGTGACGCGGAACAGCGAGTGGTCGAGGATCTCCATGCCCTCGAACAGCGTGGACAGGTTGGCCGCGATGATGTCCTCGATCGCGACGTAGCGCACGGGGGAGTCGGGGGAGACCTGCCGGTCCGCGCCGGAGGCGGAGACCGCGACGAAGCGCGGCAGGGACTGCGGCACCTTGACGCGGGCGAACAGCTCCGCCTTCGTCTCCGGATGGCGCAGCAGTACGCCCAGGTTGAGCGAGAGGCCGGAGATGTAGGGGAACGGGTGGGCCGGGTCCACGGCCAGCGGCGTGAGCACGGGCATGACCTGGGCGGCGAAGAACGCGTCGATGCGCTCGCGCTCCTCGCACGCGAGGTCGCCCACGGCGGCGAACCGGATGCCCTCGGCCTCGAGGGCGGGGCCGATCTCCTCGCGCATGAGGTCCGCGTGGCGCTTCATGAGCGTGTGCGCGTGGCTCTGCAGCGAGCGCATGACATCGCGCGGCTGGACCCCGGTGATCGAGGGCACGGCCAGGCCCGTGGCGATGCGCCGCTTGAGCCCCGCGACGCGGACCATGAAGAACTCGTCGAGGTTGGAGGCGAAGATCGTGAGGAAGCGCACGCGCTCGAGCAGCGGCAGGGTGTCATCGGCGGCCAGCGCGAGCACGCGCTCGTTGAATGCCAGCCAGCTGAGCTCCCGGTCGAGGAAGCGGTCCGGGGCGGCCGGCAGCTGGTGCTCGGCTCCGAATGCGGCGACGTCGTACATCACTGGCCTCCCGTGGTGTTGGCGGATGCTGCGGGTGCCCCGCCGGCTGCCCCCGCTGCGGGTGTCCCGCCGGGTGCTGCGGCGGTCGCACTGGTGGCACTGGCCGGCCCGCGGCCCGCGGTGCCCCGCGGGGGCTCGTAGCTGACATGGACGACCGTGTGGTCGAAGCCCAGCGAGTCGTAGAGGCGGCGGGCCGCGGCGTTGTCGGATTCCACGTAGAGCTCGACGGCGCGGGCGCCGCGGGCGCGCATGTGGTGCATGCCCGCCAGGGTGAGCGCGCGGCCCACGCCGCGGGCGTGCACGGCCGGGTCGACGCCCACGACGTAGACCTCGCCGAGCGGCGCGGCCCCTTGCTCACCGGGGGTCAGCTTCGTCTCGTGGAAGCCGATGATCGCCCCGTCGCGCACGGCGAAGAACACCCCGGCGGGCTCGAAGCCGGGCGCGGCGGTGTGCGCGGTGAAAGCCGCGAGGTCCTGGTGGCCCTGCTCGGGGTGCCAGTCGAACGCCGCGTTGTTGACCCGCAGCCAGCCCTCCTCGTCGCCGGGGCGGAACGTGCGGATCTCCACGCCGTCCGGCACCTGCACCGCGGGCAGCGCCAGGCCGGCCAGGGGCGGGGTGCTCAGCTGCAGAAGCTCGCGCGAGCGCGCGTAACCGCGCTCGGCCGCCAGCCGGGCCGCGGCGGGGAAGTCGCCGTGCGACCAGAACCACGTATCCGCTTCGGCGTCGCCCAGCTGGGCGCGCAGGGCATCGGCGAGGCGCCCGCCCGTCCCCGCCCCGCGGTGGTCCGGGGCGATGGCGAGCTCGGCCGCGCCGCGCTCGCCCTGGTCGGCGGCGGCGGCGAAGCCCACGAGCGCGTCGTGGGCGAACGCGCCCAGCGTCGTCGCCCGGCCCTGCGCGGCCGCCTCCAGCACCCCCTCGGACAGGGGGGCGATGCCATCGGCGCGCTGCACCGCGGCGAGGAGGTCGCGCGCCCGGTCGTCGAGGGCGGCCGGGCGGATCTGTGCGGCGTCAGCGCTGCTCATCGTCGTGCTCCTGCACCTCGGGGGTCTCATCATCGGGCTCGGGGCTGAAGTCGGGGCTGAAGCGGTAGCCCACATTGCGCACGGTGAAGATACTCGCCTCGAGCTCGGGGCCCAGCTTGGCGCGCAGGCGCCGGACGTGGACGTCCACCGTGCGGGTGCCGCCGTAGTAGTCGTAGCCCCAGACGTCCTGGAGCAGCTGCGCGCGGGAGAACACGCGGCCGGGGTTCTGGGTGAGGAACTTCAGCAGCTCGAACTCCTTGTAGGTGAGGTCGAGCCCGCGGTCGCCGGCCGTCGCCGTGTAGGAGTCCTCGTCGACGGTGATGCCGCCGATAGTCGTGGGGCCCCCGGACTCGTCCGGCTGCTCGTCGGCCCGGCGGGCCAGCCGGAGCCGGGCGTCCACCTCGGCCACCCCCGCGCCGGCGAAGACGATGTCCGCGGCGCCCCACGCGGGATTGGCCGCGGCGAGCCCGCCCTCGGACAGTGCGATCACCACGGGCAGCCGCAGGCCCACGGTGTCGAGGCGGGCGACGATGCCCGCGGCCTGGGACAGCTCCGCGGTCGCATCGAACACGGCGACGTCGCACTCCGGGCTGCGCAGCAGCTCCGAGTGGTCGGAGGTGGTGCGGTGGATCGTGTGGGGCAGGAGCTCGAGGGCTTCGAGGCTGAGCGAACGGGCCGAGCCGCCCGCCGGGGCGATGTGGAGAACGCGCACAGTCCGCCCTTCCCCTCGATCTCGCAGCCGCTTCGCAGTATACCGAGGCCGGGCCGCGTGCTCGGGCGGGCATCCGCGTGCCGGACGGGGCGGGCGCACCGGTCTGGCAGGATGGGAGCGTGTTGAGATGGATGCGCGTGCTCGTGGCCCTGGGGCTCGCGAGCGCGCTGGCGGTGACGAGCTTCCTGGGGTGGGGCCCCGTGGTGCTGGCCTCGCTGCTGCTCGTCCTGGCACTGGGCTACGGGTGGCCGCGGCTGACCGACTCGCCCCAGCGCTGGACCACCACGCTCATGCTCATGCTCTTCGGCCTCCTCGGCATGGCCTCGTCGTGGCTGGCCACGGCCCCGCCGTTCCTCGAGTGGCTGCCGGTGCTCACCGCGATGGGCCTGCTGTGGGCGTTCGTGCAGAACCTGGCCCGCGGCATCGAGGCCCGCCACGCGGTCGCCAACGTCTCCGCGCAGGTCGCAGGCCTCGTGGTGACGCTGTCGGCCTGCAGCTGGATCGCCGCGATCCGCCTGCCGGGCGACCGCAGCATCATCGTCGTGGGCCTCGTGGGCATCATCCTCGCCCAGTGCGCCACCGCCCTGCCGCTGCCCGCGCGGGTGACCTCCCCGCTCGCCCTCGTCATGGGAGTGGCCGGGGCGATGCTCGCCTTCGCCGTGGTGCCCGCCGACGATCCGCGGCTCTTCGTCATCGTGCCCTACGGCATGGTCATGGGCGGCCTCGTCGTCGCACTCGACCGGCTCCTCGGGATGATCGCGGTTGCCCCCTACCAGGCGGGCTCGCTGCGCCAGAACGCCGTGCGCAGCAAGGCCCGTCAGTGGGGCGTCCAGCTCTCGCTGGGCGCGGCGCCCATCGCCATGGCCGGCGTGGTCGTCTACGTGCTCGAGCGCATCCCGGGCATGGTCTGAGCCGGGCCCGAGGCGCCCGTGGCCGGTCCGCTCGCGCCCGCGTACACTGGGGGCATGGATTCTCTTGCCGTTCTCGAAGCCGTCTTCTCCGCCCTCGTCGGACTCGCCGCCCTGGGCGTGGCGGGCGTGGGCATCCGCGTCCTCGTGGGCCTGTTCAAGGTCAAGCGCTGAGCCATGCCCATTGAGATCGACGCGAGCCTGCCCTCGGAGCTCATCCCGCTGGCCTGGCTCGTGGGCTCCTGGGAGGGCGAGGGCGAAGTGGGCTACGCGGAGACCGCGCAGCGCCACTTCGGGCAGCGCATCGAGTTCTCCGCGCCCGGCGGCGCCCCCTACCTGCAGTACTCGGCGCACGCGTGGCTGCTCGACGAGGAGGGCGCCCGCCAGGACACGCTGACCCTCGAGACCGGCATCTGGGAGCTCGTGCGCCAGCGCGAGTCCTTCGACGCGGGTCCCGGCCTGCTCGTCCCCGAGGGGGAGACGCCCTACACCACCGCGGAGTCCGTCGAGGGCCTGCGCGGCGAGGAGGGGGACTTCGGGCTCGAGGTCGGCATCGTCCAGCCGCACGGCATCATGGAGCTCTACACGGGCCGCGTGGCCGGCCCCCGCATCGACCTGTCGACCGACGTCGTGGCGCGCACGAAGACCGCGAAGGACTACCGCGCCTCCACCCGCATGTACGGCCTCGTCGAGGGCGACCTGCTGTGGGCCTGGGACATCGCCGCGCTCGGCCACGAACTCGCCTCCCACGCCTCGGCCCGGCTGAAGAAGGTCTCCTGAGCACCACCGCCCGCACTCTCGAGTCGCCCATCCGCGCCGCCCGCCGGCGCAGGATCCGCGGCAGGGTCGTCGGGGTCATCGCGATCGTCTTCATCATCGCCGTCCTCGCCATCGCCGCCCTCGCGGCCCTGGGCTTCGTGCGCGCCAAGGGCGTCATCGACCACGCCCAGGCCGCCGGGGACGCGACCACCCGCGTCGTCGCCGCGATCAAGAACAACCCCGAGGGCGCCAAGGACGAGCTCGCTACGGCCCAGCGCGAGGTCAGCGCGGCGCGTGAGGAGCTGGGCCAGGTCCCGCTGCCGCAGCTGCGCCGGCTGCCGGATCTGGGCCGCAACGTCGAGGTGGCGGGGGAGGTCCTCGATGAGGTCAGCACCGTCGTCTACGATGCGGTTCCCACGTTCGTGGCCGCCGCCGGAGTCTTCGACTTCTCCACCGGCCACCTGCGCCGGCTGGGCGCGGACCCCGCGAAGTGGATCGATGAGCTCAAGACCGCCGGCCAGACGATCAAGGACCTGCCCGAGGCGATCGACGTGCTGGGCCGCGCCCGCGATGCCGTGGCCGCCATCGAGACCCACGGGCTGCTCCCGCAGGTCGCCTCGGCGGTGAAGAAGGTGGGGCGCAGCCTGGACGCGGCCGTGGAGACCGTTGCCCCGGCGAAGTCCGCCTCGGATGATGTGCAGCGGGCCCTCGACCAGGGGGCTGGGGCGCTGGGCGCCCTCAAGGAGGCCGCCGGCTTCTGACCGGGGCCGGCTGCTGTCAGAGCCGAATGCCGGCAAGCGCCGGCCCGATCGCGAAGGAGAGCGATGAGCTCACTGCGCTACCCCCGCTCCGAGGCCGTGTTCGGCGCCGCCGAGCGCTCCGACGAGGCGGCCCACTTCGGCGTGCCCCTGGCCGAGCAGCGCGCGCTGGCCCAGGGCCGTGCGGTGGCCGACCTGTCCTCGCTGCGCGTCCTCCAGCTGACGGGGGCCGACCGGCTGAGCTGGCTGTCGTCGCTGACGACGCAGAAGCTCGACGGCCTGGAGCCCGGCCAGTCGACGGAGACGCTCGTGCTCAGCCCCACCGGACACATCGAATCCTGGCTGCGCATCGTCGCCGCGGCCGACCGCCTGTGGCTCATCAGCGAGCTCGACGCCGACGCCGTGCGCGACTTCCTCGAGCGGATGAAGTTCATGCTCCGCGTCGAGCTCGCCGATGTCAGCGCGGACTATCAGTGCGTGGGCACGGTGGGCCCCGCGCCGGAGTCGCTGCCGGTCGCCGCGCAGTGGGACGACCCGTGGCCGGCGATCGGCGAGGGCTCCGCGTCCTACGCTCTCATCGACCTGGGCATGCCCACCGCATCCCCCGAGCACCCGGGCGACGGGCTGGACTTCCGCATCGCGATCTGCCCGCGGGCCGCCCTGGCGGACTGGGATCCGCAGGCCGCCGGGGTGCGGGTGGCCGGGCGCGATGCGTGGGAGGCGCTGCGCATCGAGGCGTGGCGCCCGGGGGGCGCGGAGGTCGACCACAAGGCGCTCGTGGGCGAGCTCGACGTGCTGCGCACCGCCGTCCACCTGGCGAAGGGCTGCTACCGCGGCCAGGAGGCAGTGGCCCGGGTGCACAACCTGGGCCAGGTGCCCAGGCGCCTCGTGTTCCTCCACCTCGACGGCTCCGGCCACTCGCTGCCCGAGGCGGGGGCCGAGGTCTTCGGCGAGGTCCGGGGGGCGCAGCGCCCCGTCGGGACGGTCACCTCGGCTGCCCTGCACCACGAGCTGGGCCCCGTGGCGCTCGCCCTCGTCAAGCGCAGCCTGGAACCGCAGGCGCCGCTGACCGTCGCCGGCGACGGCGATGAGCGGATCGCCGCTGCCCAGGAGGTCATCGTGGCCCCGCAGCGCGAGAACCGCACGGGCCTGCCCGGCCGCAACCGGGAGACCGACCACCGCCGCGGCTGAGACCCGGGCGGGCGGTGGCTGCGGTCAGCCGTGAGCGCCCTCAGTGCGCGGAGTCGCGGGTCCGGAGTGCGGGTCAGCGGGCGCGGTGCGCGTCGCCCCGTGTGGCTCCGCGCGTGGCGGAGAACTCGAGGTGGTGGCGCATAAGGTCTGCGGTGCGCTCCTCGTCCTGGGCGACGACTGCGGCGATGATGTCGTAGTGCTCGGTCGAGCAGGCCACGAGCTCGTTCGAGGGCATGTTGATGAAGGCCCCGCAGATGCGGGTCTCATCGCGCAGGAGGCCGACGGAGCGGCTGAGGCGCGCATTGCCCAGCAGCGAGAGCAGATACATGTGGAATGCGTGATCGGCATCGAGGTAATCGCCGGTGAGCCCCTCGTGCAGGGGCTGGACCGATTGCTCTGTCAGCTCCCTTGCCCGCGATTCCTCCGCTCCGCTCAGTCCGCGCCGGGCGACAAGGCGCATGGCCTCCACCTCGAGGATCGAGCGCATCGCGTGGATCTCCTCGCGGTCGGCGATCGTCATCGTCCTGACCCGGAACCCGCGGTTCTTCACGAGCTCGAGCAGGCCGTCGCCCGCCAGGTCGGAGAGCGCCTCGCGCACCGGTGAGTTGGAGATCCCCAGATCGGCCGCGAGCGCATTGGCGGAGATGATCTCGCCGGAGCCGATCTCACCGCGCAGCAGCGCGCGCTTGACCAGTTCGCAGGCCTCCTGGCGCAGGGTGGTGCGCGGGCGCAGCGGCGCAGAGTGTGTGATCATCGCAGCCTCCTCGGCCGAGTGCTCCGATCCGGTGCTGCCGGATCTCCCCCGATTCTGCCTCAGCGCTTGACTCGGCAACGCTTTTGCCTAAGGTTATCGATAACCGTCAACGTGTTAAAGATCACAACCAACGTCGATTCGCTTGGAGCAGACCATGAAGAAGTTCGCCGCCGTCGGTGTCACCGCCCTCGCCCTCGCCGCTGCTCTCACCGGCTGTGAGAGCTCGGGAGGCTCGGGCAGTGTGGAGTCCGACTGCAAGCCGAAGAACGAGTTCAAGACGATCGCCGACGGCACGCTGACGGTCTCCGTGCCGGAGCTGCCGCCGTTCACCGCCTACAACAACGGCCAGCCGCAGGGCGTCGACATCGAGGTCGTCAACAAGATCGCCCAGGCCGAGTGCAAAACGGTCAAGTGGATGCAGACGACGTACGCCGGCGCGATTCCCGCCGTCACCGACGGCCGCGCAGACGTCGCCACCGGCGCGTTCTACCGGACGAAGGAGCGCAACGAGGCCACCAACCTCACCGACCCAGTCTACGTGGACACGATGGCCGCCATCTCCAAGGACGGCATCACGAAGATCCCGGACATGGAGAAGCTCAAGGTCGGCAGCGTCGACGGCTACCTGTGGGTCCCGGACATGAAGAAGGTGATGAGCTCGAACTTCACCGTCTACCCCTCCGCGGTCGAAATGCAGCAGGATCTCGAGGCCGGGCGCATCCAGGTGGGCCTCGACAGCTTCGGGTCCGCGTCCGATCGCCTCAAGGACAAGAAGGAATACCAGGTCAAGACCGTGGAGAAGGACGATCGGGTGAAGGCCTCGATTGAAGCCGCGCAGATCACGTTCCCGCAGACGAAGGGCAACGCGGACATGACGAAGGCGTTCAACGAGCAGCTCACCCAGTTCCACGAGGACGGCACGATCAAGGACATCCTCAAGCAGCACGGCCTGCCCGAGTCCTCGGCCGATACCGGCAAGCCCCGCCTCATCGGCTGAAATCCCAGACCGCAGGCTGACTGACACAGGGGGCATCCTTGATCGAGAATCCAGAAGAGCGACTGCCGGGGCGAGCGCCGGTGGTCCGGGTACGCGACCTGTCCAAGGCGTTCGGCGGAAATCCGGTGCTCGAGGGGGTCGATCTGACCGTGCTCGAGGGGACGGTGACGGCCCTCATCGGCCCGTCGGGTGCCGGGAAGTCGACGCTGCTGCGGTGCATGAACCTGCTCGAGCGCCCGGATGCGGGGGAGATCGAGATCGGCAGCCACCGCATCGATGCGCGCAGCCGGTTCTCCAAGCGCCAGCTCTATGCGCTTCGCCGGGAGACGGGGATGGTCTTCCAGCACTTCAACCTCTTCCCGCACATGAGCGTCATGCGCAACGTCGTGCTGCCGCAGCAGCGCATCCTCGGCAGGTCGAAGGCAGAGGCGGAGCACCGGGCACAGGAGCTGCTCGCGCGCATGGGCCTGGCCGACAAGGGCGGCCAGTATCCGAACAAGTGCTCGGGTGGCCAGCAGCAGCGCATCGCCATTGCCCGAGCCCTCGCGCTCGAGCCCCGGGTCATGCTCTTCGACGAGCCCACCTCGGCGCTCGACCCGGAGGTGGGTGCCGAGGTCCTCGAGGTGATGAAGGAACTGGCCGCCGAGGGCATGACGATGATCGTCGTCACCCACGAGATGGGCTTCGCCCGCAACGTCTGCGAGGACCTCGTCGTCATGGCGGACGGGGGCATCATCGAGCAGGGCGATCCGCAGCGCATCATGGGGGACCCCTCCCACCCGCGCACGCGGTCCTTCCTCCACGCCGTGCTCCAGAGGTGATGTGATGCTCCACGCCGTCCTCACCGGAATCCCGCTGACCCTCGGGGTCACGGCCGCTGCGCTCATCATCGGAACGCTCGTCTCGCTGCCGCTGCTCGCGTGCACGCTCTCCGGCAACCGGCTGCTGTGGTTGGGCGCCCGGATGGTCATCGACCTGCTGCGCGGCGTGCCGATCGTCGTCTGGCTGTTCATCTTCTACTACGGAGTCACGCTCGGCTCCGCGAAGCTCTCCGCCTTCGGCGCGGCCGTCCTGGGCCTCGGACTCGTCTCCGGGGCCTACCTGGCGGAGATCTTCCGCGGTGCCGTCTCCTCCGTCTCCGCAGGCCAGTTCGAGGCGGGGCGCGCTCTCGGCATGACGTCGCGCGGACTGTGGGCCGACATCATCGCCCCCCAGGCCTGGCGCGTCGCGCTGCCGGGCTACACGACCTACGGCATCGGATTGCTCAAGGACTCCTCGATCGCCTCCACGATCGGGGTCGCGGAGATGGTGTTCCAGGCGGGGAACTTCGCCCGCACGACGGGCAACGGGATCGTGGTGTTCCTGCTCGCGGCGGCCGTCTACATCCTCGTGAGCGTGCCGGTCGGCATCCTCTCCCGCCGAGTGGACGAGCGCATGAGCGCGGTGGTGGCCCGATGACCTTCTTCGCCGATGCCCAGGAATTCCTGCCGGCCCTGCTGGGCGGCCTGCGGGTCAGCCTGCTCCTGACCCTTCTCTCGCTGCTCTTCGGCCTGCCGCTCGCCACCGTGCTGGCGTTCGGCATCCGCTCGCACAATCCGGTTCTCCACTGGCTTTCCGTTGCGTTCGTCGAGGTGGGCAGGGGAGCGCCCGCGCTCGTCGTCCTCCAGTTCATGTACTTCGGCCTGCCGACCGCGGGCCTCACCCTCAGCGCCATGGCCTCGGCGACGCTCGCGCTGACCTGGACCACCGGGGCGTACTGCGCCGAATACCTGCGGGGCGGGCTCTCCGGGGTGCCGCAGGGGGAGATCGAGGGAGCGGAGGCGCTGGGAATGACCTGGGGGGATACGCTGCGCTACATCGTCATCCCGCAGGGCTGGCGGATCGCGCTGCCCTCCCTCATGGGCTTCGCGGTCATCCTGTTCCAGACGACGTCGCTCGCGTACACCGTGACGGTGCCGGAGCTCATGAGCCAGGCGTACTCGATCGGCTCGTCGACGTTCAAGTATCTGACCGTCTTCGTGTTGGCCGGCATCCTCTACGCGATGATCTCAATCCCGGCCACGTGGCTTTCGGTGCTCGTCGAGAAGCGGCTGAACAAGCATCTGTGATCCGCTCCGGCGGGAAGGAGCAGCAGGCTGTGGTCGATGCGGGCTCGGTACTGGTCGTCGGCGCGGGGATCGTGGGCCTTTCCTCGGCCCTGCACCTCGCGCGCTCGGGCTATCGCGTCACCGTCGTGGAGCGCGGTGAGGCCGGCCGCGGTGCCAGCTGGGGCAACGCGGGATGGATCTGCCCGGGGCTCGTCGCCCCGCTGACGCCCCCGGGTGCGTGGCGCTCGGCGGTGGGCGGTCTCCTGCGCGGCAGCCCGGCGCTCTCCGTGCCACGGCCCACCCCCGGGACGGGGCTTCTGCTCACGAGGCTCGCCCTGCAGATGACCGAGGCGCGATTCCACGCGGCCGTGCAGAGCACAGCGCCCCTCGTGGCGCGCGCGCTCGGGGCGTACGACGACCTGCGCGCCGCGGGTGTCGATGCGCCGCTGCGGCGCGCGCCCATCACCGTGGGCTGCACCAGTGAGGCAGAAGCCGAGGCCTTCGCCGCGGAGCTCGCCCAGCTCGAAGAGGCCGGCGCGGAGGTGAGCGTCGAACGCGCGGAGCCGGGGGAGGCGCCCTTCTTCTCAGACCGCATCCGGGCCGTGCTCGCCGTCCACGGGCAGGCGTATGTGGACCCGGGGCGCTTCGGCGCGGCCCTGCGGCGCGCGGTGCTCGAGCACGGCGTTGAGCTGCGGGAGCATACCAGGGTGGTATCGGGCCATTCGGGAAACCGCGCGGTGAGCGTGCTCACCGGCGCGGGAGAGGTGCTGGCGGCGGATCGGCTCGTTGTCTGCGCGGGAGCGTGGACCGATGGGATCCTGACGAGCATCCTCGGTGCGCGGGCCCGGGTGGGGGTGCACAGTGGCCGCGGCTATTCGTTCAGCGCGGCCTTCGCCGATGGCGTCGACACCGCTCGCGCCGCGCATGCGCTGCGGGCCGGCCCGGTCTACCTGCCCGGTGAGCGCACCGTGCTCACCCCCTACGGCGGCGGTGTGCGCGTGGCGGGCACGATGGAGTTCGCCGCACCGGATGCGCCGGCCCGACGCGCAGCGGCCTCGCGCATTGCGGCCGCCGCCCAGCCCTACCTGCGCGGCGTGGACCTCAGTTCGCGGCGGGATGAATGGGTGGGCCCGCGCCCCGTGACCGCCGATGGCCGCCCAGTCATCCGCCGCCTCGACGCCCGCGTCGCCGTGGCGGCCGGCCACGGGATGTGGGGCATGGCCCTGGGGCCCGCAACCGGTGAGGCCGTGGCCGCGCTGCTCGCCCGGTCGTAGGCGGGGTCTGAGACGCGACGGCGGCAGTCACCACGCCCACAGCTGGTCGAACCCCAGGAGACCGTTCCACGGTCACAGTCACAGTCGGGTCAGACGCCTCGTGGGCGGAACGCTGTCGGTGCAGTCGTTCCGTCCACGGACGTCGGCCAGGTCAGTGCCAGTGCTGTGCGGAGCGCTTCCGCATGCTCTCCCGGAACTGCTCAGTGGAATTCGGCTGGAGCTCTCCCGTCCCCCAATCGAGGATGACGCCGTAGCGGCGCACCACGTCGTGCGTGTCGAGGTCGCCGGCGCGGAAGCGCTCGGCCACCCCGGCAGGGTCCTCGTCCAGCCACCCGAGGCGCTCTGCCCTGATCCGGATGCGCAGTTCCTGCGTTCCGGCCTCGTCGATCTCGTAGTCATCGAGCTCTGCATCGTTGATGATGATGGCGACGCCGTAGTCCTTCGCCGCGCGCTCGACGGAGACGTAGTCGTCGATCACGTCTTCGAGCACCTCGGCTGCTGGGCGTTCGAGGGGATCGCCGTAACCGCCTCCTCCGGCGGAGGGCTGCTGAAAGTGGTCTCCTGGGCCGATCGGCACATTGGAGAACGCTGCGCCGAGGTAGCGTCTGTCTGCGGCGTCGGGGTTCAACCACACGCCGTGGGGAATCGAGGGCAGGCCTCCCTGAATGCCCCATGTCACTGACCGGCCGCGGTCACAGCAATAGCTCATCACCGTCCCGGCCGCATCGGTGAGGATGCCGCCCTTGTCGATGCCGCAGCCGCCCCGGTAGCGGCCTGGGCCGCCGGAGTCACGGCTGATCGCATGCTGCGTGGTGAGGACGGGCGAAAGTCGTTCCTGGCCTTCGACGGGCTGGACAGCCAGCCCGGTGCCGAAGACGGGTGCAGTGGCCGATGACCCGTCCTTGGTGGACCGGCCACCCCAGCCACCGGCCATCCAGTCGTACCACATGAAATACGGGCTCGCGGAAACGCGGTCGTCATGACCGCCGACCAATAGGTACTCGAGGTTGAACGCGCACGCCATGGCGCGTTCGGGGATGATCTGGCTCCACAGTTCGAAGACCGCGTTCATCACCTTCTCGTACGGACCGGAGCAGAAGCCTGTGACTGCATGCGGCCATCCTGCGTTGACGACGGTTCCCTCGTCGCCGATGTCCGCAGTCACTGCCTCGTAGAACCCGGAGTTCAGGGGCACCTCGGGGAAGAAGGTCTTCGTGCCGGCGTACACGGCGGAGAACGTGGTTCCGTACCCGGAGTTGAGGAACGTGGAGACGGCTGGTGCAGAACCCGTCAGGTCGTAGTGGATGCCCTCGCCGTCGAGTCGGAGCTTCACTCGAACGGGTACGAGGCCCTCTCCGTTCGCAGGGTCCTCATCCAGGTAGTCAACCGTTTCCCACTCGCCCTGCGGCAACTCCCGGAGGCTCTCCAGGACCGTTCGGCAGACGTAGTCCTGGGTTTCCTGCATGGCCTCGAGGACGGTGTCCTTCAAGTACTTCTCGATAAGTCGGAGGACTTCGCGCTCGCAGACCGCGGTTGCCTCCGACTGCGCGTGCAGATCGCCCATGGCCTGGTCGGGGGCACGGGTGTTGAAAACGAGGAGCTGTGCGACATCGTGGAGGAAGCGCCCACCGCTCCAGATGCGCAGGGGGGTGATGCGCAATCCCTCACCGAAGTGTTCGCTCGCGCTCACGTCGAAAGAACCGGGCACGCTGCCGCCGATATCGGCCCAGTGCCCCTTGTTCTGCGCGAACCCGATGATCTCCTCTTCCGCGAAGATGGGCCGGATGAAGCTGACGTCGTTGAAGTGCGTACCGCCCCGGTAGGGGTCGTTGATCATGAAGACGTCTCCGGGGTGAATGTCGTCTCCGAACTCCTCCATGACGGCCTTGCACTGGAAGTGGAGAGTGCCCACGTGCACGGCGATGTCCGCGCTTCCCTGCATGACTGTGTTCCCGTGGCGATCGCAGAGTGCCGAGGAGAAGTCGCGGGAGTAGATGACGAAGGAGTAGCAGGTGCGCAGGATCTGCTCGCTCATCAGGTCGACGCTCGTGGCGAACGCGTTCTTCAGCACTTCGAACGTCACGGGATCGAGCTCGCGCCCGCCCGCTGTCTTGGTAGGGGGTGCCGTGTTCATCGCTTGTCCTTGCCTTCGCTCAGGTCGATGCGGATGTTGTGCCAGCCGTCAATGGATGCATGGGCAGCAGGTGGGACGACGGTGGTGGAATCGAGCTGGTCGATGATTGCCGGCCCGGGCAGGGTCTGGCCTGCGCGCAGCTCTTCTCGCTGGTAGACGGGGGTAGTCAACCACCTGCCCTCGAAGAACACCTCGCGCTCGCCTTTCGGCTCAGGGGTCCCGCCGGCGCTCTCGGATTCCGGGGTGAACGTGGGCTTCGGTGTCTTTCCGAGTGCCTTGAGGTGGAGCTGGTAGATCTCCACCGGGGTGGAGTCCTGACGAAACGCGAACTGCTTTTCGTGTTCTTCGTGGAACGTCTGAATGGCCTGCTCGAGAGCGTCTGGACCGCTTCCCATCGTCACCTGCAGCGAGCGCCACTGGCCCTGATAGCGCATGGAGATCCCCCGGCGCAGCACTGAGTCGGCTTCGTCCACGCCTTCATGGCGCAGCCGTTCCCGTCCTTCGGTTTCCAACTGCGCAAACGCTTCATCGATGTCATGGGCATCCGTGTCTGCTGCGGCAGCCGTGTACATCTGTGACAGATCGTGTTGGATGTCGACCAGCAAGCAGCCCAGCGCAGAGGTGACACCGGGGCTGGGCGGCACTATCACCGTGGGGATGTTGAGCTCTCGGGCCACCTCGGCGCCGTGCAGCGCCCCGGCGCCGCCGAAGGCGATGAGGGCGAAATCCCGTGGATCGAGGCCTCTGCGAATCGACACGAGGCGCACGGCGTCTGCCATGTTGGCATTGGCTACGCGCAGGATGGAATCGGCCGCCGTATCGACGTCGAGTCCCAGCGGATTCGCGATGCGCTCGGCGATGGCTGTGCGTGCGCGCTCCCGGTCGAGCAGCATTTCCCCGTCGGCCAAGTCTGTGCCGAGGCGATTGAGCCAGAGGTTGGCATCCGTGTTCGTGGGTTCCTCACCTCCACGGTCGTAGCAGGCAGGACCCGGTTGTGCACCCGCCGATTGCGGCCCGTTGCGCAGCGAGCCCGCAACGTCGATGTGAGCGAGGGATCCGCCCCCCGCGCCGATCGTCAGCACCTCGATGCTGGGGAAGACAATCGGGTGGCCGTACTCCACCTCCCATTCGTTGGTCTCCCGCAGCTCACCGTCCGCGATGAGTGAGATATCGGTCGAGGTGCCTCCCATATCGAGGCCGACAGCATTGTCGAACCCGCACTGTTCGGCGATGTGCTGGGCGGCGATCGCGCCGGCTGCAATACCGGAGGCAGCGAGTCGCACAGGGAACTTCGTGACCATCTGCGACGTCATTGAACCGCCCCCCGAGTGCAGGAGAAGCAGTTCTCCCCCGTAGCCTCCCTCAGTGAGGCGGGCGTCGAGCGCATTCACATAGCCGGAAACCAGCGGGCCGAGGACCGCATTGGCCACGGTTGTGTTGAAGCGGTTGTGTTCGAAGATCTCCGGCAGGACCTCAGCGGAGGTCGAAATGCTCGCTTCCGGGAGTTCGCGCTGCAGGATCTCGCGCATGCGCTCCTCGCTCTCCGGATTGGCATAGGAGTTGAGGAAGCAGACGGCGACCGTGTCGACACCGCGCCGTTTGAGGAGCTGCGCGAGGCTGCGCGCTGCGTCTGCGTCGAGGGGTGTCACGACATTGCCGCGGTAGTCAATGCGCTCGGGCACCTCGAATCGGTCCCTGCGCCGGATGTACGGTCCGCTGACGTCTGCGTAGGCATCCCAGAGATTGTCCTTCGTGCCGTCGCGGATTTCGATGACGTCGCGGAACCCCTCGGTCGTCACCATAGCCGCCTTGGGGAACTTGCGGGTGATGAGCGCGTTGGTGGCAACGGTTGTTCCGTGTGAGAAGAGGCGCACATCGCCGAGGTCAATACCGGCGCGAGCAACGCCGTTGAGGACGGCCTCCATAGGATCGTCCGGGGTGGAGGGAACCTTGGTCACGCTCATTTGCTGCTCGTCTTGGTCGAAAATACAGACGTCGGTAAAGGTTCCTCCAACGTCAACGGCGACTCGGAGATCGGCCATCTGACTCTCCTTGATAGGTGATGTGCTTCACGGCCTGGCGGGGGAGGCGGTCGAGTGCAATGTGGATGCGGAGAAATCCCAGGGTAGGATTTGGAAAATTCACAAGGAGGAGCATGGCTCGGACGCGCGAATGGGTGCTGGATCAGCTGCTGACCTCCATGGCCGATGCGGATCCGCTCGAATCGCTCATCAGGCGCGCCGGCGGCATCTGTGACGCGTCCGTGGTTGTCGTGACAGAGCGAGGCGAGATCGCGCGGTCTGTCGGCTCTGCCCCGGCTCGGCTGATCTCGGGTTGGCTGCACGAGAGCTCCGAAGCGCGCGGACGCATCGGCCGCTGGGCCCTGCACCGGCTCGACATCCGCATACGCGGGCAGTCCTACGGGCTCGTCGTCGCGCGGGTCGTTTCGGGCAGCGATGACGAAGCCAGCGATTCCAACGAGCTCGTGCGCACCGTGCTGGAGTGTAGGGGAAAGCTCCTGCGCTCCTTCTCGAGTTTCAATGCGCTCGCGGTGAGCAGTCGGCGCACTGAATCGGAGCAGCTTGTCAGGACCCTGCAGCAGGGAATTTCCTCAGCGCGTGAACCCGCGCTCTGGCGCGCCATGGAGGCGATGGGCTTCGAGAGCTGGGAGCCGGTTCGAGTTGCGCGGGTGGTAATCCGCACAGAGGCAGCGCGAGGCATGGCCCCGCTCGCAGAGTCCAGCGGAGAGCCGTGGACTGCGCTGAGCGGTTCGACTGACGCGTGGTCGGACGGCCCGGTACTCACCGCTGAGACCGCGCGTTCAGCGAGGGACGCGGAATACACGCTGGTCTTCGCGGCGCACCTTGCGATCGACCAGGTACTTCCCGTCGAGCGGGCAGTAGGCGGTGTTTCGGAGCCGTTTGTCGCACTCTCGCGGATTCCCGAGATGCTCACCGCTGCCGACACCGCGGCTGCCGTGGCACCTGCTCGGGTACGCGGGAACCGCTTGGTCGCCGTCGATGACATGCGGCCGTTCGAATGGGCTGCGGCTCGCCTGCGGTCCCAATTCGATCAGACGGTAGTGCGCCGGTGCCTTGATCGTCTTCGGGCGGATCCAGATGTGTGGGAAACAGTCGCGGTGCATTATGGGGAGGGCGGGACCGTGTCTCACACGGCGCGCAGGCTGCGGATCCATGAGAACACCGTCCGCTACCGCCTGGCCAAACTCGAGCGGATGCTCGGCACACCTCTCTCCGACCCTCGGACCGTGGCCGATATCGTCATCGCGCTGAGCGCGGCCTGACGGGCACGTCTCGACGGTCCGCGCGATGGCCAGGCTGGCCAGCGGGCCGCCCCAGTGCGCGGAGTCGCGGGCGCACCGGCGGCCGGGGGCGGCGATCGCATCGCCGGCCCCGGCCGCTGCACTCCGCACCTCACCGCAGGGGTCAGTCGGGCGCCGGCGCCCCCGCAAGCGCGGGCGCGCCGCTCAGCCGCTCAGAGGAACTCGACGCCCTGCGCCAGCGGCAGCTCACCCGAGTAGTTGACGGTGTTCGTGGCCTGGCGCATATAGGCCTGCCACGAGTCCGTGCCGGATTCGCGCCCGCCGCCGGTCTCCTTGTTGCCGCCGAACGCGCCGCCGATCTCCGCACCCGAGGTGCCGATGTTGACGTTGGCGATGCCGGTGTCGGAGCCGGCGATGAAGCGTTCGGCTTCGGCCATATCGGAAGTGAACACCGCCGAGGACAGGCCCTGGGGGACCGCGTTGTTGAGCGCGATCGCGTCGTCGAAGTCCGAGTACTCGATGACGTAGAGGATGGGGGCGAAGGTCTCGGCCTCCACGATCTCCGTCTGACCCGGCATCCGCACGACCGCGGGCTCCACATAGTAGGCGTCCGCGGCCTCATCGGCGAGCACGCGCTGGCCGCCGCAGAGCACCTCGCCGCCCTGCGCCTTGGCGGCCTCGAGGGCCGACTGCATGTTCTCGAACGCGGCCTTGCCGATGAGCGGGCCCACGAGGACGCCCTCGGCAGTCGGCGATCCGATGCTCAGCGTCCCGTAGGCGGCGACGATCTTGTCGACGAGGTCTCCCGCGATCGACTCGTGCACGATGAGGCGGCGCAGCGTCGTGCAGCGCTGGCCGGCGGTCCCGGCTGCGGCGAAGACCACGCCGCGCAGGGCCAGGTCGATGTCCGCGCTGGGCGCCACGATCGCGGCGTTGTTCCCGCCGAGCTCCAGCAGCACGCGGCCGAAGCGCTGTGCGACTCGCGGCCCCACCTCGCGGCCCATCCGCACGGAGCCTGTGGCCGAGACGAGGGCGACGCGCTCATCGTCGACGAGGCGCTCGCCCAGCCCGCGGTCGCCCACGAGCAGCTGGTTGAGCTCGGCCGGCGCATCGTTTTCCTCCAGGGCGCGGCGCAGCAGCGAGTGCGCGCCGACCGCGGAGAGCGTCGAGGTCTCGGAGGGCTTCCACACCACCGGGTCGCCGCAGACGAGCGCCAGGGCCGTGTTCCACGCGAAGACGGCGACGGGGAAGTTGAACGCGGTGATGATGCCGACGACGCCCAGCGGGTGCCAGGTCTCCATGAGCCGGTGGCCGGGCCGTTCGCTCGGCAGCGTCTTTCCGAAGAGCTGGCGCGACTGGCCGAGCGCCAGCTCGCAGATGTCGATCATCTCCTGCACCTCGCCGGCCGCCTCGGACGGCGTCTTGCCGGCCTCGACGGTGACGAGGGCGGCGAGGTCCTCCTTGTGCTCTCCCAGCAGCTCGCCCCAGCGCTGGACCACGCGCCCGCGCACCGGCGCGGGGACGGTGCGCCACTGCTCGAAGGCCCCCGCGGCGCTGCCGATCTTGGCATCGGCCGAGGCCGCGTCGTCGGCTCGCATATGGCCCAGGGCCTGGCCGGTGATGGGGGAGCGCAGGGGGATCGTGCCGCTGCCCTCCGCGGTCAGCAGCTCGTCGAGGTCCGCGCCGCAGCCGCGCAGGCCGCGCCGGGCGAGGTCGATGATGTCGTCGTGCGACGGGAGTGCCATGGGTCGTGCTCCTTGCGATCGGGTGCTGTGATGGATGGTCGGTGGCGAGCGGCAGCCTCGCGGCTACACGAAGTTGAGCTCGGTGCGCAGGGCATCGGCGGCGAAGCGCTCGACGCCCATGCCCCCGATGTCGACGAAAGGCGTCCGGTCCAGGTAGAGGTCGCGCACCACCTCGCCCACCGCCGGCCCCTGGAGGAAGCCGTGGCCGGAGAACCCGCACGCGTAGATGAAGCCGGGGACGTCCGCGGCCCGCCCGATGAGCGCGTTGTGGTCCGGGGTCAGCTCGTAGAGGCCGGCCCAGCCCTTGCGCACGGAGACGTCCTCCAGGCCGGGCGCCCGCAGTGCGATGAGGTCGCAGAGCCGGTCGAGCCAGCGCGGATCGGTGTGCAGGTCGAAGTCGTAGAGGTCCTCCTGCTCCGGGGCGCCCAGCAGCAGGCCGTCGCCCTCGGAGTGGAAGTAGAAGGAGGTGGTGAAGTCGATGGTGAACGGCAGGCGGCGCGCATCGAAGGCGACCGGCTCGGTCACCATGATTTGGCGGCGCAGCGGGGTGACGGGCAGGTCGACCCCGGCCATCTGTCCCACGGCCTTCGACCACGCACCGGCGGCGCAGACGACGGTCGGGGCCGCGATCGGCCCGGCACTCGTCTGCACGCCGGCGATGGTGCCGCCCGCGACGTCGATCCCCGTCACCTCGGTGTGGGTGAGGAACGTGACTCCCAGGCGGCGGGCCGCCCGGGCGAATCCCGCGACCGCCGCCTCGGGGGTGCAGTGCGCATCGTCCGGGTTGAAGGCGGCGGCCACGAGGCCGTCGGTGCTGATGACGGGGGAGAGGTCGTGGGCTTCTGCGACGGTGAGCATGCGCGAGTTCTGGCCCAGCGAGCGCTGCAGTGCGACGTTGGCCTCGAAGGCGGCGGCATCCGCGTCGTTGTCGATGAGGAAGAGGTAGCCGCTGGTCACGAGGTCGAGGTCTTGGTCGAAGTCCTCCCGGAAGCGGCGGAACGTCTCGAGGCTGCGCGCCCCCAGGGCGATGTTGACCTCATCGGAGAACTGGCTGCGCAGACCGCCGGCGGCCTTGCACGTGGAGCCGGAGCCCAGGTCGGAGCGCTCGACGACGACGACGTCCTCGACGCCGGCCTTGGCGAGCTCGTAGGCGGCGGCCGTGCCCATGATGCCGCCGCCGATGATGACGACGCTGGCCGTCGGGGGTGCCTGCACCATGCGTGCCGTCCCTTCCTGCGCCCCGTGGGGCGCGCCCCTGCCGGGGCGGTCGATGCGCCCGCGGGGCCGGCTCGGAGGCGGCTGCGGTGCGCGGTGTCGTCGTTGACACTGCCTCGATCGTCGGTCCGGCAGGGCTGCCCGGTCAATCGACAAGCCATGACACGCGCGTTTAGCTATGCTGAAGATATGGTCAGCTCCGGTCAGCGAATATGTGGGTGTTCTGCGTCACTCGAACGCTGTCGTTCCTGGTCATTGTCTCGTTGTCGCAAACCGGGGCTCGCTCCGGCCGGACGGGGCGAGCCCAGGATGCCTGCCGCGGATCGGGAGGGGTGTCGACCGTGAGCCGCACGATGGCATGGACCCTCGGCCAGTTGCGCACGTTCGCCGCCGTCGCAGAGCTCGGCACCATGACCGCGGCAGCCCGCCGCCTGGGCTACACGACTGGCGCGGTCAGTCAGCACATGAGCGCGCTCCAGCGCGTGGTCCGCGTCCCGCTCCTGGCGCCGGCGGGCCGGCGGCTCGTCCTGACCGAGGCGGGGCGCGCCCTCCTGCCGCGCGCCCAGGCGATCATCGCGGCGGAGTCCCGGGCCGCCGAGGCGGTGGCCGGGGGAGCGCTCGGCGGGCGCAGCCAGGTGACGCTCGGGGTCTTCGGCTCCGCCTCCGTCGTCGCCTTCGCCCGCGCCCACTCCCTCATCGCCGCCGCCGGCATCGATCTGCGCGCCCGCGAGGTCGACGTCGAGCACATGCAGGAGGCGGTGCTCACCGGGCGCATCGACCTGGGCATCGGGGTCGACTACCCGTCCTCGCCGCTCGCACCGCAGCGGGGCGTCGTCATGCGCACCGTGTGCGAGGAGCGGTTCCACGTCGTAGCCCGGGCGGACCCGGGGCCGGGCGCGGATCCGGAGCCGGGGGCGGCCAGCGCGGAGGGTGCCTGGGCGCAGCCAACCAGATTCGAGGGCCCCCCGGCACAGGCGAACGGGCCGGGGGGAGCAAACGGGCAGGACGATGCCCACGCGCCGGCAGATGTCGGCAAGCGGACACGCCCCGGTCGACTGGCGGCGGGCGGACACGGCGCAGCACGCGCGCACGGGGAAGCCGGCGAGCCGGCAGACCGGGTATCGGGAGGCCCGGGGCCCCCCGGGGCGGCCCCCCGTGCCCCGGGACCAGGGCCGGAGCGCGAAGCCGACCCGTGCCTCGGCCGCGGGCGGACCCGTGACGGCGGTGCGGCCGGCCCGGCAGCCAGCGCCCTCGACCGGCCCGCCGGCGCGAGCGTCGCGGACCTCGCCGCCCAGCTGTGGATCCTGCCGCCGAACACCTCGACGTTCGGGCGGGCCGTGCGGTTCGGCATCGCCGAGCTGGGCATCGCTCCGCGGGAGGCGCACATCGTCACGGACTCCGCGGTCACGCTCGCCATGGTGGGCGAGGGCATGGGGGTGAGCCTTGCGACGCCCATCATGATGTCGTTGGCGCCGCCCACCGTGGGAATCGTGCCCGGCAGTGCGTGCGGGGGCCGGCGCATTGTCGTCATGACCCGGCCGCAGGCCGCCGAGCAGCCGGCCGTGGCCCGGGTCGCCGAGGCGCTGGCGGAGGTCTTCGCATAGGCCCCGGTCGTGCTCCGGCCATCGAACGGACGCTCAGTGCGGGGGTCCGGGCTGAGGACTAGGCTGGGGCGCATGAGCACACTGGAGAAGGGCGGCCCCGAGCTGCCGCAGGAACGCAAGATCGCCACCGAGATCCCGGGGCCCAAGTCGCAGGAGATCGAGGCCCGCCGCAAGAAGGCCGTCGCAGGGGGCGTGGGGTCCTCGCACCCGTCGTACATCGTCGCCGCCGGCGGGGGCGTGCTCAAGGACATCGACGGCAACCAGCACATCGACCTGGGCTCCGGCATCGCCGTCACGACCGTGGGCAACGCCAATCCCCGCGTCGTCGAGCAGGCCAAGGAGCAGCTCGACGCCTTCACCCACACGTGCTTCATGGTCAGCCCGTACGAGAACTACGTCTCCGTGGCCGAATCGCTCAACCGGCTGACCCCCGGCGACCACGAGAAGCGCTCCGTGCTGCTCAACTCCGGCGCGGAGGCGGTGGAGAACGCCGTGAAGATCGCGCGCTCGTACACGAAGCGCAACGCGGTCGTCGTCTTCGACCACGCCTACCACGGCCGCACGAACCTCACGATGGCCATGACGGCCAAGGTGGCCCCGTACAAGAAGGGCTTCGGCCCCTTCGCCGGCGAGGTCTACCGCGTCCCCATGTCCTACCCGTACCGCGACAACATGGCCGCGGGCACCAAGCTCTCCGGTGAGGACGCCGCGGCGCGCGCCATCAACATCATCGACAAGCAGATCGGCGCCGACGAGGTCGCGGCCATCGTCATCGAGCCCATCCAGGGTGAGGGCGGCTTCATCGTCCCGGCCGAGGGCTTCCTGCCGGCCATGGTCGACTACGCGAAGAAGAACGGGATCGTCTTCATCGCCGACGAGGTGCAGGCCGGGTTCGGCCGCACGGGCAAGATGTTCGCCAGCGAGTGGGAGGGCATCGTCCCCGACCTCATCACGACCGCCAAGGGCATCGCCGGCGGCCTGCCGCTGTCGGCCGTCACCGGGCGCGCCGAGATCATGGACTCCGTCCACGGCGGCGGCCTGGGTGGCACCTACGGCGGCAACCCCGCCGCGGTTGCCGCGGCCGTGGGGGCCATCGAGGCCTATGAGAAGGACGGGCTGCTCGAGCGCGCCCAGCAGATCGGCGAGATCATCCAGGACCGCGTCGCGAAGATCGCCTCGCAGCACCCGGAGATCGGCGATGTGCGTGGCCGCGGTGCCATGCAGGCCGTCGAGCTCATCAAGGCCGACTCCACCGAGCCGAACTCCGAGCTCGCCGACGCCGTGGCGAAGTACTGCGCGAAGAACGCCGTGATCGTGCTCGTCACCGGCACGTACCACAACGTGCTGCGCTTCCTGCCGCCGCTGAGCATCGGCGACGAGCTGCTGAACGAGGCCTTCGACGTCATCGAAGAGGCATTCGACGAGGCGCTCAAGGGCTGAGGCCCCGCAGCGGCCCGCGGGGCCGCGCGCCACACGGCGGCCGTCCGGTTCTTCCGGGCGGCCGCCGTTCGCGTGGGGCCGTAGCCCGGCCGGACCCAGGGGGCAACCGCCCAGGTGGGGCCGGAGTCGGCTGGGGCCTCGGCGGCCCGCGCCGGTGCAGTGCGGGCGGTGACGGGCGGCTCGCCTCAGTCCTTGAGCGGGCGGCGGGCGAAGAACGCCGCGAGCACCGCGCCGGAGACGTTGTGCCACACGGAGAAGACGGCGCCGGGCAGGGCGGCCAGCGGTGAGAAGTAGCTCGTCGCCAGCGAGGCGGCCAGTCCGGAGTTCTGCAGGCCCACCTCGAACGACAGGGCGCGGCGCTCGGCCGCGTTGAGGCCGGTGACCTTCGCGGCCCCGTAGCCCAGCGACAGGCCGATGCAGTTGTGGAGGATGACCGCCAGCAGCACGATCGCGCCCGCGGAGAGCAGCTTGCCCGCGGAGCCCGCGACGACCACGGCGACGATGTAGGAGATCGCCAGCGCCGACAGCCACGGCAGAATCGGGTTGAGGTAATCCACGAGCCTGGAGAAGAACGCCCGCACGATGATGCCGGCCACGACGGGCACGAGCACCGTCTGCACGATCGAGAGCATCATCGCGCTCGCGCTCACATTCATGTACTGGCCGGCGAGCCACAGGGTGAGCAGGGGTGTGAGCAGCGGGGCCAGCAGCGTCGAGACCGTCGTGACGGAGACGGACAGCGCCACATCGCCCTTGGCCAGGTAGGTCACGACATTGGACGCCGTGCCGCCCGGCGCGCAGCCCACGAGGATGACGCCGGCCGCCAGCTCCGGGGACAGGCCCAGGACCTTCGCGATCGCTCAGCCCGCCAGCGGCATGATGACGAACTGGGCGACGGTGCCCAGCAGCACCACCCACGGCCGCTTCGCGATGCGGGTGAAGTCGCCCAGCGTGAGCGTGATGCCCATGAGGAACATGATGACGCCCAGGCCCCACGGCACGCTCGGGGCCAGGGGCTTGAGCGTGCCGGACATCGCGACGCCCACGATCCCGCCGAGGATGACGAGGATCGGGAAGATCGTCACGGCGATGCGCGCGCTGCGGGCGGCGCTGGCGGTTTCGGCCTCGGCCTTCTGCTGGGGTGTGGAGGGAGCGCTCATAGGGGCACCCTAAACCGGCGGTCCATTATCCGGAATGGCGTCTCACTGTGTGGCAAGCCGGGTGCAGGACGGCGGTGCGCCCGCCGGAATGCGCTCCGCGCACCGGTTGTTGACCCGGCATGAGCACTGAAATCGCACTCTCCGTCCTCGACCTCATCCCCGTGCGCGGCGAGCAGACAACCGGCCAGGCGCTCGCCGCCTCGCGGGAGCTCGTGGCCCGCGCGGACGCCCTGGGGTTCACCCGCTACTGGGTCGCCGAGCACCACAACATGCCCTCCGTCGCCTCGACCACCCCGGGCGTCGAGCTCATGTACCTGGGCCAGGGCACTGAGCGCATCCGCCTGGGCTCGGGCGGCGTGATGCTGCCCAATCACGCTCCCTTGGCCGTCGCCGAGCAGTTCTCGCTGCTGGCCGCGGTCTACGGCGACCGCATCGACCTGGGCATCGGGCGCGCGCCGGGCACCGACCCCATCACCTCGGCGGCCATGCGCGGCCACCTGGGCGACGGGCACATGGTCGATGCCGAGGGCAATCGCATCGATCCCGTCGAGCAGTTCCCCCAGCACATCATGGACATCCTGGCCCTCCTGGGCCCCGACGGCGCCAGCGTCCCGCTGCACGGCGGCAAGGAGCACGTCCTGCGCGCGACGCCCAGCCTTCGCGTCGCACCGCAGGTCTGGCTGCTGGGCTCGAGCGGCTACTCCGCGCAGCTCGCGGCCGCGCTTGGCCTGCCCTACGTCTTCGCCCACCACTTCGCCGGGCGCGGCACCGAGGCGGCGCTCAACCTCTACCGCGAATCGTTCCGGCCCAGCCAGTTCGGCTCCGAGCCCAGGACGTTCCTCACGCTCAACGCGGTCGTCGCGGACACGCAGCGCGAGGCCGATGCCCTTGCCGAGCCGTACCTGTACTCGATGGCCAACCTGCGGGTGGGTGCGCCCATGACCTCGGTGCCGCTGGCCGGCGACGATGTCGCGGCGAAGATGACGGATGGCCACCGCCGCGTGGCGGACGCGCTGCGCGACTCGTGGGTGATCGGCGACGCCGCGGCGGCCGCGGAGCAGATCCGGCAGACGGCGCACCGCTTCCAGGTGGACGAGGTCATGATCCACCCGGTCGCCGGTGCCTACCCGGACGAGCCCTACGAGCGCGCGCAGGCCCGGGTGCGCACGCTCGAGCTGCTCGCCGGGGAGCTCAGGGGCTGAGGCTCCGGAGCGGGAGCCGAGGCGCGCACGCGGCGATCGGAGCGCGGCGCCCCGGCCACCGCGGCTCGGCCGTTCGCGGGGCGTGCCGCGGCCGCCCCGCTCCCTGGCCTCAGTGCCGGTGGCTCCGCTCGCCCGCCGCGCGCAGGCGCAGGGAGCGCGCGAGCTCGTCGCGCTGCTCGAGCAGCAGCCGGCGCTGGGCCGCAGGCGCGTCCGCGTGCTCGGAGAGCCACGCATCGGTGAGCTCGAGCACGCGGTCCCCGCGCAGCGACCATGAGGGGTAGAGCCCCACGATGATGCGCTTGGCGATCTCCATGGACCGGCCGGTCCAGTACCCGGCCAGCTCGTCGAAGTAGGTCTCCACGTACGGCTCCGTCAGGGGCAGGCCCGCGGGGGTCGTGAAGCCCGCGATCGTGGCGGAGATCGCGTCGTTGCTCAGCGTCTCATCGGCCGTGGCGGCGGTCCAGGCGCGCATCTTCACAATCGGCAGGGGGCGGGCCGCGCGGGCGGTGCGCGCGCGCAACCCGCCGGTGCCCGTCCGGTCCGCGGTGGCCTCGGCCTCGATGTCGTCGTAGTCCGCCCAGCCGAGTGCCACGAGTGCGATGAGCGCCTTCCAGCGCAGCGCGCGGTCGACGGTGAGGTCGATGACCTCGTCGTCGAACGTCTCGCCGGCCGGCACCTGCAGAAGGTTCGTCGCCCACGCCCGCGCGGCCGTCACAGCCGGGGTCACATACTCCGAGGCGGCAGTTCGCCGCACGAGCGCGAGCACCGTCTCCACGAGGTCGAGCTGGTTGTCCGTGTGCGGCGAGGCGGTCGACAGCGCATCGAGTGCCGCCCCCAGCACGTCGGAGAGCGCGGCGTCGTGCTCGCGCGCCGCGGTCCAGCGGTCGAGCGCGGTGAGCATCTGGTTGCGCAGCGTCACCGCGATGCCGGCGTGCTCCTCGCGCCCGAGCGAGCGGCAGTACGCGCCCAGCCAGTCGCGCACCGGCAGCAGGCCATCGCGCATCGCGTTGTTGAGCGCCGACCACACGACCGCGCGGTCCATGGGGTCGCCCAGCCGCGTGACGGAGCGCAGGGCGGTGCGCGTCGAGCGCTCGTCCAGGCGCACCTTCGCATAGTCGTCGTCGCCGTAGTTGAGCAGCAGCAGATCCGGGCTCGTAGCGCCGTCGAGGACGTCGATGCGCTCCTCGGGAGCCCGCAGCTCCAGCGCCCAGGAGCCCGCGGGCACGAGGCGCGAGCTGCCGCGGCGGTCGCCGCCCGAGTGGCGCTCGAAGGCGGCGAGGCGCACGGCGTGCGGCCGCACGGTGCCCGGGCCCTCGGCGCCGGCATCGGAGTTGCGCTGGCGCAGCGTCGCCGAGGCGACCCGCCCCTCGGCGGCTTCGACGGAGAGCGAAAGCTCGGACATGCCCGTGGTCTGGAGCCAGGCCGCCGCCCACGAGTGGACGTCGCGGCCCGGAGCGGCGGCCTCGAGCGCGGTGAGGAAGTCCTCGAGGGTGGTGGCGGAATAGGCGTGGGCGCGGAAGTAGGCGCGCGCTCCCTCGAGGAACGCCTCGAGGCCCACGAAGGCCACGAGCTGCTTGAGCACCGCCGCGCCCTTGGCGTAGGTGATCCCGTCAAAGTTCAGGCGCGCGGCCTCGACGTCCGGGATGTCGGCGACGATCGGGTGCGTCGTGGGGTACTGGTCCTGCCGGTAGGCCCAGTCCTTGCGCCGCAGCGCGAACGTCGTCCAGCCGTCGGAGAACTCGGTGGCGTTCGTCAGCGCGAGCGTGGCCATGTAGTCGGCGAACGACTCCTTGAGCCACAGGTCGTCCCACCACTTCATCGTCACGAGGTCGCCGAACCACATGTGCGTCATCTCGTGGAGGATGACCTCCGCCCGCTGCTCGTACTCCGAGCGGGTCACGGCGTCGCGGTGGAGGTACGTGTCGGAGAACGTCACGAGACCGGGGTTCTCCATCGCGCCCAGGTTGTACTCCGGGACGAAGATCTGGTCGTACTTGCCCCACGGGTAGGGGAAGTCGAAGCTCGCGTGGAAGAAGTCGAGGCCCTGCTTGGTGATGGCGAAGACGGACTCGGACTCCATGTGCTCGGCCAGCGACTGCCGCGCGTACATGCCCAGGGGGATGCGCTGCCCGGTGTGCTCGTCGACGTACTCGTCGTGGGCCTGAGCGTAGTGGCCCGCGCACACGCACGTGATGTAGCTCGACTGCCGCTTCGTCGCGGCGAAGCGGCGCTCCACCGCACCGGAGTCGGTGGTGGCCTGCTCGGCGGGCTCCGTGTTGGTGAGCACGACGAAGCTCTCCGGCGCGGTCACGGTGAACTGGAAGTTCGCCTTGAGGTCGGGCTGGTCGAAGTTCGCGAAGACGCGGCGCGCATCCGTGGGCTCGTACTGGGTGTAGAGGTAGACCCGGTCGTCGGCCGGGTCGAAGAAGCGGTGCATCCCCTCGCCGCTGCGGGAGTAGGCGCACCGCGCGGTGATGGTCACCGTATTGCGCCCGGCCTGGGACTCGAAGCGCACGCGCGCCCCGTCGAACGCGCGCTCCGGGTCGAGTGCGCCGCCGTTGACGTCGATGGCGGACACGGAGTCCGCGATGATGTCGATGAACGTGGGGGCGGCGGCCGCCGCCTCGAAGACGACCGTCGAGGTCGAGCGGAACGTGCGCTCCTGCGGGTCCTCCGCACCGCTGATATCGAGGTCGACCTCGTAGCGGTCCACGGTGAGCAGGTCGGAGCGGGTGCGGGCCTCGCTCCGGGTGAGATTGGTCGTCATTCATCCTCCTGGGCAGCCCGACCAGCATGACACAGACCGCTGACACGGGCATGGGGAGATAGGCGAACCTCAGTAAACGATCAGCTCACCGGCCCGGGCCGTGCCGTGCCGCACCGGGTGCCGCGCGCAGGGCCCTGTCAGCGGCGGCGGCTAGACTCACGCCGGACAGGACCAGCACGGCGGAGGGCGGACATGGCGGACACGGACGCGGCGGGCAGCACGGCCGCCGGTGCCGCCTCGGGCCCCGGGCGGTCAGCGGGGCGCGCGCCCCGGCCGACGGCCGGGCCCGCCCCGGCGAGCGCCTCGGAGGCCCCGGCCCGCAAGCGGCCCCACCCCCTGACGCGCGCCGGGCGCATGGTCCTCAACCGGGCCCGCGTGGGCGGGCGGCGGATCCGGGCGAACATGTCCCAGCTGCTCCAGGTGACGATCGGCGCGACGCTCGCCTACACGTTCTGCAAGCTCGTCCTGGGCCACAGCTATCCCTTCCTCGCCGCCGTGGCCGCCGCCGTGGGAACGGGCGTCGTGGCCGACCGCAGGCTCCGGCGCGCCCTCGAGATCGGCCTGGGCGCCACTCTGGGCGTGCTCGTGGGGGAGTTCTTCTTCCAGATCTTCGGCCCCGGCATCTGGCAGATCGCCGTCGTCATGTTCATCGGCCTCGTCATCGGCACCATGGTCAACTCCGGCGGCATCTTCATCACCCAGATCGCGATCCAGTCCATCTACGTCATCACCGTGCCCGTCCAGGTGGGCGCGCACCCGTTCGACAGGACCGTGGACGCGCTCGTGGGCGCCCTCGTGGCCATCCTCATGGCGCTGCTCGTGCCCAATGATGCGCGCAAGGTGCCACGCGACCGGGCGGCGAACCTCCTCCAGGAGATCGCCGAGCTGCTCCATGCCAGCGGCAGGGCGCTGCGCACGAGCGATCAGGAACTCGCCAAGCGCACCCTCGAGCGGGCCCGGGACACCCAGGACATGATCGACTCGTGGCGCTCCTCCCTGCGCATCTCCGAGGAGGCCGCGCGCATCAACGCCCGCTCGCGCCGCTACGCCGCCGAGGTCACCCGCCTGGCCCGGGCCTGCGAGTACGCCGACCGCGCGATGCGCCTGGTGCGCGTCATCTGCCGGCGGATCGTGGACATCACGCGGATCGGGCGCAACCGGCCCGCGGTGGGCGCGATGCTCGCGGGGCTGGGCGACGGCGCCGACCGCCTGCGCTGGGCGTTGCGCCGCGGCGAGTCGCGCACCCCGGCCGAGGAGGAGCTGCGCGCAGTCGCCGCCACGCTCAGCCCGCAGAACCCGGACCTCGTGGACCTGCAGGACGAGACGCTCGTGCTGCTCCTGCGCCCCCTCGCCAACGACCTGCTGGGGGCATGCGGCCTCACCGAGGACGCGGCATCGGCCTATCTGCCCGAGCTCGTCCCCGGCGGGCACAATCCGAAGGCCGCCGCATCGGGCCACACGGTGGTGCGCACCCGCACGGAGACCATGCCGCTGGTCCGGGTCGGGGAGGCCGAAGCCACGGGGCCGGGCACCGGAGCCGAGGCGACGGGGACCGGTGGCGCCGCCGAGGCGCCAGGGCTGGGCGACGCGGGAGCGCGCGAGGGTGGCTCGCCAGCCGTGGGCGCGAGGGCATCCGATGGTGCCGGGCCGTCCGAGGGCGCGGCATCCGATGGGGCTGGGCGATCCGATGATGCCGGGCGATCCGATGGCGCTGGGCCATCTGCTCATACAGGGCCGCCCTCGGAGTCCGGTCCTTCCCGCTCCTGATGCCGGGAGTCAGACCCGGTGCTCGGGCCTGACGGCGCCCCGCCCCGTGCACGGGCGCCTCGGTGGGGCGGCCGTGCGGCTGGACCGCGGCGCTCAGCTGTCGATGACGTAGACGGCCATGGTGCCCGCGGTCAGCGCCTCGAAGCTGTGCGGGGTGTCGCCCGGGTAGCTCAGGTAGTCGCCGGCGTCCATGGTCTCCGCATCGCCGTCGCACACGAGCCGCGCCCGCCCCGCCGCGAGGATCACGTGCTCGACCGTTCCCGCTGGGTGGGGTGCCGAGGCGCGCGGCGGCCCGGGTTCGGCGGTGATGAGGTAGACGTCGCGGCGCGCGCCCGGCGGGCTCGCCGACAGCAGGGCGGCGGCGTAGTGGGAGGTGGACGACGGCAGCTGGGGGAGGTCTGCGAACCTCACCACCGACATGCGGGTGCGGGGCGGGTCGAGCAGCTGGGAGAGCTGGACGTCGTAGGCCGCCGCGAGCGCCCACATGGTCTCCACGCTCGGGTTGCCGGTCCCGGACTCCAGCTGCGACAGGGTCGACTTGCTCACCCCTGCCCGCTTGGCGGCCTCGCTGAGGCTCAGCCCCAGCCGCGCGCGCTCGCGCTGCAGGGCTGCGGCCATGCGCTGCTTCTGCTCCTCCGACGCCGAGGCGTCGGCCGGCCGCTCGGTGCCGCGCACCGGGGTGCCGGGCTGCTCTGGCGCATCCATGCGGACCACTATATTGGACGCTCGTCCATCTTGACGAACACGTGCGGCCCGTGCACTATAGCAAACATGCGCTCGCTATGGAGAACGGTGCCGTGTTGGCTGCCGGAGACGATCACCCCCGCCCAGTTCCGTGCGAGCCTCGTCATCTTCCTCACGATCCTGGCGGTGGGCCTGTCCTACGGCGCCATCTCGCAGTCCGCGGGCTTCCCCCTCTGGCAGACGGTGCTGCTCGCCGCGGTTGCCACGGGCGGCGCCGCCGAGCTCACGTTCGTCGGCGTCATCGCCGCCGGCGGCGTTCCCGTGCTCGCGGTCCTCGGCGGCCTGCTCGTTAACACCCGCAACTTCGCGTTCGGCATGAGCATGGGGGAGTACGCCCCCCGCGGCTGGCGGCGGTGGCTGGGCGCCCACCTCGTCAACGACGAGACCGTCGCCCTGGCCCGCACCGGCACCACGCGCCGGGGCCGGTGGGACGCCTTCGTCCTCATGGCCCTCCTGCTGTTCCCCGCCTGGGTGGGCGGCGCGGCGCTCGGCCAGCTGCTGGGCGCGGTCATCGACGCGGACCGCCTGGGCCTCGACGCCGCGTTCCCCGTCATCCTCTTCTGCCTCGTCGTCCAGGACATGCGCAGCCCGTTCCTCGGCATCACCGCCGCCGGCGGCGCGCTGCTCGCATTCGCCGCCACCCCGGTGCTGCCCCTGGGGCTGGGCGCGGTGGTCGCGCTCGCAGCCCTGCTCCCGGCGGCCGGCTTCACCGCCGCGCGCAGCCGGCGGGCCCGGCGCGCGTCCGAGCAGTCGGCGACACCGGCAGGCCACCACGCGGGGGCCGGTGCGGATGCCGCCGGCGGTGCATGCGGCTCAGCCGCGAAGACCGCGGCAGCGGTGGCGGACGCTCCTGCGCCGGGCGGCGCAGACAAGCCCGCGGGAGCGGACGGCTCCGCCCGCATCGCGGATGGCTCGCGCTGCGCCTCGGACGGCTCCCCCCGCACCTCGGACGGTGCGTCGGCGGGCTGCCGTGCGGGCGGTGGGAACGGGGGCCTGCGATGAGCCCGGTGGTCTTCCTGCTCTCGCTGGCCGGACTGGCGGGCGGAACGTACCTCATCCGGCGCCTCGGCGTGCGGGTCGGAGCCCAGGCGAGCTCGCCCGACGACGCGGCGGCCCCGGCACCAGCGCGCGTGTGGATCGACCGGGCGACGGTGGTGCTCATCGTCGCCGTCGCGATGTCGAACATGTTCTTCGAGGGCCACGAGCTCGTGGGCCCTGCCCGGCCGATCGGCGTGGGCGTGGGCATCGTCGCAGCGGTGTGCCGGGTGCCGATGCTCGTGTGCGTCGTCATCGCCATGGGCGCGTGCGCGCTCCTGCGCCTGCTCGGCCTGCCGTGAGCCCCGCCGCCGCGGCCCCGGCGCCGCTGCCTGCGCACACCGCCGCCTTCCCTGCGCGGCGGTCTGCCCGCGCGGACACCCGCTCGCACCGCCGGCGGCCCCGCGATCAGGCCGGACGCAGGCTGCGTTGATAGCCTCGCCGGTATGGGCACGGGACTCGGGATCATCGGCACGGCACAGAGCTACCTCTTCATCGCGATCACGGTGGGTGTCTTCCTGCTCGAGCTCGTGGCGCTCATCGACGCCCTGCGCTACTCCGGTGAGGCCTATCGCGCCGCCGGCAAGCTGACGAAGGGCGGCTGGTGCGGCATCCTCGGGGGCGCCGCAGTCGTGGGGTTCCTCGCGATGCCGCCGCTGTCGATCATGCCGATGTTCGTCTCGATCCTGGGCTTCGTGGCGGCCGCCGTGTACTTCCTCGACGTGCGCAAGGCGGTGCGCTCCATCGACCCGAAGTTCCGGGGCCGCTGAGCCCCGCGACTAGGGTGGTGCGCATGAGCTCGTCCCAGCCCACCGCCCCGCACGCGGACCGCAATCTGCCCGGTCCCGAGACCGGCTACACCGCCGCGTTCGGCGCGGGCGAGCCCGTCACGCTCTTCGCCCACGGGTTCTCCGGCTCGATTCGCGATACCCGCCCCTTCACCTCGGGCATCGAGGGCACCCGGGTGCTCGTCAACCTGGGCGGCCACGGCGGCCGGCCCTCGCCCGGGCCCGACTGGACCTACGCGACGATCGTCGCGCAGCTGTCCCGCGCGCTGGCCGACACCGGGGCCACGCGGGCACTGGGGGTGTCGATGAGCGCCGGCGGCCTTGCCCGTCTCATCACCGAACGGGCCCCGGAGGCAGCCCGCCTCGAGCGCGTCGCCTTCGTGCTGCCCGCCTCCTGGGACGGGTTCGGCCCGCAGCTCGCCGCGCGCAACGCCGACTACTCCCAGCGCATCCGGCAAGCGCTGGCGTCTGGTGACCGCGAGGCGCTGGCCGCGGAGCTGCTCGCGCGCGAGCCCGCCGAGGTGCAGACCATGGCCCCTGCCCGCGCCTGGGTGCGCGCGAAGGTCGATGCCCTCTTCGACACGGACATGTCCGACGGGGTGGGCCTCGCGGAGCGGATCGCGGTCGACGCTCCCGGTGCCGCGGCGGACTTCGAGGGCGAGGTGCTCGTCCTCACCCACGAGGACGACCCCTCGCACCCGGTCGAGATCGCCCGCGCCTATGCCGCGGCCTTCCCCGCCGCGCGCCTGGAGATCCTGCCGCCGGGTTCGATCCTGTGGCGCGGCCGCTCCGAGGTCCGCCGCATCCTCACCGAATTCTTCAACGACTGAGCCGCCCGGCGGCCGCCCGGCTGGCGGGCCGCTGCCGCCGTCAGCCGCGCGGGGCGACGCGCTCCCACGGCACCGTGACCTCGCCCAGCCGCCAGCGGGCGGGGCCGTGCAGGACGGGCTCGCCGGCCGCGCGCAGCGCCGCGCACATGGCCCGCCACCGCTGGCGCGGTGAGAGGCTGCCGATCCCGGCCGCCGAGGCCCATGCGCGGTCGAGCTGGGCCAGCCAGTCGTGGACGGGCTCACCCGGCACGTTGCGGTGGATGAGGGCCTTGGGCAGGCGGTCGGCCACCTGCGAGGGAGCGGCGATGACGTCCGTCTTCACGCTGATCGTAAGCGTCGCGGGCCGGGCTGCGCCGGCCGACAGGACCGCGAAGACACACGTCCGGCCGATCTCGTCGCACGTGCCCTCGATGAGCGCGCCGTCGGGCGCCAGTCCCGCTGTCAGGCGGGCCCATGCGCCCGGCACCTGCGCCTCGTCGTACTGGCGCAGCACGTTGTAGGCGCGCACGAGGACCGGGGGGTCCGGGACGGGCAGCTCGAACCCGCCGCGGGCAAACGACAGCCCCTCACCCGCCCAGGGCTGGGCCGCCGCGACGCGCGCCGGGTCGATCTCCAGGCCCAGGGTGCGCACCCGCGGGCCCACCGCCCGCAGCCGTGCGTGCATCTCCGCCGGGGTGGCGCCCGTGGCGCCGTAGCCCAGGTCCACGACCAGGCGGTCCGAGTCGCGGCGCAGCACGGGCTCGAGGAGGAAGGCGGCATAGCGGTCCACGCGCCTCAACCGGTTGGGGTTCGTGGTCCCGCGCGTGATCGTGCCGATGGGCTTCAGGGCGGGCATGGGGACACTCTACGGCCGGTCCGCTGGGCGCTGTGTCCGGCTGGCCACTGTGCCCGTGCGATCGAGGTGTCCGGGTGGTCGAGGTGTCCGGGTGGTCGAGGTGCCCGGGCGCTCGCAGTGCCCGGGCCTCACCCGTCCTGCTGGCCTCGCGCGCTCGTCGCGCGGGTCGGCCCCGCCGCGCCCGAGGCCGTGCCTCGTCGCTCCCGGGGCCGGGCCTCGCCGGCCCCGGTGCCCGGCCAGTAGACTCGGGGGCGTGCGAATCGCGGTGCTCTCCCTCCACACCTCGCCGGCGGCGCAGCCCGGCCAGGGCGATGCCGGCGGGCTGAACGTCTACGCCGCGGCCACGTCCAGGCGCCTTGCCGCCATGGGCCACCGCGTCGAGGTCTTCACCGCCGATCCCGCGACGGCCGGGGCGGCCGCCCCGGCCGAACTGGGCCCGGGCATCCGCCTGCACCGGCTGGCCTCGACGGCCGGCGACAAGGAGGCCCTGGCCGCCGACCTGCCGCGACTGGTCGCCCAGCTGGCCGCGCACCCCGCCTACGGCGACTGCGATGCCGTGTGGGCCCACTACTGGATATCCGGCCTCGCCGCCCTCGAGGCCCGAGCGCTCGCCCCCGGTGCCCAGCCCGTGGCGGTTGGCACGGCCGCCCGGCCCGGCACAGTCGCGCCCGCCCCACTCGCCGTGTCCTTCCACACGCTGGCCGCGGTGAAGGAGCGCGACACGGCCGGCCACCGCGAGCCCGCGCGCCGGCTCGCCGCGGAGGCCCGGCTCGCCCGGGAGGCCGACCTCCTCGTCGCCAACACCGCGGCCGAGGCGCGCGATCTCGAGGGCCTGCTGGGCGCCGCGCGGCGCCGCACCGTCATCGCCCCGCCCGGTGTCGACCGGGAAGTCTTCCGCCCGGGCCCGGTGCAGGCCGCGCGCACCGCGATCGGCCGCGCCGATGCGGACCTCATGGTGCTGTGCGTGGGCCGGATGCAGCACGTCAAGGGCACGGACCTCGCGATCGAGGCGCTTGCCCGCCTGCGCGCGCGCGACCCGCAGCTGGCCGCCCGGGTCGAGCTCGACATGCTCGGCGCCGGCTCCGGCGGCCCGGACACCGCCGCGTTCGAGCGCCTCGCCCAGGCCACGGGCGTGGCCGGCCAGCTCACCGTCCGCGCGCCCGTCCCGGCCCCCGTCCTGGCCGACTGGTACCGGGCCGCGGACATCGTCATCGTGCCCTCGCGCAGCGAGTCGTTCGGCTTCGCCGCCGCCGAGGCGCAGGCCGCCGGCGCCTGCGTGCTGGCCTCCGCGGTGGGCGGGCTGGTCTCCGTCGTGGACGACGGCACCACCGGCCGGCTGGTCGCGCAGGCGGAGCCCGAGGCGTGGGCCCGCGAGCTCGAGAGCCTGCTGCGCCGGCCAGCCGAGCGCGCGCGCCTGGGCGCCGCAGCGCACCGGGCGGCCCAGCGCTTCGACTGGGGCACCTGCGTGCAGCGCGTGCTGGACGCCCTCGCGACCGCGACC
>NZ_WWEQ01000179.1 GCF_009857845.1 Brevibacterium rongguiense | reverse complement strand
GGGTCAATCGGCCCAGGCGGGCCTGACGCCGGCGGCGGTGGTAGGTCCGTTCGATCCATGTAATGATCGCGATCCGGAGTTTCTCACGGGTGCGCCAACGGCGCCGGTCCAGGACGTTCTTCTGGAGTAGCGAGAAGAAGGATTCCATCGCCGCGTTATCACCGGCAGCACCGACTTGGCCCATGGATCCGATGAGGTGATGCTGGTTC
>NZ_WWEQ01000017.1 GCF_009857845.1 Brevibacterium rongguiense | reverse complement strand
GCGTTAGCGTGGGACATGAAGGCCTCCTGTGATGCGTGAGCGGTTTGTCGACAGCTCCACTCTCGCAATGGGAGGCCTTCACCTGTCAGCGGGTAGACCGCGATTCACGCAACAACGTCCCTGGACATCACACCTAGTCCGCGCCGCCCTCGCCGAGCGCTGCGCGCAGCCGGGCCACGAAGCGGGCGCTCACCGCGTCGAGGCCGGTGAAGGAGACGCGGCGGCCGCGCCGGCGATAGCGCTCGGCCACGGCCTCGAGCGCCGCGACGGCGGTCGTGTCCCACACCGCTGCCCGGGCCAGGTCGATCGTGACCGCGCCGGTGCCCGCGCCGTAGTCGAACGCCTCGACGAGCTCGCCGGAGGACGCGAAGAACAGCTGGCCGGAGACCTCGTAGCGCTCCGGGCCGCCGGTCACGGACACGATGAGCGCCACCCTGCGGGCGAAGGCCACCATCGAGGCGAGCACCCCCACGATGACGCCGACGGCCAGGTTGCGGGTGGCCAGGGTGCCGAGCACCGTGAGCGCCATGACCACCGTCTCGCTGCGCGGCATGAGCGCCAGGGTGCGCAGGCTGTGCCAGTCGAACGTGGTCGCCGCGACCACGAGCATGACCGCCACGAGGGCCGCCATGGGAATCGCCCCCACCCACTGGCCCAGCAGCACGGACAGGGCGATGAGGAACGCGCCGGCGAGGAAGGCGCTCAGCCGGGTCCGGGCGCCTGCCTGCTTGACGTTGACCATCGTCTGCCCGATCATGGCGCAGCCGCCCATCCCGCCGAAGAACCCGGTGATGATGTTCGCGATGCCCTGCCCCCAGGCCTCCCGGGTCTGGTTCGAGCGGGTATCGGTGAGGTCGTCGACGAGGCGGGCCGTCAGCAGCGACTCCATGAGGCCCACGAGGGCCAGCGCCAGCGCATAGGGCGCGATCGTGGCCAGGGCGCCGAGCGTGACGGGGATGTGCGGGATCACGGGCACGGGGAACGCATCGGGCAGCCGGCCCTGGTCCCCGACGGTGGGCACGTCGAGGCCGAGGGAGACGACCGCGAGTGTCACGAGGAGGATCGACGCGAGGGGCGCGGGGAAGGCCTTCGTCAGGCGCCCCGCGACCGCGATGATGACGAGCCCGGCGGCCACGAGCGGGTAGACCGGCCACGGCACGTCGATGAGCTGGGGCAGCTGGGCGGTGAAGATGAGGATGGCCAGCGCATTGACGAATCCCACCATGACCGAGCGGGAGACGAACCGCATGAGCCTGGCGACCCCGACGGCGGCGAGGAGGAGCTGCATCGCCCCGCCCAGGATGACGGTGGCAAGCAGGTAGTCGACGCCGTGGTCGCGGGCCACGGGGAAGACGACGAGGGCCACGGATCCGGCGGCCCCGGAGACCATGCCCGGGCGCCCGCCGAACACCGCGGCCGCGCAGGCCATGGTGAACGCGGCGTAGAGGCCCATGCGGGGGTCGAGCCCCGCCACAATCGCAAAGCTCAGCGACTCCGGGATGAGCGCGAACGCGGTGATCAGCCCGCCGAGGACCTCGCGGGTGAGCAGGCGCGGCGAGCGCAGCGCCGCCCGCACGGAGGTCGCTGCGCCCGCGGTGCTCGGCGGCCCGGGCACGGGCCTCAGAATCCCAGCGCGCGGGCGCGGGCGACGATCGCCTCGGCGGTGCGGACGGCCTGCCGGGCGTAGCCGCCGCCGAACAGGCGCACGTGGGCGAGCAGCGCGAAGAAGAGGTGGGCCGGCAGATCCTGCCGCCAGCCGCTCGGCAGCCCGGCGGCCGCCTCGTAGCCGGCGAAGATCTCCTCGAGGTGCGGAGCGCCGAACAGGGCGAGCAGGGCGAGGTCCTCGAGGCGGTGGCCGCCGTGGGCGCTCGGGTCGATGAGCGTGGCGCCCCCCGCAGCGAACAGGACATTTCCCGCCCACAGGTCCCCGTGCACGCGGCTGGGGGCTTCGGCCGGGCCGCCGGCGATCCCGTCGAAGGCTCCCGCGCGCACCGCCGCGAGCGCCTCCTCGACCGCGCGGCGCCCCGCGGCATCGAGCGCATCGGCCGTCGCGGCGGCGAGCGGTGCGAGGCGGTCCTGCGCCCAGTAGGTCCGGAAGTCGCCGCGGTGGGCCACGGAGACCTCGAACGGCGCGTCGAGCGGGCCGAACCAGAGCCGCTCGGAGGGCGCGGCGCCGAACGCCTCGGCACCCGCCGCGTGCAGCGCAGCGAGGCCCCTGCCGAACGCCCGCGCCGCCGCGGCGGTGGGCGGCACGGCCTCGAGGCGCTCGAGGAGCAGACGGTCCTCCCGGACGTCCAGCACGCCCACGACCGGGACCGCCGCCGGCGCGGCCAGCCAGGCCAGCCCCGCGGCCTCGGCGGCGAAGAATCCCGGGGGAGCGGCGGGGCTTTCCTTGGCGTATTCCTCCATGCCCCCCACGGTAGAGCAGAGCGGCGGGCGCCGGGGCCGGCGGCGGGCCGCCCACCACGCCGGCCCGCGCCAATCCCCGGCCTGCGGGGCGCCTGTGCGTAGCATGGGAGCATGGCGACCAGCACGACTTCCCCCGCTGCTGGCACCGGCCGCCGCAAGCGCGCAGCTCCCCAGAGCGCGCCGGCACCGGAACCCGCGGGGACGAAGCAGACGACGAACCCCGTGACCGGCGCGTGGATGGGAGTGGCACAGATGGCAGGCAACCGCACCCGGCACGCCCTGAGCGAATCCGAGACCGCGGGCTCCGAGCACCCCGACGAGCGGCCCCAGGGCCGCCGCGACGGAACCGGCTTCTTCCTCGTGGGCCTCGCGATCGTCGTCGCGGCCTTCGAGTGGTGGAACATCCCCGGCCCGGTGGGCGACGGCGTGCGCGCCGTCATCGAGGGCACCCTGGGCCGTGTGGCCCTGGCGCTGCCCATCATCCTGCTCGCCTATGCGATCCGCCTGTTCCTGCGCGGCCACGACACCCGGGGCAACAACCGCACGCTCATCGGCACGATCGCCTTCGTGCTCGCCGCTGCAGGCCTGGCCCACATCGCCGCCGGCATGCCGAACTTCGCGAACTCCCGCGCGGCGATGGCCAACGGCGGCGGCGCCCTGGGCTTCGTCATCGCCTCCCCGCTCGTCACGGCCGCGACCGTCTACGTCGCCGCGCCGCTGCTCGTGCTGCTGGGACTGTTCTCCGTGCTCGTGCTCACCGCCACCCCGGTCAACCGGATCCCCCAGCGGATCGCGGCGCTCTACGAGCGCCTCGTCGGCGACCCCGCCCAGCGCGCAAGCGAGGACGCGGCCGCCCCGACCGACCTCGTGCGCGATGACCAGCGGACCTCCGCACTGCCCCCCATGGGCCGCAAGCGCGGCAGCCGCAAGCAGCGCGCGGCCGGTGCCGCGGCCCAGGGCGACGAGGCCGACCCGGCCTACGACAAGGCCTACATCCACGAGGACGACGTGGCGGCCGACGCACCCGCCCCCGCGCGCGGCGCCGGGCGCGGGAAGCCCGCGGGCGCCTCGGCGGCTGGGGAGCTCTACGACGTCGACGCGGACGCGGACGCGGGCGCGGATGCGCCCAAGCCCGGCCAGCGCCGGCCCACGAAGGCCGAGCGCGAGACCCAGCGGATCAAGCGCGAGGCCGGCATCGCCGACGAGGCGCCCACCACCGCCCTCGAGCGCGAGCCGGATCCGGCGAAGACGGTGCCGGCCGTGTCCACCCCGGCCCCCGAGGCCACGGGGGAGCTGCCCCAGCGCGTCGCCCAGCTCGAGCTCGCCGGCGATGTCACCTATGCGCTGCCCTCGTCAGACTACCTGCTGGCCGGCCCGCCGGCCAAGGAGCGCTCCGAGGCCAACGACCGCGTCGTCGAGGCGCTGCGCGAGGTCTTCGAGCAGTTCAACATCGACGCCGAGGTCTCCGGCTTCTCCCGCGGTCCCACCGTCACCCGCTACGAGGTGGAGCTGGGCGTGGGCACGAAGGTGGAGAAGGTCACCGCGCTGAGCAAGAACATCGCCTACGCCGTGGCCAGCGCCGATGTGCGCATCCTCTCGCCCATCCCGGGCAAGAAGGCGATCGGCATCGAGATCCCCAACAGCGACCGCGAGACGGTGGCCCTGGGCGATGTGCTGCGCTCGCAGGCCGCGCGGAAGACCGACAACCCCATGGTCGTGGGCCTGGGCAAGGACGTCGAGGGCGGCTTCGTCGTCGCCGACCTCGCGAAGATGCCCCACCTGCTCGTCGCCGGCGCCACCGGCTCGGGCAAGTCGAGCTTCGTGAACTCCATGATCACGTCCGTCATGATGCGCGCCACCCCGGACGAGGTGCGCATGATCCTCGTCGACCCCAAGCGCGTGGAGCTGACGATCTACGAGGGCATCCCGCACCTCATCACGCCCATCATCACGAACCCCAAGAAGGCCGCCGAGGCGCTCGAGTGGGTCGTGCGCGAGATGGACGCCCGCTACGACGACCTCGCGTTCTTCGGGTTCAAGCACGTCAAGGAGTTCAACAAGGCGGTGCGCGAGGGCCGGATCCAGCCGCCGCCCGGCTCCGAGCGCGACCTCCACCCGTACCCCTACCTGCTCGTCGTCGTCGACGAGCTGGCCGACCTCATGATGGTCGCCCCGCGCGATGTCGAGGCCTCCATCCAGCGGATCACGCAGCTGGCGCGCGCCGCGGGCATCCACCTCGTGCTCGCCACCCAGCGCCCGAGCGTCGACGTCGTCACGGGCCTCATCAAGGCCAACGTGCCCTCGCGGCTGGCCTTTGCCACCTCCTCGCTCGCCGATTCGCGCGTCGTGCTCGACCAGCCCGGCGCGGAGAAGCTCATCGGGCAGGGCGATGCGCTGTTCCTGCCGATGGGCGCCGCGAAGCCCATGCGCGTCCAGGGCGCCTGGATCAACGAGTCGGAGATCGAGCAGGTCGTCACGCACGTGAAGGGCCAGCTCGCCCCCGCCTACCGCGAGGACGTCGCGGTCGAGGCGCCCAAGAAGCAGATCGACGAGGAGATCGGCGACGACCTCGACCTGCTGCTGCAGGCCGCCGAGCTCGTCGTCACCTCGCAGTTCGGCTCCACGTCCATGCTCCAGCGCAAGCTGCGGGTGGGCTTCGCCAAGGCCGGCCGGCTCATGGACCTCATGGAGTCCCGCGGCATCGTGGGCCCCTCCGAGGGCTCGAAGGCCCGCGATGTGCTCGTCACCCCGGAGGACCTGCCCGCCACCCTCGCCGTCATCAAGGGCGAGGAGCCGGCCGCGCCTGCACCCGCCGCCGAGCAGGCGGGGGAGGCCCAGGCGGTGGAGCCGGCCGGGGCGGGCGATCCGTACGCCGCGGACATCTACGCGACGGGCATCGAGCCCCACGACGGCCTCGAGGTGGTCGAGGCCGAATCCGAGGACGCCTGGGAGCTCACCGGCCGATGAGCCGCCGCCCGGGCCCGCGGGCGGGCGCCGGTAGAGTGAGGATGTGATGAGCCAGCAGCGAGACGCAGTGCCCCCGCGCGACCCGGCCCCGCCGAGCCCGTGGAACGTCCCGAACGCGCTCACCGTGCTGCGGATCCTCATGGTCCCGGTCTTCGCCGTGCTCCTGCTCATGCACGGCGGGCAGGACCCCGTCCTGCGGCTGTGGGCGTTCGCGGTGTTCGTGCTGGCGATGCTCACGGACAAGATCGACGGCGACCTGGCCCGCAAGCACAACCTCGTCACCGACTTCGGCAAGATCGCCGACCCCATCGCGGACAAGTCGCTCATGGCGGCGGCGTTCATCGGCCTCGCACTCATCGGGGCCCTGCCCTGGTGGATCCCCGTCGTCATCCTCGTGCGCGAGTTCGGCATCACCGTGCTGCGCTTCGTCGTCATCCGCTACGCCGTCATGCCCGCCTCCAAGGGAGGCAAGCTCAAGACCGTGCTCCAGACCGTCGCGGTCGCCCTGTTCCTCCTCCTGCTGCCGGTCAGCGCGCTGGGCATCGGCTGGCTCACGCTCTGCCTCGTCGTGCTCGCGGGCATCTCGCTGGCCGCGGCCGTGGTGGTCACGCTCGTGACCGGCGTCGACTACTGCATCCAGGCCTATCGGCTCGTGCGCGACGCCCGGGCCCAGCAGGCGTGAGCCGGGCCGCGGCGGCGATCGGCGCCCTGCGGGAGGCGGACCTCACGGTCGCCACCTGCGAGTCCCTGACCGCCGGCCTGGTGGCCGGTGAGCTGGCCACCGTGCCCGGTGCCTCGGCCGTCCTGCGCGGGGGCCTCATCACCTACGCCACGCAGCTCAAGGCGGTCCTCGCCGGGGTCGACCCGAGCCTGCTCGCCGCCCGGGGGGCGGTGGATCCCGAGGTCGCCGAGCAGATGGCGCTGGGCGCGGCTCGGGTGTGCGGGGCCGACATCGGCCTGGCCTGCACCGGTGTGGCCGGCCCGGAGCCGCAGGACGGCCGGCCCGTGGGCCTCGTCTACACGGCCCTGGCCCGAGGCGGTCGTGCCCGGGCGCACGAGCACAGGTTCGGCGGCGACCGGGTCGCCATCCGGGCCGCAACCGTCGCGGCGCTGCTGGAGCGGGCGGCGCGGCTGCGCTGAGCCCGCGCCGTGGACCGGGCCGCGCTCCGGGCCGCTGTCCGCGCCGCCCTCCGCGCCCGGTGCCTGTGCCGGGGCTGTCCCTGCCCTGCGCGCGGGCCACGGCCGCGGTTGGAGCTGGCTGGCAATCGTCTCGCGGGGCGGCGCCGGGCTTCTGCCGGGGCGCCCGCCTGGGTAGCCTGGGGAATGAATCGGCTCGAAGCGTCGTTCGATTGTGCGTATGACTGCGAAGAGGATGACCAAGCCGACGACGAAGACCATCACCATCCCGCCGCCCCGAGGAGGACGCACCATGACATTGGTCCGAACGGAGATCGGCGATACGCTGCGCGCCACGCGGCGCCAGCAGAACCGCACGCTGCGCGATGTCTCCACCGGCGCGAGCGTCTCCCTGGGCTACCTCAGCGAGATCGAGCGGGGGCAGAAGGAGGCCTCCTCCGAGCTGCTCGCCTCGATCTGCGAGGCCCTCGACATGCCCGTGTCCGCGCTCCTGCGCGAGGTCAGTGACCGCATGGCGCTGAGCGAGGGAGTCCAGATCCCCGACACCGTGCCCGCCGAGCTCTCCGAGCGGGTGCTCGCCGACGAGGCCATGGCGGGGCGCTGAGTGCGCCACACCCTCTACGCGCGCCTCATGGACGATGAGTTCGGCCGGGTGCGCGCGGCCTCCCTGCACACCGACCTGGCGCTGAGCGCCCTGGGCTCGCTCACGCCGGCGCAGGCGCTGGCCGCCGGCCACGATCCGCGCGAGGTGTGGACCGCCGTGTGCGATGCGACGGGAGTGCCGGACGAGCGCAGGCTCGGGCGGGACCCGAAGCCGCGCTCGGCCCCGTTCTGAGCGCCCGCGCTGCCGGGTGCGCGCAGGCCGGCCCCCGTCCGGGGGCCGGCCTGCGCACGTTCCGGGGGCAGCCGCCCGCACCGCCGCGGGGGCGAGGGCAGCTCGACACGCCCGTCGCATATCGAACACGTGTTCGCATGATGCGCTAGGCTGGCGCCAGCGCCTGTGACCGCCGGGGCCCCCGAGCCCCGCCGCCGTCCACAGGCCGCCCATGAGCGGGAGCCGTGTCAGTGCCCCGCCCTAGAGTGCAGGCACAGGCATTCCACAAGGAGGAGACATGGCAGGCAAGACCGCGCGCACCGGCGCAGGCAGCAGCTCGGACAACAAGGCGAAGGCCCTCGAATCGGCGCTGGGCCAGATCGACCGCCAGTACGGCAAGGGCGCCATCATGCGCCTGGGCGATGAGACCCGCGCCCCCATCGAATCGATCCCGACGGGCTCGATCGCCCTCGACATCGCGCTGGGCATCGGCGGCCTGCCCCGCGGCCGCATCGTCGAGATCTACGGCCCGGAGTCCTCCGGCAAGACGACCGTCGCCCTGCACGCGGTGGCCAATGCCCAGAAGAACGGCGGCATCGCGGGCTTCATCGACGCTGAGCACGCGCTGGACCCCGAGTACGCCAAGAAGCTCGGCGTCGACACGGACCAGCTCCTCGTCAGCCAGCCCGACACCGGCGAGCAGGCACTCGAGATTGCGGACATGCTCATCCGCTCGGGTGCCCTCGACGTCATCGTCATCGACTCGGTGGCCGCGCTCGTGCCCAAGGCGGAGATCGAGGGCGAGATGGGCGACTCGCACGTCGGCCTGCAGGCCCGCCTCATGTCCCAGGCGCTGCGCAAGCTCACCGGCGCGCTCGCGCACTCGAAGACGACGGCCATCTTCATCAACCAGCTCCGCGAGAAGGTGGGCGTGTTCTTCGGCTCCCCGGAGACCACCTCGGGCGGCAAGGCGCTGAAGTTCTACGCCTCGGTGCGCATCGACGTGCGCCGCATCGAGACCCTCAAGGAGGGCACCGACGCCGTGGGCAACCGCACCCGCGCGAAGATCGTGAAGAACAAGGTCGCCCCGCCGTTCAAGCAGGCCGAGTTCGACATCATCTACGGCCACGGGATCTCCCGCGAGGGCAGCCTCATCGACATGGGCGTGGACAACGGCATCATCCGCAAGTCCGGGTCCTGGTTCACCTACGACGGCGACCAGCTGGGCCAGGGCAAGGAGAATGTGCGCAACTTCCTCGCCGACAACCCCGGCCTCGCCGAGGAGATCGAGCTGAAGATCAAGCAGAAGCTCGGGCTCATCGCCGTCGAGGGCGAGGCGGAGGAGCCCGCGCCGGCGCAGCCGGAGCCTGCAGAGGCCACGGCGGGCGGTGCGCCGGCGGTTCCGGTCGATGTCGACTTCTGAGCCGGCCGGGGGAGACCCGCGCACCGCGGTGCTCGACTCGCTGCGCACCGCAGTGGGCCGGGTCGCCGCGGAGCCCGCAGGTCCCCGCACCGCAGCCCAGGAGGCCGATGCCGCCGGCGTGGACGCGTCCGAGTACGCCCGCGCGAAGAAGCGGGCGCTCAACATGCTCGCCGCCCGCGACCACGGCAGCGCCGAGCTGCGCGACAAGCTGCTGGCCAGGGAGCACCCTCCGGAGGTCGTCGAGTGCCTCCTCGAGCGGCTGGAGCGCTCCGGCCTCATCGACGATGAGGCGTTCGCGCGCGCCTTCGTGCGCGCCAACCGCGAGCGGCGCGCGCTGTCGAAGACCGCGCTGCGCCGCGAGCTCAGCCGGAAGGGCCTGGAGGCCCAGACGGTGGCCGCCGCCGTCGATCCCGTCGCCGACGAGCACGAGGTCGCCTTCGGCGTCGCGATGAAGAAGGCCCGCTCGACTGTGGGCCTGCCGCGCGAGACCCGCGAGCGGCGCATCCTCGGCATGCTCGCGCGCCGCGGATTCCCCTCCGGCGTGTGCATCGACGTCACGCGCAGGGCGCTCGACGAGACGTGAGCGGCGGCGGGCGGACGGCGGATAGAATGGGCCCGCTATGACACACGCTCCCGCCGCCCCGCTCCCGCGCACCTACGAGGTCAAGACCTTCGGGTGCCAGATGAACGTCCACGACTCCGAGCGCCTCTCGGGCCTCCTCGACGACGCCGGATACAGCGCCGCACCGGAGGGCGAACAGGCCGACATCGTCGTGTTCAACACCTGCGCCGTGCGGGAGAACGCGGACAACCGCCTCTACGGCAACCTCGGCCAGCTGCGCGAGACCAAGGAGCGCCGGCCGGGCATGCAGATCGCGGTGGGCGGGTGCATGGCCCAGAAGGACCGCGACACGATCGTCAGGCGCGCCCCCTACGTCGACGTCGTCTTCGGCACCCACAACATGGGGTCCCTGCCGGTCCTGCTCGAGCGCGCCCGCCACAACCACGAGGCGCAGGTCGAGATCAAGGAGAGCCTGGAGGTCTTCCCCTCCACGCTGCCCACGAAGCGCGAATCGACCCACTCCGGCTGGGTGTCCATCAGCGTGGGGTGCAACAACACCTGCACCTTCTGCATCGTGCCGGCGCTGCGCGGCAAGGAGAAGGACCGGCGCCCCGGCGACATCCTCGCCGAAGTGGAGGCGCTTGCGGCCCAGGGCGTCATCGAGGTCACCCTGCTCGGCCAGAACGTCAACTCCTACGGGGCGGAGTTCCGCGACCGCGGCGCCTTCGCCAAGCTCCTGAGGGCCGTGGGGGCCGTCCAGGGCATCGAGCGCGTGCGCTTCACCAGCCCGCACCCCGCGGCGTTCTCCGCCGACGTCATCGATGCGATGGCCGAGACGCCCACGGTGATGCCGCAGCTGCACATGCCGCTGCAGTCGGGCTCCGACGCCGTGCTCAAGGCCATGCGGCGGTCCTACCGGACGAGCCGCTTCATGCGCATCCTCGACGCCGTGCGCGAGCGCATCCCCCAAGCCGCGATCACGACCGACATCATCGTGGGCTTCCCCGGCGAGACGGAGGAGGACTTCGAGGGCACCCTCGACATCGTGCGCCGGGCACGGTTCTCACAGGCCTTCACCTTCCAGTACTCGATCCGGCCGGGCACGCCCGCGGCGACGATGCCCGACCAGCTGCCCAAGGCCGTCGTCCAGGAGCGGTTCGAGCGCCTCACCGCGCTGCAGGACGAGATCTCCTGGGGGCTCAACCGCGAGCTCGTCGGTACCGAGGCCGAGGTGCTCATCACCGGCGCGGCCGATGCGCGGCACGGGCGCATGCCCGGCCGCGCCCGCGACAACCGCCTCGTGCACGTGATCGCCCAGGGCGCCGCGGCCGGGGCCCGGCCGGGCGACATCGTCACCACGTCGGTGACGGAGGCCAAGCCCTACTTCCTCATCGCCGATGCGCCCGCGGCGCTGCGGCGCACCCCGTCCGGCGATGCGTGGGATCTCGCGCAGGCCGCGTCGTGCGGCACGGGGGCGGGTGTCGGCGCGCCCGGGGCCACCGTCCTCGGCATGCCCACGATCCGCGTGGGCGCCTGAGCCCGGGATGAGCCCGGAGCCCGCGGCGGCGCCGGACGGCGATCGCGCAGTCCCGGCGGCCGGTTCGGCCGCGGCCCCTGAAGCCGCGGCAGCGTCTGCGGGCACCGCGGTGCGCATCGACATCGTCCCCGCCGCACCCTACTGGGCGCTCTGCGCCGCCAGTGCCGCGAGCCCTCCCGCCGAGGCCGCCCACCGCCGGCGCATCCGGGCGGCCTTCGCCCGCCCGGCCGTGCTGCCGGTGCCCGCCCTGCCTCCGGTGGCGGGCCTGGGCGCCTTCGGCATCGACGCCGGCGTTGACCTGCGCACCGGCCAGCGGCTCACCGGGCGTGAGTGGGAGCATCGCTGCGCACAGCTGACCGGCGATGAGCGCAGCGCGGCGCTCGCCGCCCATCCCGCCGTCGGCGTCGCCGCCCTGCTCGCCGCGCGCTCCGGCGGAGCACTCCGCCCGTGGCCGGTCAGCGCATCACCGGCCCGGCCGGGAGGGGCACCGCAGACCCATCCGGGCGGAGCGCCGGACCACCTCGTCCTCCCCATCGACCTGTCCGCGGCGAGCACCGCCGATGGCCCGCTGGCGGCGGTTCCCGGAGCGGAGGAGTTCGACGCCGCGGTGCTGGCCGCCCTCGCCCGCCGCGACGCGGCCGGCCTGCGGCGCTGCGCTGCGCAGGCCGAGCGGTTCGCCGCCGATCTCACCCTCCTGCTCGCCGCCCTCGAGCTGGCAGCGGCGGCAGGCCTGCGGTTCGCCGCCGAGCGCGGCGCGGCCGCGGAGGCGAGCTGCGAGCCCGTGCACGGCTCCCGCGTGTGCACCGCGACGGTGCATGGGCACTGGGAGGCCGCATGAGCCTCCCGGCCATCAGCGTGGTGGGCGCCACGGCCACCGGCAAGTCCGAACTCGCAATCGGGCTCGCCCGCGCGCTCGGCGGGGAGATCATCAACGCCGACGCCATGCAGTTCTACCGGGGCATGGACATCGGCACGGCCAAGCTCGCGCCGCACGAGCGCGGCGGAGTGCCCCACCACCTCATCGACATCCTCGACGTGCGCGAGGAGGCCACAGTGCAGGCGTTCCAGGCCGCGGCCCGCGCGCACATCGCGGACATCCGCGAGCGCGGCGGCGTGCCCATCCTCGTGGGCGGCTCCGGCCTGTACGTGCGGGCGGCCACGGACGACATCGCCTTCCCCGGCACCGACTCGGCTCTGCGCGCGCGGCTCGAGGCGATCGCCGCGACCGGCGGCGCCGCGCCTATGCACGCCCAGCTCAGCGAGCTCGACCCAGCCGCCGCGGCGAAGATCGCGCCCGCGGATGCGCGGCGCATCGTGCGCGCCCTCGAGGTCATCGCCCTCACCGGCGAGGAGTTCTCCGCGACCCTGCCCGCCTACCGCAGCGCCGTCCCCGCCGTCCAGCTCGGACTCGCCCTGGAACGCCCGGCCCTCCACGGGCGCATCGCCGGCCGGGTGCGCCGGATGTGGGGCGCCGGGTGGGTCGACGAGGTGCGCGGGCTGCGCCGCCTGGGCCTCGAAGAGGGCAGGACCGCCCCGCGGGCGATCGGCTACGCGCAGATCCTGGCCCACCTCGACGGGCGCCTGAGCCCGGAGGAGGCGCAGGAGCTCACGACCGTGCGCACCCGCCAGTTCGCCAAGCGCCAGGAGACCTGGTTCCGCCGGGACCCTCGCATCCGCTGGCTGCCCGCCGATGATCCGGGCCTGCTGCCCGCGGCGCTCGCGGCGATCCGCGCGGCCGCGGGCGAGTGAGCGTCCCCGGCGGGTGCCAACGCCGGCCGGCGTCTACACTGGGCGGCGTGATCACCCAGGCCAGCACCGGGCACGGCACCGGCAACGACTTCGTCCTCGTGCTCGACCCGCAGGGTGCGAACGACCCCACCGAGCTGCAGACCGCGCTGCTGGCCGACCGGCGCCGGGGCATCGGGGGCGATGGGGTGATCCGGGTGGTGCGCAGTGCGGACTCCGGCATCCCCGGTGCCGAGCAGGCCGCCGCCGCCGGCGCGGAGTGGTTCATGGACTACCGCAACGCCGACGGCTCGCTCGCGGAGATGTGCGGCAACGGCGTGCGGGTCTTCGCCCACTACCTCATGGAGCGCGGCCTCGTCGACGCGCACGACTTCCCTGTGGGCACCCGCGACGGGACGAAGCGGGTGGAGCGCATCGCGGACCCGCGCGGCGGCCCCGAGGCTTGGTACCGCGTCGACATGGGCGAATACCGCTTCCCGCGGGGCTCGGACGGTGCGGACTCCCTGGTCGAAACCGATGGGATCGCGGTGGCCCGGCCCGCGCTCAGCGTCGACCTGGGCAACCCCCACACGGTCCTCGCGCTTGCCAGCCGCGCCGAGCTCGACGCGGCGGACCTGCGGCGCCCGCCGCGGGTCGATCCGGTTCCGCCGGAGGGCACGAACATCGAGTACATCGTCGTCGATCCCGCCTCCGGCCACGAGCCGACGGGCGCCCAGGAGACGGGTGCCCAGGCGGCGGGCGCGGTGCGGATGCGCGTCCACGAGCGGGGGGTGGGCGAGACCTTCGCCTGCGGCACCGGGGCGTGCGCCGCAGCGCTGGCCGCCCGCAGCTGGGCCGGCGCCGGGGCCCCGGACTACTGGTTCGTCGAGCAGCCCGGCGGCACGGTGCGCGTCGAGGTCGCGGGCGGCCGCGCCTACCTGTCCGGTCCCGCCGTGCTCACGGCCGAGGTCACGCCGAGCCCGGAGCTCACGGCCGCGCTCGAGGCGCTGGCCGGCTGACCGATCGCTGGCCGGCAAACTGGGCTCCGGCAGGCTGAACAGCGTCGGCCTGCCGAGCGGCGCTGGCCGGCCGCAGACGCAGACGCAGACCAGGACTCGCCCGCAAGTACCTCAGCCGGCGCGGACCGCCCGCGTGATGACGAGGACGCGGAAGCCCTTGGCGGAGGCCCGGCGCTCCACGCCGTACTCCGCGCCGAGCTGCTCGGCCAGCCAGGCCTGCAGGGAGTCCGCGCCCAGGTTCTTCGACACGACGAGCCATGCCTGCCCCCCGGGGGCCAGCCGGGGCAGCCAGGCGAGCAGGAGGGCGTGGAGCTCGTCCTTGCCGATCCGGATCGGCGGATTGGACCAGATCGCCGCGAACTCGAGGTCGGCGGGCACCTCGGCGGCGGTGACGGGGCGGATGGAATGAATGCCCAGAGCCCGGGCGTTGTCTTCCGTGAGCGCCAGGCTGCGCGCATTGACGTCGAGCGCCCACACCCGGGTGCCCGTCCCCTCGGCGGCGGCCACGAGGCCGGCGTGGAGGCTCAGCGGCCCCCACCCGCAGCCCAGGTCGAGCAGGTTGCCCGGCGGGGGAGGCGGCAGGTGGCGCAGTAGCACCTGTGTGCCCAGATCCACGCGACCGGGCGAGAACACCCCGGAATCCGTGGTCACCTCGACGGTGCGACCGCCCAGCTGCGCGGCAATGGCCCGCGGCCGGCTGGCCGCACCTGGCTCGGCGGAGAAGTAGTGATCGCCCACGGCGCCATACTCTCACGCGGGCAGCGGAGCCGGGGCGCAGTGCCCCGCCCGCCGCGGCCCCGCATCCACAGGGCGCCCGCGCGCCGCCGGCGCGCGCCGGGCCTGTGGGAGAATCGACACGGACACGACAACAGGAAGAAGCGATGCTTGTGAGCGGATCCACGCAGGATTCCCCCAACGACACCACCCCGGAAGAGCAGCGGCGCGCCATGATCGACCGCGTGCTCTCCCACCGCGGCACCGCGCTCACCGACGAGCGCCTCGCCGCCGACGACTCCGACCAGGCCGATGTCCTCGACCGCGCGGCGCTGCGCCGAGTGGGCGGCCTGTCCACCGAGCTCGAGGACATCACCGAGGTGGAGTACCGCGAGATCCGCCTCGAGAAGGTGGTGCTCGCGGGCATCTGGACCTCGGGGACCGCCGCAGAGGCGGAGAACTCGCTGCGCGAGCTCGCCGCCCTCGCCGAGACCGCGGGCTCGACGGTGCTCGACGGCGTCCTCCAGCGCCGCGACAACCCCGACCCCGCCACCTACCTGGGCAGCGGCAAGGCCCACGAGCTCAAGGACATCGTCGCCGCCGTCGGCGCGGACACCGTCATCGTCGACTCGGAGCTGGCCGCCAGCCAGCGCCGCGCGCTCGAGGACGTCGTGAAGGTCAAGGTCGTCGACCGCGTCGCGCTCATCCTCGACATCTTCGCCCAGCACGCGAAGTCGCGCGAGGGCAAGGCGCAGGTGGAGCTCGCGCAGCTTGAATACCTCCTCCCGCGCCTGCGCGGCTGGGGCGACTCCATGTCGCGCCAGGCCGGCGGCCGAGTGGCGGGCGGCGCGGGCATCGGCTCGCGCGGCCCGGGCGAGACGAAGATCGAGCTCGACCGGCGCCGGATCCGCACGCGGATGGCCAAGCTGCGCCGCCAGATCAAGGAGATGGGGCCGGCCCGCGCGGCCAAGCGCGCAAACCGCGACCGCAACCGGGTGCCCGGCGCCGCGATCGTCGGCTACACGAACGCCGGGAAGTCCTCCCTGCTCAACCGCCTGACCGACGCCGGGGCGATGGTGCAGAACGCGCTCTTCGCCACCCTCGACCCCACCGTGCGCCAGGCCGAGGCGGCCGACGGGCGGACATACACGTACACCGACACCGTGGGCTTCGTGCGCAGCCTGCCCCACCAGCTGGTCGAGGCCTTCCGCTCGACGCTCGAGGAGGCGGGGGAGGCGGACCTCCTCGTCCACATCGTCGATGCCTCCCACCCGGATCCGGAGAGCCAGATCCGGGCGGTCCACGATGTCCTCGCCGACATCGACACCTCGGACATCCCCGAGCTCATCGTGTTCAACAAGGCCGATATCGCCGTGCCCGAGGTGCTGGCGGGCCTGCTGCTCAACCACCCGGGCTCGCTGGCCGTCTCCGCGTTCACCGGTGAGGGAGTGGGCGCGCTGCGCGCTCGCATCGAGGAGCTGCTGCCGCAGCCGGCGCATGAGCTCAGCGCGCTCGTGCCCTTCGACCGCGGCTCGCTCGTCTCCCGCATCCACGACGAGGGCACCGTGCTGGGCGAGGAGTACACGCCCGAGGGCACGCTCATCCGCGCGCGGGTCAACGCCGATCTCCTCGCCGAGCTGGAGGCCCTGCGCACCGAGCGCGAGCCGGCACCGGGGCCCGCGCAGCGCCTCGGCGGCGGGCAGTGACGAAGGTCGGGGACCTCCTCGACCATGCCGTCGCCGGCCTGGGCGGCACGCGCCGCGAGGGCCAGGACACGATGGCCCAGGCCGTGGGCTCCGCGCTGGACAGCGGCGTGCACCTGCTCGTGCAGGCCGGCACCGGCACCGGCAAGTCGCTGGCCTACCTCGTGCCCAGTGTGGAGTACGCGCTGCGCACGGGGGAGCGCGTCGTCGTCTCCACCGCCACCCTGGCGCTGCAGGCCCAGATCATCGACCGCGACCTGCCGCGCCTGACGAAGTCGATCGCCGGCGAGCTGGGCCGCAGGCCCACCGCGGCGGTGCTCAAGGGCCGGCGGAACTACGCGTGCAAGCACAAGCTCGAGGGCGGCTACCCCGACGACGGCGCCGGGATGCTCTTCGACCAGGGCGCGGACGGCGCCGCCGGCCGCGGAGGCGGCAACCCCACCGCCCTCGAGGCGGAGATCGCCCGGGTGCGCAGCTGGGCGAAGTCGACGGAGACCGGCGACCGCGACGACCTCATGCCCGGGGTCTCCGACCGGGCGTGGGCCCAGGTGTCGGTGAATGCGTTCGACTGCCTGGGCGCGAAGTGCCCGCTCTACGACGAGTGCTTCGCCGAGCTCGCTCGCGGCCGGGCGGGGGCGGCTGACATCGTGGTGACCAACCACGCGCTGCTGGCGATCGACGCCTTCGGCGATTCGCAGGTCCTACCCGAGCACGCCGCCGTCGTCATCGACGAGGCCCACGAGCTGCGCGATCGCGTGACGAGCGCGCTGACCGGGTCGCTCACCGCGGCGGTCCTCGCCGCCGCGGTGGCGGCCGGGCGGCGCCACACGCAGGTGCAGGAGGGCGTACTAAACCTGCTCGAGACCGCAGCGGCCGGGTTCGAGCGCGCGCTCGAGGCGTGCGAGGAGGGCCTTGTGCGGGTGTGGCCGGAGGCCCTGCAGGCCGCGGTGGTGGCCGTGCGCGACGCGGCGCGCCAGGTCGTCGCGGACATCGGCGGCGGTTCCGAGCGCGCCTCCGAGGCCGAGGCGGGCCGGCAGATGGCCCGCGCCCGCCTGCAGGAGGTCTTCGAGCTCGCGGAGCGGATGGCCGAGCACGGCGACTGGGACGTCGTGTGGGTGGCCCGCAGCGCCTACCGCGAGCAGGAGACGGTCGCGCTCGTCGTGGCGCCGCTGAGCGTGGCGGGCACGCTGCGTCGCGGGATCTTCGAAGACGCCACCGTCATCGCGACCTCGGCCACCCTGGCGCTGGGCGGCCGCTTCGAGGCAGTGGCCGCCTCGCTGGGCCTCGTGGGCCCCGAGGCCCCCCGCTACGACGCGATCGACGTGGGATCGCCGTTCGACTACGCCGCCCAGGGCATCCTCTACGCGGCCTCCCAGCTGCCCAAGCCGGGCCGCAGCGGGCTGGGGGAGGAGGCGCTCGCGGAGCTCGTCGAACTGGTCGAGGCCTCCGGCGGCGGGGCCCTGGGACTCTTCTCCTCGCGGGCGGCCGCCGCGCAGGCGGCGCAGGCGCTGCGCGAGCGCACGGACCTCACCGTCCTCGCGCAGGGGGAGGACACGCTGTCCTCGCTCGTGCGCCGCTTCGCCGCGGACGAGGACGCGTGCCTCATGGGCACGATGAGCCTGTGGCAGGGCGTCGACGTCCCCGGGCGCACGTGCCGGCTCGTCGTCATCGACCGGATCCCGTTCCCGCGGCCCGACGATCCGCTCTCGCAGGCGCGCACGCAGGCCGCGGCGCAGCGCGGGGCCAACGGCTTCATGGCCGTGAGCGCCACGCACGCGGCGCTGCGGCTGGCACAGGGGGTGGGCAGGCTCATCCGCAGCTCGGAGGACCGCGGGGTCGTCGCGATCCTGGATTCGCGCGTGCGCACGGCCCGCTACGGCGAGTTCCTCCTGTCCTCGCTGCCGCCCATGTGGCGCACCGAGAGCCCGGCGGCGGTGCGCGGGGCCCTGCGGCGGCTGCGCGGCTGAGCGCCGCGCCCGCCGCCTCAGACCCTGCGGATGACGGCGGTGACGATGCCCATGATCGTGGCGTGGTCGCCGTCGATGGGCTCGTAGTCCTTGTTCTGCGGCAGCAGCCACTGCTTGCCGCCGGTGCGCTTGAGCGTCTTGACGGTCGCCTCGTCGTCCAGGAGGGCTGCGACGATCTCGCCGTTGTCCGCGGTGGACTGGCGGCGCACCACGACGAAGTCCCCATCGCAGATCGCCGCCTCGAGCATCGAATCGCCCACGACCTGGAGCAGGAAGAGCTCACCGGAGCCCACCACCTGGCGCGGCAGGGCGAACATGTCGTCGACCGCCTGCTCGGCGAGGATGGGCCCGCCCGCGGCGATGCGGCCGATGACGGGCACGATCGCGGTGTTCGCCGACGTGTGGGCCTGGGATTCGAGCACATCGAGCTGCTCGGCGGGGCTCACGACCTCGATGGCGCGCGGCCGCTTGGGATCCCGGCGCAGGTAGCCGAGGCGCTCGAGCTGCGAGAGCTGGTGGGCCACCGAGGACAGCGAGGCGAGCCCGGCGGCCTCGCCGATCTCCCGCATGCTCGGCGGGTAGCCGTTCGTGTAGACCGCGTGCTCGATCGTCTCGAGGACGAGCCGCTGGCGGGGGGTGAGGCGGCGGTCGCCCTCCGCCGCCGAGGCCTGCGGGATCTCCACGACATCCGCGCGGTCGGCGCGGAACTCGTTGATCTCCTCGACGACGCTGTCGTTGCGGGGGCGTCCGCGGGGGCGGCGCTGCTGGGGGCTCATATTTCCTCATTCCCTCTCTGACCTGCGATGACTCCGACGTCGCTGCCCATGTCAGTGCCTCCGGGGAGACTTCCTGCAGAACATGAAGACGGTGACTTTTCGAATCCATTTTCACACACATGTTCGATGAAGAGTAGACATCTGTTCGAATGTCGGGTTCAATAGAACGTGAGTTCGAAACAGCAGTTCGATAAGCGTCGCGGGATCGCCCCGGCGCAGCTGGCAAGGAGGACGCCATGAGCACTGCAGCACTTCCCACGGCAACGCCGTTCCTGCACCGCCGGGCCGACGCGGGGCGCGGTGCGCGCGGCACCAGCCTCGTGCACACGGCGCGCGGCCCGCGCCGTACCGCGATCGCCGTGCGCCGGCTCGCGCTGCTCGCAGTCATTGCCGCACTCGGCCTCGGACTCGCCCTCGCGGTGCGCCCGGCGGCATTCGCCGGCGCCGGCGCCGCGCCCTCCGGCTCCAGCGCCCACACGCACAGCGTCGTCGTCGGCGAGGGGCAGACACTGTGGTCGATCGCCGTGCGGAACGCCGGCGGGGAGGACCCGCGCGACGTCATCGTCGAGATCCGCGACCTCAACGGCATCGAGGGATCGGTCGTCCACCCGGGCCAGCGGCTGGAGGTGCCCGCGCGATAGAATCGCCGGGTGCCCGAGTTATCCGATCTGCCCATCCGCGCGGACCTGCGCGGCCGCTCGCCCTACGGTGCCCCGCAGCTCGATGTGCCGGTGGCGCTCAACGTCAACGAGAACTCCTACCCCGTCCCGCCGACCGTCGCAGCCGACATCGCGCGGGCTGTCTCGGACCAGGCGGCCGGGCTCAACCGGTACCCGGACCGGGAGTTCACGGCCCTGCGGGGAAAGCTGGCGTCCTATGCGACCGGGGTGCTCGAGCGCCAGCCCAGTGACGGCGCGGCCGACGGCCCCGCGCGCATCGACCCCGGCCAGGTCTGGGCGGCCAACGGCTCGAACGAGGTCCTGTCCCATATCCTCCAGGCCTTCGCAGGGGCCGGCCGCACGGTCATGGGCTTCACCCCCAGCTATTCGATGCACCCGCTCATCGCCGCCTCCACCGGTGCCGCATGGCTCGAGGTGCCCCGCACCGCGGACTTCGAGATCGACCTGCCCGCGGCCCTGGCCGCCATCGAGGCCGAACAGCCCGACGTCGTGTTCGTGTGCACGCCGAACAACCCGACGGGGGGTTCGACCCCGCTGAGCGCCATCGGGGAGATCCTGGCCGTGAGCCCCGGTATCGTCATCGTCGACGAGGCCTACGCCGAATTCGCCCGGCCGGGCTTCGCGACCGCCCTCCACCTCCTGCCGCAGCATCCGCGCCTGGTCGTCTCGCGGACGATGAGCAAGGCCTTCGCGTTCGCCGGCGCCCGGGTGGGCTACGCCGTCGCCGCTCCCGCCCTCATCGACGCCCTGCGCCTGGTGCGCCTGCCCTATCACCTCTCCGCGCTCACCCAGGCCGCCGCCTGCGCCGCGCTCGACCACGCCCCGGAGCTGCTGGACAACGTCGAGCGCCTCGTGACCAGCCGCGATGCGATGGCCGCCGCACTGGCCGCCGCCGGCTTCGAGCCCGTGCCCAGCGATGCGAACTTCCTGCTGTTCCGCGGTGCCGCGGACCCAGCCGAGCTCTGGCAGCGCTTCCTCGACCACGGCGTGCTGCTGCGCGACATCGGCATCCCCGGCTGCCTGCGGGTCAACGCGGGCACGGAGACGGAGACCGCCGCCTTCACCGCCGCCCTGCAATCCATCGTGAGAGCCCACCCGGAGGTGCGCGCATGACGAACAGCCCCCAGCCCCCCGGCCCCGCGGGAAGCACCGCGCCGGCGCGGCGCGCCGAGCGCGCGCGCTCCACCTCCGAGTCCCAGGTCAGCGTCAGCCTCGACCTCGATGGGACGGGCGCGGCGGCGATCGCCACGCAGGTGCCGTTCTTCGACCACATGCTCACGGCGCTGGCGAAGCACTCGCTCATCGACCTGGACGTGAGCGCGCGCGGCGACACGCACATCGACGCCCACCACACGGTCGAGGACACGGCGATCGTCATCGGGCAGGCGCTGCGCGAGGCCCTCGGGGACAAGGCGGGCATCCGCCGCTACGGCGATGCCGCGGTCCCGCTCGACGAGGCGCTCGCCCGCTGCGTCGTCGATGTCAGCGGCCGGCCCTACTTCGTCCACTCGGGGGAGTCCGCCGGCCAGCTCACCCACCTCATCGGCGGGCACTTCACCGGGTGCTGACCGGCCACGCGCTCGAGTCGCTGGCGTTCGCCGCCGGGCTGACCGTCCACCTGGAGCTCGTGACCGGGCGGGACCCCCACCACATCGCCGAGGCGCAGTTCAAGGCGTTCGCCCGTGCGCTGCGCACCGCGATCGAGCCGGACCCGCGCGTGGTCGGCGTGCCGAGCACGAAGGGGTCGCTGTGAGCCGAACCGTCGTCGTCACGCCCTTCGGCCGGGCAGATCAGCTCGCCGCCGCCTGCGTGCTCTCCGGCATCGGCGGCGACGTCGTGCCGGTGGGGGACTTCACCGCGATCGTCGCCTCGGGCACGGACGTGGAGGCCGGCAACGCTGCGGCCGCGAAGATCTCCGAGCTCGCCCGCGACCACGAGGTGCTCCTCCTCGTGCGCAGCGACGAGCAGATCGACGCCGGCCACTACCGCAACGGTGCCAGGGAGGCCGATGTGCCCGCCGGGCTCGCGCTGACCAACCTGCCGGGCGAGGTCGAGTCGCTGCTGCTCGAAGCGCTCGACCCGGCCGATGTCGAGGGCCGCATCGACACCGCGTCGATGTCGCGCATGCAGGCCTCGGCCGCGGCGATGACGCCCGCGCGCGCCGCCCTCGCCCGCACCGCCCTGCTGTGGATGGTCGTCGCGCTGCTCGCCGTCATCGCGGTCGTCGCCGGCGCCCTCGTCGCGCTGGCCGGGACCGGCCCCGCGTGGTTCGCGGTCGGCCTGGGCGCGCTCGTGCTGGGCTTCTCGCTGTTCCGCGTGAGCCGGCTGCTGGCGGGCCGGGCATGAGCGCCCCCGAGATCGTGGTGCTCGACTACGGCTCGGGCAATGTGCGCTCCGCGGTGCGCGCCCTCGAAGCCGCCGGGGCGAGCGTCGAGCTGACGGCAGACCCGGTGCGTGCCGAGGCCGCGCAGGGCCTCGTCGTCCCCGGCGTGGGCGCCTTCTCCGCGGTCATGGACGGCCTGCGCGGGGTGGGCGCGGTGGAGCTCATCCGCCGGCGCCACGCCCAGCAGCGGCCGCTCCTGGGGATCTGCGTCGGCCTCCAGGTGCTCTTCTCCTCCGGCACCGAGCACGGGCTGACCGACGCCGGCGTGGGCCTGTGGCCCGGTGAGGTCACCCGGCTGCGCGCGCTGATCGTGCCCCACATGGGCTGGGACACCGTGGCCGCGCCCGCCGGCTCCCAGATGTTCGCCGGCATCGAGGACGAGCGGTTCTACTTCGTCCACTCGTTCGCCGCCCACACCCCGCCGCCGGGGGCGCCCGCCGCCCTCACCCGGGCGGGGGAGGACTTCGTCGCCGCGGTCGAGGACGGCACCACGTGGGCCGTGCAGTTCCACCCCGAGAAGTCCGCCGACGCCGGCCTCCACCTCCTGCGCAACTGGCTGGAGGCGCTGTCTAGGATGGGCGCATGAGCGAAATCGCCAGCGCACCCGCACTCACGCTGCTGCCCGCCGTGGACGTCGCCGACGGCCGGGCGGTCCGGCTCGTCCAGGGCGAGGCCGGCACCGAGACCTCCTACGGCTCCCCGCTCGACGCGGCCGGCCAGTTCGAGCAGGCCGGGGCCGAATGGATCCACCTCGTCGATCTCGACGCCGCGTTCGGCCGCGGGTCGAACTACGACCTCCTGCGCCAGGTGACGAAGTCCGTGTCGATCAGCGTGGAGCTCTCCGGCGGCATCCGCGACACCGACTCGCTCGAGCGAGCGCTCGACACCGGGGCCGAGCGCGTGAACATCGGCACCGCCGCCCTGGAGAATCCCGCCTGGACCGCCGAGGCGATCGCCACGTACGGCGACCGGATCGCCATCGGCCTGGACGTGCGCGGCACCACGCTCGCCGCCCGCGGCTGGACGGAGGAGGGCGGCGAGCTCTGGGACGTCCTCGCCCAGCTGGAGGAGGCCGGCTGCGCCCGGTATGTCGTCACCGATGTGACGAAGGACGGGACCCTGCGCGGGCCCAACACGGAGCTGCTGCGCGAGGTCTGCGCTCGCACGGACCGGCCGGTCGTCGCCTCCGGCGGGATCTCCGAACTGGCCGACCTCGCGGCTCTCCGCGAGCTCGTCCCCGAGGGCGTCGAGGCCGCGATCGTCGGCAAGGCGCTCTACGCGGGCCGCTTCACCCTGCCCGAGGCGCTCGACGTCGCCGGCGCCCAGTGAGCCGGGCCGAGCGCACCCCCGGTGCGGGCGCCGCCGCGAGCGCGCCCGCCCCGGATGCCTCGGCGGCGCACGGCGCGTCTGCGGCCAGCGCGCCGAACATCGCGGATTCGGCCGGGACCCCCTGGGCCGGGCGCACCCTGCGCCCCAACCCGTTCTCCGGCGATGACGGTCGGGCCGATCCGGCCCTGCGGTCAGCACTCGAGGCCGTGGCCGCCGCGCCGCTGGACCCGGCGGCCCACACCGGCGTGCTCACAGCCCTGCGCGCAGCGCGCCTCTATGCGCCGGTGCTGCCCACGGCGGTCGAGCACGTGAGCGACGAGCGAGGCTTCGTCCACGACAACCGCTCGGAGATGGCCATGGTGCGCCTGGCCGCGGAGGACGGGCGGGAGGCCACCCCCTGCTTCACGGACATCCCCGCGCTCACTGCCTGGGCCGATGCCGCCCGGCCGGTGCCGATCGAGGCGGAGCGCATGGCGGCCGCCGCCATCGAGGAGGGCGCCCAGCTGCTCGTGCTCGATCCGGGCACCGCGCACACGTTCGTCGTGCGCCGCCCCGCGCTGTGGGCGTTCATCCAGGGCCGCGCATGGACCCCGGCGTGGGCGGATGAGGCAGTGGCCCGCGCGTGTGCGCGCGCCACGGCTGGCCTCGACTGGATCGACGCCGCCGGCGTGGGGCCGGGCACCGCACAGGTCGGCACCGCCGGGCCCGAGGTGGCGCTGACCCTCACCTGCTCGCGCCAGCCCTCCGCCGCGGAGCTGGGCGTGGTCCAGGAGCGCCTGTCCGCGAACGAGGTGCTCGCCGAGCGCGCGGACTCCCTCACCCTCTCCCTGCGCGCCTGAGCCCCGTCCGCCGCATCGCTCCGCGCGCCTCGGCCCGGAGCCCTGCCCGGTTCCGGCCGCGGCCCGGCTGACCGCCCGGTCCCCACTTCGGCCCGGCTGACCGCACAGCGGTACAGCAGCCGAGGTGCCCGCCCGGCCCGGCTGCTCGTGCAGCTCCGAGTGCCGCGCCCGGCTGCCGCCCATTTCGCCGACCGTGCGGGCGACGCGCGCGCGGGCCCGCAGCAGCGCAAGGGGGCCCGGGCGCCGAAGCGCCCGGGCCCCCTGGGTGCGGGACGGTGTCTGCGGTTCGCTCAGCTCGGCGCGTTGAGCGTGTCCGAGGTGTGCTCGTCGGACTGCGCGCCGCGCACGACGTTCTCGATGCGCCCGCCGAGCTCGGCGTCGACGTTCTTCCAGTACTGGAAGGCGCGGCTGAGCACCGGCTCGCGCACGCCGTTGAGCAGGTGGCCGGAGATGTTGCCCACCATCCGGTCGCGGGCGGCGTCGTCGAGCACGTTGCGCACGAGCTCGCCGGCCTGGTTGAAGTCACCGTCGTCGGGCCGCAGCGTCTCCACCGAGCGCATGACCGCGCCCTCGACGTCGACGAGGTTGTCCTCCGTCGTGCGCTGCGGGTCCGCGTGCGGGCCGCCGTAGCTGTTGGGGGCGTACTCGGCCTGGTCCTTCGGATAGTTCTCGTAGGACATCGAGCCGTGCATCGAGTAGCTGTGCTTGGCCGCGTTCTTGGGCCGGTTGACCGGCAGCTGGGCGTAGTTCGCGCCGATCCGGTAGCGGTGGATGTCGGCATAGGCGAAGATCCGGCCCATGAGCATCTTGTCCGGGCTCAGGCCCGTGCCGGGCACCAGGTTCGAGGGCGCGAAGGCCGCCTGCTCGATCTCGGAGAAGAAGTCCTCCGGATTGCGGTTGAGCTCGAAGCGGCCCACGTCGATGAGCGGGTAGTCCGAGTGCGGCCAGATCTTCGTCACGTCGAACGGGTTGATGTGGTAGTCGGCGGCCTCGGCGTAGGGCATGATCTGGACCTTGACGTCCCAGCTCGGGTAGTTCCCGGCCTCGATCGCCTCGTAGAGGTCGCGCCGGTGGTAGTCGGCGTCGATTCCGGCCATCTCGTTCGCCTCGTCGGCGGAGAAGCCCTCGTGGCCGTTGGCCTCGATGAACTCCTGCTTCTGGTTCGAGTGGAAGTGGTACTTCACCCAGTAGCGCTCGCCCTCGGCGTTGATCCACTGGAAGGTGTGCGAGCCGTAGCCGTTCTGCTCGCGCCACGAGCGCGGGATGCCGCGGTCGCCCATGAGGTAGGTGACCTGGTGGGCCGAGGCCGGCACCTGGGTCCAGAAGTCCCACTGCATGTTGTGATCGCGCAGGCCCGAGCCGGTCTTGCGCTTCTGGGAGTGGATGAAGTCGGGGAACTGGATGGCGTCGCGGATGAAGAACACGGGCGTGTTGTTGCCCACAATGTCGAGGTTGCCCTCGGTCGTGTAGAACTTCAGGGCGAACCCGCGCGGGTCGCGCCACGTGTCCGGGGAGCCCTGCTCGCCGGCCACGGTCGAGAAGCGTGCGAGCATCTCGGTCTGCGTGCCGGGCTGGAAGACCGCGGCGCGGGTGTACTTCGAGACGTCGTTCGTGATCGTCAGCGTGCCGAAGGCGCCGCCGCCCTTGGCGTGGACCACGCGCTCCGGGACCCGCTCGCGGTTGAAGTGGGCGAGCTTCTCGATGAGGTAGTGGTCCTGCAGGAGGATGGGGCCGTTGGGCCCGATGGTGAGCGAGTGCTGGTCGCTGCCCACTGGGATGCCGAAGTCGTTGGTCGTGAAGCTCTCCGTCATGGGTTCTCCTTAGGACGGGTGGTCGGCGAGTCCTCCTCGCCGGATTCCTGGCACTGCGGGCACCGGCCCCAGTAGACGACCTCGGTGGCCTCGAGGGCGAAGCCGTGGTCGGCGGAGGGGTGCATGCACGGCACCGTGTCCGCACCGCACTCGACGTCGACGATCCGCCGGCACGACGTGCACACCAGGTGGTGATGGTTGTCGTGCGTCTGGAGCTCGTAGCGCGCCGCCGGGGAGCCGGCCGGGTCGATGCAGCGGACCAGGTCCGCGCGCTCGAACGCGGCGAGCACGTCGTAGACGGCCTGCTGCGAGACGCGGCCCAGCAGCGCCCGCGCGGCGGCGGTGATCTGCTCGGCGTCGGGGTGGGCGCGGTCGGCGGCCAGTGCGTCGTAGACGGCCTGCCGTGGTGCGGTGACGCGCAGGCCGGCGGCGCGGATGGCCTCCGCGGCGGGGTTCGGTGTCGTCGTCACGTTCGCTACGCTAGGTAGTTTTCTGGAATGAATCAAGAAAGGTCTGCCTCAGTGAGGCAGACCTTTCCGGGCGGGCGCGGTGAGGGGCGGCGGGGCCGGGGCTGGGCCGCGGTGCGCGGCGGCAGCGTCGTCGCGCCGTTGTGGCGCGGTGGGCGCTGCGGGCTCAGGCGACGGGGCCCGTGTACTTCTCGCCCGGTCCCATGCCGGGGCGGTCCGGGTGCGCGGAGGCCTCACGGAAGGCCAGCTGAAGGCTGCGCAGCCCATCGCGCAGCGGGCGCGCGTGGTGGTCGCCGATCTCCGTCGACCCGGCCGTCACGAGTCCGGCCAGGGCGGTGATGAGCTTGCGCGCCTCGTCGAGGTCGGCGAGGTCGGCCCCCGACCCCTCGGGCCCGTCCTCGGCGAGCCCGCACTTGACCGCGGCGGCGCTCATGAGGTGGACGGCGGCCGAGGAGATGACCTCGACGGCGGGCACCTCGGCGATATCGCGCAGCGCCTGCTGCTCGGCGGCGTGCTGCTGTGCCGCGTTATCTGCTCCGTCGGCTTCGAACCGGTGGGTGTGTTGGCTCATGCGCCCAGCTTCCCACAGCCCGGTCCTCCCAGCGCACCGGGCCGAGGCGCACCTCGGCCCGAGGAATGTGCCGGCCGAGGCGCGCCTCGGCCGGGGGGCCTGCGGGCCGCCGGGGTCCGTTCGGCCCCGGCGCGTGCGCCCATCGGCGATGCGTAGTACACTGGCAGGGTGCAAAGCGGAGCTCGCGCTCCCACCTGGATCGCCGCTGGCGATCGGGTACGGAATTCGCCTCTGTTTCACGCGGGGCGCAGCGGTGATCGCACCGCGGTTCCTCTCGGGCTCCCTTCGCATGCGTCGCAGGGAGCCCTTTCCCATGCGGCGCGCGATCACCGCATTCGTGAGAAGGAGAGAACACATCAGCGAGCCGCGCATCAATGATCGGATCCGGGTTCCGGAAGTCCGCCTCGTGGGCCCCAATGGGGAACAGGTGGGCATCGTCGCCATCCGCAAAGCGCTCGATCTCGCCCGCGAAGCCGATCTCGACCTCGTCGAGGTGGCGCCGCAGGCCAAGCCGCCCGTGGTCAAGCTCATGGACTTCGGCAAGTTCAAGTACGAATCGGCCCAGAAGGCCCGTGAGTCGCGCCGCAACCAGGCCAACATGGCGCTCAAGGAGATCCGGTTCCGGCTCAAGATCGACGAGCACGACTACGAGACCAAGAAGGGCCACGTCACCCGGTTCCTCGCCGGCGGCGACAAGGTCAAGGTCATGATCATGTTCCGCGGTCGCGAGCAGTCCCGCCCGGAGATGGGCATGCGCCTGCTCAACAAGCTCGCCGAAGAGGTCTCCGACCTGGGCTCCGTCGAATCCGCGCCGCGGGTCGACGGCCGCAACATGGTCATGGTGATCGCCCCCAGCAAGTCGAAGGCCGACGCGAACGCGGAGTCCCGCAAGGCGTCCGAGGGGGCCAAGGGCTCGACCGCCGAGGTCAAGTCGCGCCGTGAGCGCGAGGCCCAGGCCAAGGCCGGCAGCAAGAAGGCCCCGGCCGAATGATCCTCGCGCCGCGAGCCATCGCGGCGCTACCGCATTGCACGTCCAGCCGCGCTCGCGCGCGGCCAGGCAAGAAGGAGAACGGCACTATGCCGAAGCAGAAGACCCACAGCGGCGCCAAGAAGCGCCTGCGCCTCACCGGCAGCGGCAAGGTCATGCGCGAGCGCGTGAACAACCGCCACCTCGCCGAGCACAAGTCGTCGCGCCGCAAGCGCCGGCTCCAGCTCGATCAGGTCCTGTCCAAGGGCGATGCGGCCAAGGGGCTCAAGCTCCTCGGCAAGCGCTGAGCACCCTTCGGTCCAGCTGGCTGCCGCCAGAGACGCAATTTTCTAAGGAGTACACGTGGCACGTGTGAAGAGGGCGGTCAACGCCAAGAAGAAGCGCCGGGTCATCCTCGACCGGGCAAGCGGCTACCGCGGGCAGCGCTCGCGCCTGTACCGCAAGGCCAAAGAGCAGGTCATCCACTCGCTCGTCTACAGCTACCGCGATCGCCGCGCCCGCAAGGGCGACTTCCGCCGGCTGTGGATCCAGCGCATCAATGCCGGCGCGCGCGCCAACGGCATGACCTACAACCGGTTCATCCAGGGCCTCAAGGCCGCCGGTGTCGAGGTCGACCGCCGCATGCTCGCCGAGCTCGCGGTCAACGACCCGGCCGTCTTCGCCTCGCTCGTGGCGACGGCCAAGGCCGGTCTGCCGGCCGACGTCAACGCGCCGAAGACCTCGGCGGCGTGACCCTCGCGGCCGCCCGAGCGGCCGCACGGCCCGGCGCGCAGCCGGTCGCCGCACCCGAAGCGGGGCGGCGGGAGCACAGCTCCCGCCGCCCCGCTTCGTATGCCCGGGCGCCCGCGGCCGCTAGGGTGGCGGGCATGAGCACTCCTGCCGTCTCCGAACTCCACCCGGGCCTCCAGGGCCCCGTGGTGACCTCCGCCCAGTCCCGCCGCCTCAAGGAGGCCGCGAAGCTGCACGCGCGCACCTGGCGGGCGAAGTCGAAGCGCTTCCTCATCGAGGGGCAGCAGGCCGTGGGCGAGGCGCTCGCCCACGAGGCCGAGGTGCGCCCCGCGCGCGTGACGGTCAACGGCGCCGCCGGGGGGCGCCCGGCCGGCGCACTCGTCGACCTATGGGCCACGGCGCACGCCGCCCGGCGCCACCCGGAGCTGCTCGCGGCCGCTGCCGCGGGCGGGGTGCGCATCCGCCAGGCCGAGCCCGAGGCGCTGGCCGGGGTGGCCGACACCGTCGCCTCGCAGGGACTTGTGGGCGTCTGCGAGCACCTGGATGTTGAGCTTTCCGATGTCCTCACCCGCGACGCCCGCCTGGTCGTCGTGCTCTCCCAGGTGCGCGACCCCGGCAACCTCGGCACCGTGCTGCGCGTGGCCGATGCGGCCGGTGCCGACGCAGTCGTGTGCACGTCCTCGAGTGTCGATGTCTACAACCCGAAGGCGGTGCGGGCCACCGCTGGGTCGCTGTTCCACGTGCCGGTGGTCACAGGGGTCGGCCTGCCCGAGGTGGTCGAGCTCGGCCGCGCTCGGGGCCTGCAGGTGCTCGCGGCCGACGGCCACCCGCCGGCGCACGACCTCCATGTCCCGTGGGAGAGCGGTCTGGACCTCACCCGCCGGACGATGTGGGTCTTCGGCAACGAGGCGTGGGGGCTGCCGGAGGCCGACCGCGCGCTCGCCGATGCTGCGGTGGCCGTGCCGATCTACGGCAGGGCGGAGAGCCTCAACCTCGCGACCGCCGCGAGCGTGTGCATCTACGAGTCCGCGCGCAGCCTGGCGCCGTGAACGGCACCGCTGCGGCGCAGCGCCGCAGTGCCGCGCATGGCTGCGCGGGGGTGGGCTGGAGCGGCGGTTCCGCGTTCGCAGGAAAAGAGTGATCGTTCGCTTAGTGTGCAACGCCGCTGGTGACCGCCCCGCTGGATAGAATTTGGGGGCGGGCTGAGAGCCCGCACGGGGCGGCCGAAGTCCGAACATCCCCACCGTTCGGCCACGAAGCCGGAGTCACGCATGAGCACACACGCACAGCCCAAGAAGAACCGCCGCGCAGCCAAGGCCGTCGCCGCGGCCGCCGTGGGCATCGCCCTCCTGGCCGGCGGCGCCACGACGTTCGCCAAGTGGTACGAGGAGCAGGAGATCGGCGGGGGCAACCTCCAGTCCGGCCACCTGAACTTCACGGTCGCCAACCCCAAGTGGGTCGACTCCAACCACGGCGACAAGACCATCGACCCCACCGCGTTCAAGATGGTCCCCGGCGACAAGGTCACCTACACCGCGACGGTCACCCCGGACCTCGTGGGCGACAACCTCACCGCCACGCTCAAGGTCAACACGGCCAACACGGTCACCGGCGACCTGGCGAAGATCGTCAAGGTCACGACGAAGGTGGGAGGCGAGGACGCGGCGAAGCAGGTCAAGTCCGGCGATTCGACCGCGGTGAACGTCTCCGCCGTCATCGAATTCCCGCTCACCACCGATGGCGCGAAGCCGGCGGACGACAAGTCCAACTGGTGGAAATCCCAGGGCGAGGACGGCAGCGTCAACCTCAAGGAGACGAAGGTCGAGCTCATCCAGGACAACAACCCGGCCTGACCCTGACCGCCGTTCCACAGCCTGAGGACTCCCATGGGACTGCGCCGCATCCGGCCGTGGGCCGCCGCCTGCGCGGCCGGCTGCGCGCTGCTGCTCCTCGGGCCGACCGGCACCACGCTCGCCCGCTGGACAGCCGCGAGCCCGGTCGGCTCGGCAGACATCGGAACCGGCCACCTGAGCGCGACGTCCACGCGGGTGGGCTACGAACTCCAGAGCATGATCCCCGCCGGTCAGCGGACCGCGCTCGACACGGGCACGGCCTGCACCCCGGCCGCGGGTTACCAGGAGTGCCGGTCGTTCACCCCCGCCCAGCTGGCCGACGTGGCGCTGGTGCCCGGTGACCGGATCGTCATCGCCAACGAGTTCACGGTGAGCGCGGCGGGCGACAACCTCGCCGCCGACGTCACCCTGGACGGCGAGCCCGCCAAGGCCGGGCTGCCCCCCCGAGACGACTGTCACCTCGACGCTCACCCGCGCCGGAACGGCGGTCACCCCGCCGGTGCGCGTGCGCGGCAGCGATCCGGCCAGCGCCCAGCAGGCGACCTGGCGCGCCGTCACGACCGTGACGACCCCCAAGCAGTGGCCGGCGGCCTACGCATCGAAGGCCTACAGCCTGGGCGCGCTGTCCGTCAGCGTCACCCAGGCCGGATGAGCCCCGCCCGCCCCCGCCGCACCCCCGCAGTCCCAGCAGGAAGGCACACCATGAGCAGACGCAGCTGGGTGGTCCCCGCCACCGCCGTCGCGATCCTGCTGCTCCTGTGCGCTGCGGTGCTGGGTTCCCAGGGCAGCACCGCAGCGAAGTGGTTCGCCCGGCCCGGCGGCGACGGCGCCTCGGGCACCTCAGACGGTTTCACGATCTCCGCGGCGGATGCCTCGACCCAGAGAGCGAACAACGATCCCGCCGGCCGCGTGTGGAACGACACGGACTTCGCGCTCGTCAACGACTCGCGGACGCTCAGCCGCCGCGTGCTCATCCAGTCCTCGACGGTCTCCTCCCGCTACGCCTATCCGGACAAAACGCTCGATCCGGTCTTCCGCGCGAAGATCACGTACAACCTCGCGGCGCAGGGCAAGGACTGCACCGACTGGACCCGCACCGAGCTTTGGCCGATCAAGGGCGCGGACAGCGCAGCCGCCTCGGGCGGGAAGTACACCGCTCCGGCCGGCACGGCCGTCACCCTGGCAGCGGGGGAGACCCGGCACGTCTGCGTCGACTTCGCGCTGGCCCTGGGCTCCGACAACGGCGCGCAGCGAGCGGAGATCCTCAAGCAGCTGGCCGGCGGCGGCATCAAGGTGCAGACCGCGTACAAGACGGAGCAGCAGTACTCCACCACCACCGGCGCCGAGTCGGGCACCGTTCCCGCGTACTACCGCATCGGGCTGCCGCAGCCGGTGCCCAATGCGGCAAAGGCGGACGCCAGTGCCGTGCCCGGGTGTGTACGAGATGGCTCGCGCAGTCGGCTCTACTGGAACTGGTTGGGGGAGTGGGAGAGTTCAGTTTCTGCGAGCACCGTGAGCGCTGTCGACCACTGGGAACTGTGGACGAGCGCCAACGGCCAGAGCTTCAGCAAACTGACGTCGAACCTCTACAGCTACGAGGGCAAACTCAACGGCACGAATATCCCCACCGGTGCACGCTCGATCGGGGTGGACCGCGCACAGATGAGCGGTGGGACCACCGCCAGCCCGGTGAAGCGGGCCTTCCTCGTCGTCGGCGTGCTCGCCGGTACGAACGGTGGTTCGCCGGTTCGATTCGCCGCGTCGAAGACATGGACGCTGAGCTGGAACGGCGTGAACAACGGCAACCTGTGCGCGGGCACCGCAACCGTGCCGGACGCGGTCACCGGCCAGCCGAACATGCCGGGGCCCACGTGGTGATGGCGCGCATCGGCAGGGCGGTCCTGTGGGGGCTCGCGGCTCTGCTGGCCGCCCTGCTGCTGGCCATGGTCATCGTCCCCCGCCTGTGCGGGTGGGTGCCGCTGACCGTGCTCACCGGCTCCATGGAGCCCACGATCCCGCCGGGCTCCCAGGTCTACGTCAAGCCCATCGACGAGAGCACGCAGATCTCCGCCGGGCAGGTCATCACGTTCATGCCGAACCCCGACGACCCGACGCTCGTCACCCACCGCGTCGTGGGCGTCTCGCAGGACGGCAGCGGGACCCCCTCCTACGTCACGCAGGGCGATGCGAACAACGCCGCGGACCCGGAGCCGGTGGCGCGCAAGCAGGTGCGCGGCACGCTCGTCTACCACCTGCCGTTCGTCGGGCGCCTCGCGCTGGCGATCGGCGGCAAGGCGAAGCTGGGCGGCATCATCGCGCTGGGCGTGCTGGCCCTCCTCTATGCCGCGTGGCAGGTCATCCGCCTGATGGTCGAGCGCCGTTCTGCCCGCGCGCCGCGGGGGCGGCCGGGCTCAGGCGCGCCGAGCGCAGAGCCCAGGGAATCAGCCCCGAGCGATGCCCTCGGCCGGTCCGCGCACACCCCTGCCGCCAACCGGCCCGCCCGGCAGGGAGGCGGTCGTGAGAGCTAGGGGGCGCCGCGTCCAGCGCGCCGCGAGCAGCGCGGCGCTCGCCTGCCTGCTCGTCGGCGGGGCAGCGGGCGTCGGCACGGGGGGAGTGGCGATGGCGGCTTCCGGTGCCGGTGCGGCCCCTCGTGCCCGCGTCTCGGTGGACGGCACGCACTTCGCGGCGAACCTGCCGCACCCGCTCTTCTCCCGGAAGCCGCGAATGGCCCCCGGCGCTGAGGAGACGGAGACCCTGTGGGTGAAGAATGTCAGCGACCAGCCCCTCCGGGCGGCGCTCAGGATGGCCTGGAACGGCGGCCGCAATCCGCGTGGCTTCGACGACGACCTGGTGTTTCGGGCCGGCAGCCGCCACAGCACCGCGGCTGCGCTGCGCCACGAGCCGCTGACGATCGACCTCGGCACACTGGCACCCGGACATGTCGCCCGCGCCAGCGTCACGGCCGCACTGCCGCTGGGGTCCGGCAACCGCAGCGAAGACGCAGACATCCGCGTGGCGCTCTCGCTGCTGCTGTCGGGGTCTGACCAACCTGCTCCCAGCCCGAGCAGCCCCGCACCGACGTCATCGCACTCGCGCCCGCCCCAGCCGTCCTCGGACACGCCCGACCGCCGACCGTCCAGCGGGCCGAGCGCCACCGCAGCCGAACCAGGGCACCCCACCGCCACCGCCGGCCCGAATCGCCCGGCCGAGGTCGGCCCGGACCCCGGCCCCGGCTCCCCGCTGCCGCGCACGGGCGCGCAGGCGCTGTCGACCCTGCTCGCCGCGGCGGCGTGCGTGGGCGTCGGCCTGCTGCTCGTCGTCCTGGGCCGCAGGCGCCTGCGGCGCTGACTCAAAGCTCGCCGCTGAGTCCCAGCTCGCCGCGCAGGCGCCCCCCCCCGCGGCCGACTCGCACACCGCCGCACCCGTGGTGCAGCCGCTCGGCCGCTCAGGGCACGGGATCGCCGATCCGGATGCCGAACTCCGCGGCCAGGGCCGGTGCGAGCAGGGCGACCTGCTGCTCGTCGAGCGTGGCGCCGGCCAGCCCGCGCAGCCCCGTGATGCGCCCGATGCTCGCGCCGCGCAGGTCGACGTCGGCCAGCGCTGCCCCCACCACCTCGAGCGCCTCGAGCTCGGACTGCGGGCACGCCGCGCGCGCGGCCGTGGCCTGGCCCAGATCGAGCTCGCCGATCCGGCACTGCTCGAAGCGCACATCGCGCAGCACGGCCCCGCGCAGGTTCACATACCCCAGCCGGCACGCGGCGAACTCGACGCGCTCGAACGCGGCGCCGTAGGCCTCGAGGCTGCCCACCCGGCACCCGTCGAAGCGCACATTGGACAGCCGGGAGCGCACGAGCGCCAGGCCGGCCGCGGCGCAGCGGTCGAAGGCGCAGCCCGTGAGCGCGGCGAGCTCGAGATCGAGGCCGGCGAACTCGCACGAGGCGAACCGGCAGTCGAGCACGCTGGCGGCCCGGGCGCTGCCCGGGCCCAGCTCGAGGTCGGCGAACTCGAGGCCGTCCACCCGGTCCTCGGGCCCCAGGTCACCGGGCAGGCCGGGGGTGAGGGCAGGCAGGCTGACAAGCGGTGGCCGAGGCACGGCGGGAGCGGACATGCGCCCATTGTGCCCGGCCCGCCCGCCGCGCATCCGGCGGGGCACCGTCGCCGACGCGGACGGCGCCGCGCCCACCGGGGCGCACTCGCTAGACTGGTGCGCGGCCCGCGCCGTGCAGCCGGCGCCCGCCCGAGTCCAGCACCGCCACCGCAGCGCCCGCGCTGCAGCCAGGAGGAACACCGCGCATGTCAGAGCCCCTCAGCCCGCTCGACGAGGCGGGAGTCGGCGCAGCCGTCGACGCGGCGCTGGCGGCCTTCGCCGCGGCGCGCACCCTCGACGAGCTCAAGGCCGCGAAGATCGACCACACGGGCGACCGCTCGCCGCTGGCGCTGGCCAACCGGGCGATCGGCGGTCTCGACAAGGCGGACAAGGCGCGCGCGGGCAAGCTCGTCGGCCAGTCGCGCGGGCGCGTGAGCCAGGCCCACGCGGCCCGCCAGGGTGAGCTCGAGGCGCAGCGCGAGGCCGAGGTGCTCGTCGCCGAGGCCATCGACGTCACCCTGCCGAGCCGCCGCCGGCCCGCCGGGCACCGCCACCCGCTCCAGCTGCTCCAGGAGCAGATCGCCGACCACTTCGTCGGCCACGGCTGGGAGGTCGCCGAGGGCCCCGAGGTCGAGAACGAGTGGCTGAACTTCGACTCCCTCAACTTCGGCCCGGACCATCCCGCGCGCCAGATGCAGGACACCTTCTTCGTCGACCCGCCCGCCTCCGGCCTCGTGCTGCGCACCCACACCTCCCCGGTCCAGTCGCGCAGCCTGCTCACGCGCGGCGTGCCGCTCTACGTCGTGTGCCCGGGCAAGACCTTCCGCACCGATGAGCTCGACGCCACCCACACGCCCGTCTTCCACCAGGTGGAGGGCATCGCGATCGACCGGGGCCTGACGATGGCCGACCTCAAGGGCACGCTCGACGCGTTCGCCCGGGCCATGTTCGGCCCCGAGTCGCGCACCCGCCTGCGGCCCAGCTTCTTCCCGTTCACCGAGCCCAGCGCGGAGATGGACTTCTGGTTCCCGCAGAAGGTCGGCGGCCCCGGCTGGATCGAATGGGGCGGCTGCGGCATGGTGCACCCCAATGTGCTGCGCGCCGCCGGGGTCGACCCCGCCGAATACCAGGGCTTCGCGTTCGGCATGGGCATCGAGCGCACCCTCATGCTCAAGGAGGGCATCAACGACATGCACGACATGGTCGAAGGCGATGTCCGCTTCTCCGCCACGTTTGGAGTGATGTCCTGATGCGCGTCCCGCTGGAATGGCTCGGCCAGTACGTCGACCTGTCCCCGTACGCCGGCGACTGGCACCGCCTCGCCGCGGACCTCGCCGGCATCGGCCTGGAGGAGGAGGACTTCTTCGGCCCCGCCGTGACCGGTCCGCTCGTCGTCGCGCGCGTGCTCGCCATGGAGCCGGAGGAGCACTCGAACGGCAAGACCGTCAACTGGTGCCAGCTGGACGTGGGAGAGGACTCGCCCCGCGGTATCGTGTGCGGCGCCCACAACTTCGCCGTCGGCGATCTCGTCGCCGCCGCCCTGCCCGGTTCGGTGCTGCCCGGAGGGTTCGCGATCGCGGCCCGCAAGACCTACGGCCACGTCTCCGACGGCATGATCTGCAGCGCGCGCGAACTCGGCCTGGGCGAGGACCACGACGGCATCATCGTGCTGGCCGACTGGGGCCTGGACGCCTCGCCCGGAGACGATGCGAAGGCGCTGCTCGGACTCGACTCCACCACCCTGGACGTCAACGTCACCCCCGACCGCGGCTACCAGCTGTCCATGCGCGGGATCGGGCGGGAGTACGCGATGCTCACCGGCCAGTCCTTCGCGGACCCCGCCGACGGCGAGGCACTGGCCCCCGCCCCCGACGGCTTCCCCGTCGAGCTCGCAGACACGGCCCCCATCCACGGCACCGCCGGCTGCGATCGCTTCACCGCGCTGCGAGTCAGCGGCGTCGATCCCACCGCCCGCACCCCGTTCTGGATGGCCAAGCGCCTCCTCGACGCCGGCATGCGGCCGATATCCCTGTGCGTCGACGTCACGAACTACGTCATGCTCGAGCTCGGCCAGCCGCTGCACGCCTACGATGCGGCGAAGCTGCGCGAGCCCATCGTCGTGCGCCGTGCCCGGCCCGGGGAGAAGCTCACCACCCTGGACGGCGCCGAGCGCTCCCTCGACCCCGAGGACCTCCTCATCGCGGACGCCGGCGGCGAGCGGATCATCGGCCTCGCCGGCGTCATGGGCGGCGCCGACACGGAGGTCGAGGCGGACACCGACACCGTCATCGTCGAGGCCGCGCACTTCGATCCCATCACCGTGGCCCGCACGAGCCGCCGCCATCGCCTGCCCAGTGAGGCCGCGCGCCGGTTCGAGCGCGGCGTCGACCCCGCACTGGGCCCCGCGGCAGCTCGCCGTTGCGCGCAGCTCATCGCCGACCTCGGCGGCGGTACGATCGGCCCGGCCACCGTCGTCGGCGAGGCGCCCGCGCCGCGCACGATCGAGCTGCCCGTGGCCGCCCCGGCGCGCCGGGTGGGCGTCGCCTACACCCCTGACCAGGTCGTGGCGGCCCTCGAGGCCGTCGGCTGCCGGATCGCGGACAAGGCCGAGGCGGCGGCCCCCGACGCCGTGCTCGCCGTCACCGTCCCCACCTGGCGGCCCGACCTCACGGCAGCCGAGGACCTCATCGAGGAGGTGGCCCGGGTCTGCGGCTACGAGCAGATCCCGTCCCGGCAGCCGCAGGCGCCCGGCGGTGCCGGGCTCAGCCGTGCCCAGCGCGCCCGGCGCACTGTCTCGCAGCTGCTGGCGGCCCTGGGCCTCACCGAGGTGCTGACCTACCCCTTCACCTCCGAGGCGCGCAGCGACGCGCTGCTCATCCCGGCCGACGACCCCCGGCGGGCGAGCCTGCGCCTGGCCAACCCGCTCGCGGAGGACCAGCCCCTGCTGCGCACCTCGCTGCTGCCCACGCTCGTCGACGCTGTGGCGCGCAACACCGGTCGCGGGTTCAAGGACGTCGCGGTCTTCGAGGCGGGTCTCGTCACGCTGCCGGGCGGCGCCCTGCCCGAGGGCCTGACCTTCGAGCCGGGCTACCACCCCACGGAGGACGAGCTCTCCCGGATCTTCGCCTCGGTGCCCGCCCAGCCCTACCATTACGCGGGCGCGATCACCGGCCACTGGGACCTCCCGGGCAGCTGGGGGAGCGGCCGGCGCGCCGAGGCGGCCGACGCCATCGACGTCGTGCGCCGGGCAATCGCCGCACTGGGCCTGCGCGCCGAGGTCGAGGCGGCCGCGCACGCGCCGTTCCACCCCGGCCGGTGTGCGCGGTTCGCGCTCGCCGACGGCTCCACCGCAGGCTACGCCGGCGAGCTGCACCCCAAGGTCCTCGAGAACCTCGGCCTGCCCGCCCGCACGGTGGCGTTCGAGTTCGACCTCGACGTCCTGCTGGCGCAGGCGCCCGAGCGCGACTGGGACGGGGCGCTGTCGGCCTACCCGGTCTCGCGCCAGGACGTGGCGCTGCTCGTCGCCTCCGATGCCCCCGCCGCCGAGGTGGCGCGGGCCCTGCGCGCCGGCGCCGGCGCCGAGCTCGAGGACATCGAGCTCTTCGACGTCTACACGGGCGACCAGGTGGGCGAGGGACAGAAGTCGCTGGCGTTCCGCCTGACGTTCCGCGCCGCCGACCGCACGCTCACCGCCGCTGAGGCCTCGGCGCTGCGCGAGGCGGCCACCGCCGTCGCGGCCGAGCGCTTCGGCGCGACGGTGAGGAGCTGAGCATGGACCACGGGCAGGACCTCGCCGTCATCACCGGTGGTGCGCGCGGCATCGGCCGCCACCTCGCGGACGCCTTCGCCCGGGCCGGCTATGCGGTCCTCCTCACGGCCACCGACGGCCAGCGCGCCTCGGCGGCCGCGGCCGAGCTGGCCGCGGACACGGCCGGGCGGGTGAGCGGCGCCGCGCTCGATGCGGGCGACCCGGCCTCCGTCGCGGCCCTGGCCGCGCGGGTCGACGAGGCGCAGGAGGCCCTGGGCGCGCGGCTGCGGGTGCTCGTCAACAACGCCGGGCGCATCGAGTCCACGGAGGGCCCCGTCTGGGAGGCCGATCCCGCGTCCTTGGCCGCGGTCGTCGCGGCCAATGTGGCCGGCCCGCTGCTGGTCGTCAACGCCCTGGCGCCGCTTCTGCTGGCCACGGCCGAGGCCACCGGCCGGCCCGCGCGCATCATCGACCTCAACTCCGGGTCCGGGGCGCAGGGCACGAACGCCTACGCGGCGTACTCGGCCTCGAAGCTCGCGCTCTTCCGGCTCGCGGACTCCGTCCAGCACTACGGGTTCGACCGCGGCCTGCGGATCTTCGAGCTCAGCCCCGGCGTCATCCGCTCCGACATGACAGGATCGATGCCCGTCCACGCCGAGCGCACCGAGTGGACGGACCCGGCGGAGGTCGCGGCGCTCGCGCTCGCCCTGGCGGGCGGAGAGCTCGACGCGTGGTCCGGCCGCTATGTGCGCGCCGGCCTCGACACACCGGAGTCGCTGGCGCGCCGCGCGGCCGCCGGGCCCCTGCCCGCCGGCCTGCGCCGGGCCACCGTGGAGATGTGACCCGCCGGGCGCGCCCGGTGCGTGCCGTAGGCTGGGCGTGGCCGCGAGCTGAGAAGAGGGAGCCTGCGTGAACCTGCTCTGGACGATCCTGCTGGGCCTCATCAACGCCGTCGTCGTGGGGGTGCTGGTCCGCCGGGTCATCACGGTGGGCACGGGCTGGGTGCGCAACACCGTCGTCTCCCTCGTCATCGGCCTGTCGCTGTGGCCCATCACGCTGCAGGCGTTCTCGATCCTCGGCATCACCGATCACGGCGCCGTGCCCTGGGTGGGCCTGGGCTTCCAGGCGGCGATGGTCTTCCTCCTGCTCTACGGCTGGTTCATCGTCGTCCAGATGTTCGTCCTCCTGGCCATCGAGCTCGTGGTGCCCTCGGGGTCGTTCACGACCGTCGCGCGCTCGGCCAGCCGGCTGCCCACCTGGTACCGGCGGGTCCGGCGGCTCATCCAGATCCAGCGGATCCTGCTGAAGTTCGGGCTGGGCCGCTACCTGCGCCCGCGCCTGCCCTCCCTGCGCCTCAACCGCCGCGAGATCGCGAAGACGACCGCGGAGGCGTTCGCCGCAGCCGGGGTGACGTTCGTCAAGCTCGGCCAATTCATCGCCACCCGCGCGGACATGGTGCCCATCGAGTTCGTCGAGGAGTTCTCCAAGCTGCAGTCCGAGGTGCCCCCGGTGCCGTTCGCCCAGCTCGAGCCCGAGCTCGTGCGCGCGTGGGGCAGGCCCGTCGACGAGGTCTTCGCGGAGTTCGACACGGTCCCGCTGGCCGCCGCCTCCGTCGCCCAGGTCCACCGGGCCGTCATGTTCGACGGCGCCGAGGTGGTGGTCAAGGTCCAGCGGCCCAAGCTGCGCCGGCAGGTGCGCGCGGACTCGGACATCGTGCTCACGCTCGCCCAGCAGGTCGAGCGGCGCGCGGGCTGGGCGCGCAAGGTCGGCATCGTCAAGCTCGCCGCCGCGTTCGTCGACTCCCTGGCCGCGGAGCTCGACTACCGGGGCGAGGCCGCGCAGACGATCGCACTGCGCCGGGCCGACATCGCCCACGACGACTCGCTCGTGCGCATCCCGGAGGTCTACACCGAGCTCTCCGGGCCCACGGTGCTCGTCCTCGAGCGGATCGAGGGCGTGCCGCTCGCCCGGGCGGGCACCCGCCTGGACAGGCTCTCGGCGCTGGCCCGCCGCGACCTCGCCGAGCAGCTGTTCGAGATCGTCGCGCGCCAGGTGCTCACGACCGGGATCTTCCACGCGGACCTGCATGCCGGCAACATCATCATCGACGGGGGCGGCCGCGCCGGCCTCATCGACTTCGGGGCGGTGGGCCGCCTCGACAAGCGCGACCGGCGCGATGTCGCGATCCTCCTCGTCGCCTTCGAGCAGCAGAACTCGCAGGCCGCGACCTCCGCGGTGCTCGACATGCTGGGCGCCCCCGTGGGCGTCGACGTGCGCGAGCTGCAGCGCGATGTCGGGCAGATCATGATGCAGTTCCAGACCGCGCCGGGCGGCTACTCCGCGCTGTTCAGCCAGCTCATCGAGTTCTTCGTCGACCACGGCTTCGCGATGCCCTCGACGATCGCCACCGCGTTCCGCGCCATCAGCACGCTCGAGGGCAGCCTCAAGCTCCTCGACCCCCAGCTCGACCTCCTCGACCTCGTCCGCGCGCACGGGGAGGGGCTCCTCGCGGAGACCCGCAGCATGAGCGGGGCGATCGAGGACGCCAAGCTCTACGCCGCGACGACGGCCCCGCTCTTCGCGGAATTCCCCGCCCGCGTCTCCCGCGTCGTCCAGCACCTCGAGGACGGCACGCTCGACATCGGCACGAGCGGCCTGGGCCTCGACTCCATCAAGGAGCTCGTCCGCTCGCTCGTCGACAGCCTCGTGCAGGTGGTCCTGTCCACCGCGCTCATCCTGGGCGGCGTCGTCATGATGGCCGCAAACTTCGGTCCACAGCTCACGAGCGAGCTCAAGCTCTTCACGTACTTCGGCGGCTGGATCCTGCTGGGCGGCTGCACCCTCGCCGCGATTGTGCTGGCGCCGTCGCTGAAGAACCGGTCGCTGTAGGCGCAGGCGACCGCAGGGATGCGCACCCCAGCGCGCGAGCGCGCAGGGCAGAAGAAGAACACGATGGCCAGGCGCACGGCGGTCAGCACAGCCGCGGGGATCGCGTTCATCGGGGCGAGCGCGCTCCAGTGCGCCAAGCCCGAGGTGTTCAGAGAGCTCGTGCCCGTGGAGTCGCCGGCTGCGGCTCGCCGCATCCAGGCGGCGATGGCGGCCGTGCTCGGCTCAACCGGAATCGCACTGGTCGTGCCCGTGCTGCGCCGCCGCGCCCGGTGGCCGGCCCTCGCCGTCCTCGTGGGCTCGCTGCCCGCAGCGCTCCAGCAGGTCCGGCGCCCCGCTCAGCTCCAGCGCGCGGGCCTGCCGCCCGAACTCGCACCGGTGCGCATCGCCGCCCAGGCGGCGATGATCGCCGTCGTGTGGTACGCGACCGGGGAGCCGGCTCGCACCCCGTCGCCGCGCGCCCGGGAGGGCGCGCGGCGCGGCGAGTGAGGCGAGTGGGCCCTCCCGGCCGATCGGCGCGCCGCCGGCCTCAGACCGTGAGCACGACCTTGCCGGTGGTCTGGCGCCCCTCGAGTGCCCGGTGGGCCTCGGCCGCCTGCGCCAGCGGGAAGGCCGTGCCCACCCGGAAGTCGAGCCAGCCCTGCTCCAGGCCCTCCATGACCATGGCCGAGCGCTCGGCCAGCTCCTCGGGCGTGCGGGTGAACCACACGAGCGAGGGGCGGGAGAGGAAGAGGCCGCCCTCGGAGTTGAGGCGCTGGATGTCGAACGGCGGCACCTGGCCCGAGGCGCCGCCGAAGAGCACCATGGAGCCGCGGACCTTGAGCGAGGCCATGGAAGCATCGAACGTGTCCTTGCCGACGCCGTCGTAGGCGACGTCGACGCCCTCGCCGCCCGTGAGTTCGCGGACCGTCGCCGCGATGTCGACGCCCGGCCCGTAGAGGAACACGTCGTCGGCGCCGGCGGCGCGGGCCAGCTCCGCCTTCTCCGGCGTGGACACCGTGCCGATCACGCGGCCACCCAGGTGCTTGACGAACTGGGTGAGGATGAGGCCCACGCCGCCGGCCGCCGCGTGGATGAGCGCGGTCTGCCCTGGCTCGATCCGGTGCGAACCGGTAGCGAGGTACTGCGAGGTCAGGCCCTGCATGGGGATCGCGGCCGCGGTCTCGAAGCCCACGGAGTCGGGCACGCGCATGAGCTCGTCGGCGCTCACGCACACGAGCTCGGCGTACGAGCCGTGGGCGTTGTGCCAGGCGACCCGGTCGCCCACGGCCACCTGGGTGACGCCCTCGCCCAGGGCCCGGACCACGCCGGAGCCCTCGACGCCCACCGTATGGGGGAACTCCATGGGGTAGACCCCGCTGCGGCGGTAGGTGTCGATGAAGTTGATGCCGGCCGCTCTGACCTCGACGAGCACCTCGCCGGCCTGGGGCTCGGGGTCGGGGACCTCGCGGTACTCGAGGACCTCGGGGCCACCGGCCCTCATCGCCTGGACTGCGTGCATGGGGTGCTCCTGTCCCGCGGGCCTGCCGCGCGCCTCACCGGCAAGGGGGCCGATGTGAATAAAACTCGAGATCTATGTATAGTTATTCAAATGAGTGGGTTCACAGTCGCGGTCTCCGGTGCCACGGGCTATGCAGGGTCGGAGGTGCTGCGGCTCCTCGCCCACCACCCGGAACTCCACGTTACCGCCGTCCTCGGCCACGCGTCCGCCGGTTCCACGATGGGGGAGCACCAGCCCCGCCTCGGCGCCTTCGCCGACATGGTGATCGGGGAGTCCACCGCCCAGAGCCTCGCGGGCCACGACGTCGCCGTCCTCGCCCTGCCCCATGGGGCCTCCGGCCGGATCGCCGCCGAACTCGAGGCCACGAGCCCGCAGACGCTCATCGTCGACCTCGCCGCCGACCACCGGCTCGTCTCCGCGCAGGCGTGGGAGCGCTTCTACGGCAGCGCGCACCCCGGGACCTGGACCTACGGCCTGCCCGAGCTCATGACCGCACAGGGGCGCCAGCGCGAGCGGCTCGCCGCCGCCCGCCGCATCGCCGTGCCGGGCTGCAACGTCACGGCCGTCACCCTCGGCCTCCAGCCGCTCATCGCCGCGGGGCTCATCGACGAAGCGCATCTCACCGTCGTGCTGGCCAACGGCGTCTCCGGGGCCGGCAAGGCGCCCAAGCCCCACCTCATGGCCGCCGAGGTGCTGGGCGGGGCCAGCCCCTACGGCACCGCCGGCACCCACCGGCACGTCCCGGAGATCATCCAGAACCTCAACGCCGTCCTCGGGCGCCCGGCCGACGACAGCGGGGTGAGGATCTCCTTCACCCCCACCCTCGTGCCCATGGCCCGCGGCATCCTCGCGACCATCACCGCTCCGCTGGCGGGCGCTGCGCTCGACGACCACGGGGCCGTGCGCGCCGCCCTGGCCGCGGCGTACGCGAACGAGCCCTTCGTGCGCGTGCTGCCCGAGGGGCAGTGGCCCCACACCGGCGCCACGGTCGGGTCCAACGAGGCGCAGCTCCAGGCCGCCGTCGATCCGGCGGCCGGCACCGCACTCATCAGCGTGGCGCTGGACAACCTCGTCCGCGGCACCGCCGGCCAGGCCCTGCAGTCCGCTCACCTGGCACTCGGCCTGCCCGAGGACCTGTCCCTGCCCACCGAAGGAGTCGCGCCATGAGCACGACCTATCCCCGCGGCTTCACCGCCGCCGCCGCCACTGCCGGGCTCAAGCCCAGCGGCACCCCGGACCTGGCGCTCGTCGTCAATACCGGGCGCAGCGATGCGATCGCGGCCGTCTACACGGCCAACCGCTGCAAGGCCAACCCCGTGCTGTGGAGCGAGCGGGCGACCGCGGACGGCCGCGCCCGCGCCGTCGTCCTCAACTCGGGCGGGGCCAACTGCTACACGGGAGCGTTCGGCTTCCAGACCTCCCACCAGACCGCCGAGGAGACCGCGGAGCTCGTGGGCACCTCGGCCCAGGACGTCGTCGTGTGCTCCACCGGCCTCATCGGCGTGGGCGGCGAGGACTTCCGCGCGAAGATCCTCGCGGCCCTCCCCGGCCTGGCGGCGGACCTGGCAGGGACCCCGACGGCGGGCCAGGCCGCGGCCCGGGCGATCATGACGACGGACACCGTGCCCAAGACGGTGGCGCTCGACGGCCCGGGCTTCCGGATCGGGGGCATGGCCAAGGGCGCCGGTATGCTCGCCCCGGCGCTGGCCACGATGCTCGTCGTGCTCACCACCGACGCGCCGCTGAGCGCCGCGCAGCTCGACGCCGCCCTGCGCGCGGCCACCGCCACGACGTTCGACCGGCTCGACACGGACGGGTGCATGTCCACCAACGACACCGTCGTCCTCCTGTCCTCGGGCGAGGGCGCCGAGGGCGACGGCGCCGCCGTGGACGAGGCGGCCTTCGCCCGCGCTCTCGCCGACGCCTGCGCGGACCTGGCGGGCCAGCTCCACCGCGATGCCGAGGGAGCCCACCACGACATCGCAATCGAGGTCGCGGGGGCGGCCACGGAGGAGGACGCGGTGGCGGTCGCCCGCGCGATCGCCCGGTCCAACCTGTTCAAGGCCGCGATCTTCGGCGAGGACCCTAACTGGGGCCGCGTCGTCGCCCAGGTGGGCACGACCGACGCGCAGTTCGACCCGCAGAACATCGACGTGGCGATCAACGGGGTGCAGGTGTGCCTCGGCTCCGCCCCGCACGCCGACCCCGCCGAGGTCGTCTTTGCCCGCCGGGTGGACGTGCGCGTCGACCTCCACACGGGGGGCGCCGCCGCCACCATCCTCACCTCCGACCTCACCCACGACTACGTCGAAGAGAACAGCGCGTACGCGACATGAGATACAACACGACCGCCGAGCCCCACGAGCCCAGCCCCGCCGAGCGGCTTGCCCGCGCGCAGGCCAAGGCAGAGGTGCTCACTGAGGCGCTGCCCTGGATCAAGGCCTTCGCCGGCGCCACGATCGTCATCAAGTACGGCGGCAACGCGATGGTCTCCCACGAGCTCCAGCAGAGCTTCGCCGATGACATCGCCTTCCTCCGGTTCGCGGGCATTCGGCCCATCGTCGTCCACGGCGGCGGCCCGCAGATCAACGCGATGCTCGAGCGCCTCGGCATCGAGTCCGAATTTCGCGCCGGCCAGCGGGTGACCTCCCCGGAGGCCGCGCAGGTCGCCCGGATGGTCCTCTCCGGCCAGGTCAACCGCGACATCGTCGCCCGGATCAACCAGAACGGCTCGAACGCCGTGGGCCTCTCCGGCGAGGACGCGGACCTCATGCTCGGGGAGCCGCTCACCGTCGAGGACGGCGGCCAGCTGGTCGACCTGGGCCGCGTGGGCCGCATCGTCGAGGTCAACACCTCGGTGCTCGACGAGCTGCTCGACGCCGGCCGCGTCCCGGTCGTCTGCTCGATCGCCGCGGAGCGCCGCGGGGCTCCGGACCAGCCACTCAACGTCAACGCGGACCTGGCCGCGGCGGCCATCGCCCGCCACATGTGCGCGGACAAGCTCATCGTGCTCACCGACGTGCCCGGGGTCTACGCGAACTGGCCGGACCGCGACAGCCTCATCTCCCGGATCTCCCCGGACGAGCTGCGCGCACTCCTGCCCAGCCTGGACTCCGGGATGATCCCCAAGATGACCGCCGCCCTCGAGGCCGTCGACCACGGCGTCACGCAGGCGCACATCATCGACGGCCGCACCGCGCACTCCGTGCTCCTCGAGGTCTTCACCGACCAGGGGATCGGCACGATGGTGCAGGCCCCGGGCGCCCGGCTGCGGACCCACCGCGAGCCCGGCCACGGCGCGGTCGAGGACCACGGCGGGCACGGCGCGGCGGGCGCCTCGGACCCCGCCGCGGAGAGCGCGGCGGCCCGCACCCAGCCCACCGATCCGACCACCGCCCCGCAGGAGGCACCCCATGGCTGAGACCGCTCCCGCCGAGACCTGGCGGACCGCCCACGAAGCAGCGCTGCTGCCCGCACTCGGCCGCCCGCAGCGCCTGCTCACCCACGGCAGTGGTGCCCGCGTGTGGGACGCCGAGGGCCGCGAATACCTCGACCTGCTCGCCGGGATCGCGGTCAACGCGCTCGGGCACGCCCACCCGGACTACGTGCGCGCCGTGAGCGAGCAGGCCGCCACGCTCGGCCAGATCTCGAACTACTTCGCCTCGGAGCCCCAGATCGCGCTGGCCAGCCGGCTGCTCGCCCTCGCCGAGGCGCCCGCCGGCTCCGCGGTCTACTTCTGCAATTCCGGGGCCGAGGCCAACGAGGCCGCGCTCAAGATGGCCCGGCGCGTGCCCGCCGGCCCCGGCGGCGCGCCGCGCACCACCATCGTCGCCGTCGAGGGCTCGTTCCACGGCCGCACCATGGGCGCGCTCGCCATGACCTCGAAGGAGGCGTTCCGGGCGCCGTTCGAGCCCGGCGTGCCCGGCATCCGGTTCGTCCCATTCGGCGACGAGGCGGCGCTGCGGGCCGCGGTGGACGAGACGTGCCAGGCCGTCATCGTCGAGCCCATCCAGGGCGAGGGCGGTGTGCGCAACCACCCCGCCGGCTATCTGCGGGCCGCCCGCGAGGCCACGCGGGAGGCGGGCGCCCTGCTCGTGCTCGACGAGGTCCAGACCGGCATCGGCCGCTGCGGTGCCTGGTTCGCCTTCCAGCGCCCGGACATCGGCGAGGGGATCGTCCCGGATGTCGTGACGCTGGCCAAGGGGCTGGGCGGGGGCCTGCCGATCGGCGCGACGATCCCGTTCGGCTCCAGCGCCGCACACCTCCTGCAGCCGGGCCAGCACGGCTCGACGTTCGCCGGCAACCCCATCGTCACCGCCGCGGCCGGGGCCGTGCTCGACGTCATCGAGCGCGACGGGCTCGTCGCCGCGGCCCAGGACCTGGGGGAGCGGCTCGCCTCGGCCCTCATGAAGGCCGACGGCGTGACCGCCGTGTCCGGCGCGGGCCTGCTGCGCGCGTTCGAGCTGCCGGAGCTCGACTCGCACGACGTCGTGGCCGCGGCGCTGGAGGCGGGCTTCATCTGCAACGCCGTGAGCGCGCACCGCGTCCGGCTCGCCCCGCCGCTCATCGTGAGCGCCGAGCAGCTCGACGCGTTCACCGCCGCCCTGCCGGACATCATTGCCGCAGCCGCCCGGCGGGTGAAGGACAAGGAGAAGGAGAAGGAGGCCGCAGCATGACCCGTCACTTCCTGCGCGACGACGACCTGAGCCCGGACGAGCAGGCCGAGGTGCTCGACCTGGCCGCCCGCCTCAAGGCCGCGCCGTACTCCGCGCGCCCGTTCGAGGGCCCGGAGACCGTCGCGATCGTCTTCGACAAGACCTCGACCCGCACCCGCGTGTCCTTTGCCGCGGGCGTCGCGGAGCTGGGCGGCAGCCCGCTCATCATCAACCCCGGCGAGTCGCAGCTGGGCCACAAGGAGTCGATTGCGGACTCCGCCCAGGTGCTCAGCCGCATGGTCGCGACGATCGCGTGGCGGACCTATGCGCAGGCGGGCCTTGAGGAGATGGCCGCCCACGCGACGATCCCCATCATCAACGCGCTCTCCGATGACTTCCACCCCTGCCAGCTCCTCGCCGACCTGCTCACGATCCGCGAGCACCGCGGCACCGGGCAGGGCAACGGGCTGGCCGGGCTGGCGCTGAGCTACTTCGGCGACGGAGCGAACAACATGGCCCACTCCTACCTGCTGGCCGGCGCCACCGCCGGCATGGACGTGCGCATTGCGGCCCCGGACGGTCACCAGCCGGAGCCGCAGGTGCTCGCCCGCGCCCAGGAGATCGCCGCGGCCACCGGCGGCTCGGCCGCCGTGACCGCGGACCCGGTGCGGGCCGCGCAGGGCGCAGACGTCCTCGTGACGGACACGTGGGTCTCGATGGGCCAGGACCACGCGGGCCGCGACGACGCCGCCTCGCCGTTCACCGCCTACCAGGTGACCGAGGAGCTCATGGCCGCCGGCCGCGACCCGATCTTCCTCCACTGCCTGCCCGCCTACCGCGGAAAGGAGGTCGCAGCCACGGTCATCGACGGCCCCCGCTCCGTCGTCTTCGACGAGGCGGAGAACCGCGTGCACGCCCAGAAGGCGCTCATGACGTGGCTGCGGGAGCGATCATGAGCGCGGCCGCGCCCCAGCGCGGCTGCGAGAGCCCCGCGACGAAGACCGCCCGCCAGCAGCTGCTCGCGGACATCATCCGGCGCAACCGGGTCCATTCGCAGTCCGAGCTCGTCGACCGGCTCGCGCAGGCCGGCGTGACCGTGACGCAGGCAACCCTGTCGCGCGATCTCGTCGAGCTCGCCGCCGTCAAGGTGCGCACCGCGGACGGCTCGGTCTACGCTGTTCCGGGCGAGGGCGGGGACCGCACGCCCCAGCAGGGCATGGGGGCCGAGGTCCTCGACGCCCGCCTCCACCGTCTTCTCGAGGAGCTGCTCGTCTCCGCGGTGGCCTCCGGGAACTTCGTCGTGCTGCGCACCCCGCCGGGGGCCGCGCAGTACCTCGCGTCCTCGCTCGACCACTCGTCGCTGCCCGCGGTCATGGGCACGATCGCCGGGGACGACACCGTCCTCATCATCGCGGTCGACGAGGAGGGCGGCGCGAAGCTCGCGGAGACCCTCATCGAACTCGCCACCGGACGCGGCTGACCCGCCCGCGACTGAACCGCCGGACGCAGCTCAGGCGCCGCACACCCCACGATTTCCCACGCACGGACGAAGGAGAAGAACCACCATGACAGAACGCATCGTGCTCGCCTACTCGGGCGGACTCGACACCTCCGTGGCCATCGGCTGGATCCAGGAGGCCACCGGGGCCGAGGTCGTCGCCATGGCCGTCGACGTCGGCCAGGGCGGGGAGGACCTCGAGACGATCCGCCAGCGCGCGCTCGACTGCGGCGCCGTGGAGGCCTACGTCGCCGATGCCCGCGATGAGTTCGCCGAGGAGTACTGCATGCGCGGGCTCAAGGCCAACACGCTTTACATGGACGCCTACCCCAACGTCTCCGCCCTCTCCCGCCCGCTCATCGCCAAGCACCTCGTGGCCGCGGCCCGCCAGTACGGCGCGGGCACGGTGGCGCACGGCTGCACCGGCAAGGGCAACGACCAGGTCCGCTTCGAGGTCGCGATCACGTCGCTCGCCCCGGACCTCACGTGCATCGCCCCTGTGCGGGACCTGGCGCTGACCCGCGAGGCGGCCATCGAGTACGCCCAGCGCAACGACCTGCCCATCGTCACGACGAAGAACAACCCGTTCTCCATCGACCAGAATGTCTGGGGCCGCGCCGTGGAGACCGGCTTCCTCGAGGACATCTGGAACGGCCCCACGAAGGACGTCTACGACTACACCGACGATCCGGAGTTCCCCCCGCCGGCCGACGAGGTGACGATCGCGTTCGCGCGCGGCATCCCCGTCGCGATCGACGGCGCCCCCGTCACCCCCCTGCAGGCCATCGAGCAGCTCAACCAGCGCGCCGGCGCCCAGGGGATCGGGCGCATCGACATCGTCGAGGACCGGCTCGTGGGCATCAAGAGCCGCGAGGTCTACGAGGCGCCGGGCGCCATGGCGCTCATCGCCGCGCACCGGGAGCTGGAGAACATCACGCTCGAGCGCGAGCAGGCCCGCTTCAAGAAGCTCGTCGACCAGCGCTGGACCGAGCTCGTCTACGACGGCCAGTGGTACTCCGAGCTCAAGGACTCCCTCGACGCGTTCATCGACGACAGCCAGGAGCACGTCTCCGGTGAGATCCGCATGACGCTGCACGGTGGGCGGGCCACCGTCACCGGGCGCCGCTCGGATGACTCGCTGTACGATTTCAACCTCGCGACCTACGACGAGGGCCAGTCGTTCGACCAGTCGGCCGCCCGCGGCTTCATCGACATCTACGGGCTGTCCTCGAAGCAGGCCACGGCGCGCAACCAGCGCCGCGGCTGAGCCGCGCCCGAGGCGCGGGCCTGGCAGACCCGGCCCGCGCCTCGGCGGCACAGGCGGGCGCTGCCAGGCGGCAGAGCCCGCCTGGCCGCACGCGCACCCAGCGTTCCGCGCGCGGAGGCATCCGCGCACACAGCAGTCCGAGCACCCAGCAGTCCGAGCACCCGCGTTCCGCGAACCCAAGGAGAGCCCCGTGTCCGATCGCATCAGCCTGTGGGGCGGCCGCTTCGCCGACGGCCCCGACGACGCGCTCGCCCAGCTGTCGAAGTCCACGGACTTCGACTGGCGCTTCGCCCGCTACGACATCGCGGGCTCGCGCGCCCACGCCCGCGTGCTGCACACCGCGGGGCTGCTCGACGACGCGGAGCTGGCCGGGATGCTCACGGCGCTCAACACGCTCGAGGACCGGGTGGTGAGCGGGGCGTTCACCGCCGCGCAGGCCGATGAGGACGTCCACTCGGCGCTCGAGCGGGGGCTGCTCGAGATCGCCGGTGCGGACCTGGGCGGCAAGCTGCGCGCGGGCCGCTCGCGCAACGACCAGATCGCGACGCTGGGCCGCATGTACCTGCGCGACGCCGCGCGCACGCTCGCCGGCGGCGTCCTCGATGCCGTCGATGCGTTCATCGACCAGGCCGAGGCGCACCGGGACGTGCCCATGCCCGGGCGCACCCACCTCCAGCACGCCCAGCCGGTGCTGCTGGCCCACCACCTCCTCGCCCACGCGTGGCCGCTCATGCGCGACGTCGAGCGCCTCGTCGACTTCGACCGCCGCGCGGCGCTCTCGCCCTACGGGTCCGGGGCGCTCGCCGGCTCCTCGCTCGGCCTGGACCCGGAGGCCGTGGCCGCGGAGCTCGGGTTCGCCGGCGCGGTGGAGAACTCGATCGACGGCACGGCCTCGCGCGATGTGTTCGCGGAGTTCCTCTTCGTGGCGGCGATGATCGGCATCGACCTCTCCCGCCCCAGCGAGGAGATCATCGTCTGGGCGACGAACGAGTTCTCCTTCGCCGTCCTGGACGACCGCTTCTCCACCGGCTCGTCGATCATGCCGCAGAAGAAGAATCCGGACGTCGCGGAGCTCACCCGCGGCAAGTCCGGCCGGATCATCGGCGACCTGGCGGGCCTGCTCGCCACCCTCAAGGGCCTGCCGCTGGCCTACAACCGGGACCTCCAGGAGGACAAGGAGCCCGTCTTCGACGCGGTCGACACGCTCACGCTCCTGCTGCCCGCCTTCACCGGCATGGTCGCCACGCTGCGCTTCCACACGGAGAAGATGGAGCACCTGGCCCCGCGCGGCTTCGCGCTGGCCACCGACGTCGCCGAGTGGCTCGTGCGCCAGGGCGTGCCCTTCCGCGTCGCCCACGAGCTCTCCGGGGAGGCCGTCCAGCTCGCCGAATCCCGCGGGGTCGAGCTGTGGGACCTGAGCGATGAGGACTACGCCGGCATCTCCGAGCACTTCACCCCGGCCATGCGGGAGGTGCTCACCACCCGCGGGTCCATCGACTCGCGCAGCGCCAAGGGCGGCACCGCCCGCTCCGCCGTGGACGCGCAGCTCGAGCGGGCGCGCGCCGAGTCCGCGCGGCTGCGCGCGTTCGCGGATGCGCCGGTGCGCTCGGCGGACTCTGACGCGCCGGTGGGCTCGGAGGACTGAGCCGGCAGGGCCTGCACCGCACCCGAGGCGCCGGCGAGGTCGGCCGCGCCCGCGCCTCGGTCGCCGATGAGGGCGCGGGCCGCCCGCGCCTCGGGCGCCGGTGAGAGCGCGGGCTGCGCCCCGCTAGGATGGGCGCGGGCGCGCGCCCGGCCCGTGCCCCGCAGCCGCGGGGACAGCGGGCGCATCCTCACCAGCGCAGTTTCGAAAGGCAGACCGTGACGGACATCCTCGGCGACCTCCAGGCCCGCGACATCGTCGCGCAGACCACGGACGAGGACGCGCTGCGCCGCGACCTCGACGCGGGGCCGCTGACGTTCTATGTGGGCTTCGACCCCACGGCGCCCAGCCTGCACATGGGCAACCTCGTCCAGCTCCTCGTGGCGCGCCGCCTCCAGCGGGCCGGCCACAACCCGCTCGCGCTCGTGGGCGGTGCGACGGGCCTCATCGGGGACCCGCGGATGAGCAGCGAGCGCAACCTCAACTCCCGCGAGGTCGTCGCGGAATGGGTGGGGCGCATCCGCGGCCAGGTGGAGAAGTTCCTCGACTTCGACGGCCCGCACGCGGCCCGCATGGTCAACAACCTCGACTGGACCGGCGGGGTCTCCGCGATCGACTTCCTGCGCGACATCGGCAAGCACTTCCCCGTCAACCGGATGCTCGCGAAGGAGGCCGTCTCCGCCCGCCTGAACTCCGAGTCGGGCATCTCGTTCACCGAGTTCAGCTACCAGATCCTCCAGGGCAACGACTACCTCGAGCTCTACCGCCGCTACGGCTGCACGCTGCAGACCGGCGGCTCGGACCAGTGGGGCAACCTCACCTCCGGCACGGACCTCATCCGCCGCGTGGAGCAGGGCCACGTGCACGCGCTGTCCACGCGCCTCATCACGAAAGCCGACGGCACGAAGTTCGGCAAGACGGAGTCCGGCACTGTGTGGTTGGACTCCGCGCTGACCTCGCCGTACGCGTTCAGCCAGTTCTGGCTCAATGCCGCCGATGCGGATGCCCCGGGCTACCTGCGGGTGTTCTCCCTGCGCCCGCTGGAGGAGATCGAGCAGCTCATCGCCGCCTTCCGCGCGGCACCCCACACGCGCCTCGTGCAGAAGGCGCTGGCCGAGGAGGTCACCGCGCTCGTCCACGGGCCCGAGGCGACCGCGCAGGCCTTCGCCGCGGCCGATGCGCTCTTCGGCACGGGCGATCTCGCGGCGCTGGAGCCGGCGACGCTCTCTGCGGCCGTCGACTCGCTGCCCACCGCTCGGCTGCCGCGCTCGGCGCTCACGGCAGGGATCCCCGTGCTCGACGCCTTCGTCGAGGCCTTCGCGGGCTCCGGCAGCCTCAAGTCCAAGGGCGAAGTCCGCCAGGCCATCAAGCAGGGCGGGGCGTACATCAACAACGCGAAGGTCGACTCGGATGCCGCTGTCATCGACGCGCAGCGGGTCCTCGACGCGGGGGAGTCCGCCGTGGCGGTGCTGCGCCGCGGGAAGAAGACCCTGGCCGCGCTGCGGTTCGCGTGAGGCCGCACGGGGCCGATCCCCGGTCCGATTTGCACGCGCCCCGCACGAGGGGGTAGATTCGTCTCTCGCCGCTGCGGACGGGAAACCGAACGCGGCGGCGGGATTTCGATCGGGCTCATGACACTTCTTCGGAGTGTGTGGTGAGGGTCACGGCGGAGCGGCTTGCTTCGCAGTGAGGATCGGGTCTAAGCTAGGTGATTGTTCGCCTCGAGCAGCGCGACCGGCCCGCACGGGTCCGGTGGAGCGGAAGTCGGGGCACCCGGCATCCTTCTGTGGGTCTCGCACGCCGTGTGGGGCTCGGGTTGGTGTGCCTGTTCTTTGAGAACTCAATAGCGTATTCGTACATACAAGTCTTTCTGCGATGCCAGTATTTTTGTTGTATTGGCTGGCAGAAGTATTTAGTTATTTGATTGACGTAACGGACACCCGGCTGCCTGCCCTTTGTGGTGGGTTGGTGGGGTGTTGTTCTTGTCAGTGATTCTTTTGTCGGCTGGGGTCTTTTTTGGCTCGCACATTTTTTTGTGGAGAGTTTGATCCTGGCTCAGGACGAACGC
>NZ_WWEQ01000178.1 GCF_009857845.1 Brevibacterium rongguiense | reverse complement strand
CCATGGGCCAAGTCGGTGCTGCCGGTGATAACGCGGCGATGGAATCCTTCTTCGCACTGCTCCAGAAGAACGTCCTGGACCGGCGCCGTTGGCGCACCCGTGAGAAACTCCGGATCGCGATCATTACCTGGATCGAACGGACCTACCACCGCCGCCGGCGTCAGGCCCGCCTGGGCCGATTGACCCCCATCGAATACGAGACCATCATGAACCCGACCGTCACCCTGGCGGC
>NZ_WWEQ01000177.1 GCF_009857845.1 Brevibacterium rongguiense | reverse complement strand
CGCTCTCGCGCTCAACAACCGGCCACGGAAAAGCCTGAACTGGCGCACTCCCGCGGAAGTCTTCGAGGAGCAGTTACGCTCGCTTCAACAACACGGTGTTGCAACGACCGATTGAGCCCAAGCAGTTCCGGTCGCGGAAGTTCGTGCACGCGCTGAACCGTCACCACCTCATCGGCTCAATGGGAAAGGTCGGCGCCGCCGGCGACAATGCGGCGATGGAGTCCTTCTTCGCACTGCTCCAGAAGAAC
>NZ_WWEQ01000176.1 GCF_009857845.1 Brevibacterium rongguiense | reverse complement strand
CGCTCTCGCGCTCAACAACCGGCCACGGAAAAGCCTGAACTGGCGCACTCCCGCGGAAGTCTTCGAGGAGCAGTTACGCTCGCTTCAACAACACGGTGTTGCAACGACCGATTGAGCCCAAGCAGTTTCGATCCCGGAAGTTCGTCCACGCCCTGAACCAGCATCACCTCATCGGATCCATGGGCCAAGTCGGTGCTGCCGGTGATAACGCGGCGATGGAATCCTTCTTCGCACTGCTCCAGAAGAAC
>NZ_WWEQ01000175.1 GCF_009857845.1 Brevibacterium rongguiense | reverse complement strand
CCGGATCGTGGGCTACTCGATCAGCGACCGGATGAAGGCGCGACTGGCGGTGAACGCCCTGGACAACGCTGCTTCCCGCCGCGGTGACGTCGCTGGCTGCATCGTGCATTCGGACCGAGGATCGCAGGGCGGATTCAACTGGTTGTCGCAACACCTCGATCGAGAGGTGTTCAACGATGGTGACGGCGGATTGGAGCAAGAAGACCAGCGAAGTGCCCGTGAGTGCGCGTCGGCAGTGGCGTGCGGAT
>NZ_WWEQ01000174.1 GCF_009857845.1 Brevibacterium rongguiense | reverse complement strand
GTTCTTCTGGAGCAGTGCGAAGAAGGACTCCATCGCCGCATTGTCGCCGGCGGCGCCGACCTTTCCCATTGAGCCGATGAGGTGGTGACGGTTCAGCGCGTGCACGAACTTCCGCGACCGGAACTGCGATCCTCGGTCCGAATGCACGATGCAGCCAGCGACGTCACCGCGGCGGGAAGCAGCGTTGTCCAGGGCGTTCACCGCCAGTCGCGCCTTCATCCGGTCGCTGATCGAGTAGCCCACGATCCGG
>NZ_WWEQ01000173.1 GCF_009857845.1 Brevibacterium rongguiense | reverse complement strand
GCTGTGCCGCACGATGGGCATCCGGCAGTCCATGGGCCGCGTCGGCTCGTGCTTCGATAACGCCGCCGCCGAGGCATTCTTCTCCAGCCTGGAGTGGGAGGTCCTCTCACGCCACCAGTTCACCGACTGAAGCGCCCTGGGTTTCGTTCCGAGTCTCAGCAAGGAGAATCGGAGCATGCCCAAGAAGTTCAGTCCAGAGCTGCGTGACCGTGCCGTGCGTATGGTCTACGACCGTCAGGCCCGCGAGGGTG
>NZ_WWEQ01000172.1 GCF_009857845.1 Brevibacterium rongguiense | reverse complement strand
GATCGGGGATCACCGTGCCCTTGGGCAGATACTCCCGGTAGAGCCGGTTCGTGTTCTCGTTGCTGGGCCTCTGCCAGGGCGAGTGGGGATCGGCGAAGTAGACCGGCATCGCCGTGGCCAGGGAGACTGAAGCGCCCTGGGTTTCGTTCCGAGTCTCAGCAAGGAGAATCGGAGCATGCCCAAGAAGTTCAGTCCAGAGCTGCGTGACCGTGCCGTGCGTATGGTCTACGACCGTCAGGCCCGCGAGGGTG
>NZ_WWEQ01000171.1 GCF_009857845.1 Brevibacterium rongguiense | reverse complement strand
ACTTCGTGACGTCGACATGGATCAGCGCCCCAGGGTGGTCGTGCTCATACCGGCGGATCGGTTCACCGGTGACGCGGTCGATACGGTTGAGTCGGTTGATCCGGCAGCGCACGAGCACCGCGTGAACCGTTGATGCCGCGATGCCCAGTTCGCCGGCGATCTGCACCGGCCCCAACCGCCTGCGCCACCGCGCTTTGACGATCTGCTTGACCACCGCAGGCGGGGTCTTGGTTGGCATCGAGTGGGGCCGG
>NZ_WWEQ01000170.1 GCF_009857845.1 Brevibacterium rongguiense | reverse complement strand
CCGGTGAGCGCGGCCACGACTACCGACCTCGTATCGGCACCGCATTCGTCCACACTGTCATCGATGACCACTCCCGGGTGGCCTACGCGGAGATATGCGCCGATGAGAAGGCCCTCACTGCCATTGGGGACTGATGCACGATCAGGTGTCACATGATCTGTGGCGCCGTGCGGCGTTGCAGGGAAGGATGTGCGCCATGCCCGCTCCCTATCCCCAAGAGTTCCGTGAGGACGTCGTCCGCGTCGCGAGGAA
>NZ_WWEQ01000169.1 GCF_009857845.1 Brevibacterium rongguiense | reverse complement strand
CCACCAGAACACTCCTCCAGCGGCGCGAAGTCGGCCGGTACCGAGTCCGCGGCGGTGAGGATCGCCCGGTTGGAGGCGGAGAACGCCCGGCTACGGGCCGACAAGGTCAAGGTCGAGACCGAGCGGGCGATGTCAAGGCGTCGAAGCAACATGGGGCTCGCCGGCGAGCAGTCGAGCGAATGCCTCGGTGGGCGTGAGATAGCCCAGTCGGCGGCGGGGTCGATTGTTGATCTCCTCGGCGATGGTGGTGAG
>NZ_WWEQ01000016.1 GCF_009857845.1 Brevibacterium rongguiense | reverse complement strand
CATCCCCGGTCCCCGCCTCGGCTCCCGCGCCGTGCTGCGCGCCCGCGGGAGCGGCGGAGTCCTGGGCGCCCTGGGCGTTCTGCGCCCCCTGGGCATTCTCGGAGCCGGAGCGCGTGCGCCGACGCGAGCGCGAGCGGCCCTCGGAGCGCGACTCGCTGCGGCCGTTCGAGCGCGACTCGCCGCGCGAGCGCTCGGAGCGACGGGCGGGCGCATCGTCGCCGGGCCGGTCCTCGACGACCTCGCCGGCGGCCGGGCGGCGGCGCTTGAGCCGGCCCTTCGTGCCCTGCGGGATGCCCAGCTGCTCGTAGAAGTGCGGGGAGGTCGAGTAGGTCTCCGCCGGCTCGTCGAAGTCGAGGCCGAGCGCCCGGTTGATGAGCTTCCAGCGCGGGATGTCGTCCCAGTCCACGAGCGTGACGGCGATGCCCGAGTGGCCGGCGCGGCCCGTCCGGCCGATCCGGTGGATGTAGGTCTTCTCGTCGTCCGGGCACTGGTAGTTCACGACGTGGGTGACATCGTCGATGTCGATGCCGCGGGCCGCCACGTCGGTGGCCACGAGCACATCGGACTTGCCCTCGCGGAAGGCCTTGAGGGCCTTCTCGCGCATGCCCTGGTTGAGGTCGCCGTGCAGCGGGCGCGCATCGAAGCCGCGGTCGGCGAGCTCCTCGGCGAGCTTGTCCGCCGTGCGCTTGGTGCGGGCGAAGATGATCGTGCGCCCGCGGCCCTCGGCCTGGAGCAGGCGCGCGACCATCTCCGCCTTGTCCATCGAGTGGGCCCGGTAGACGTGCTGGACGGTGTTGCGCGCCGTCTGCGAGTCGTCGCCCACCTCCTGCGAGCGGATGTGGGTGGGCCGGCTCATGTAGCGGCGGGCCATGGAGATGACCGCACCCGGCATCGTCGCAGAGAACAGCATCGTCTGCCGGCTGGCGGGCAGCGCGGCGATGATGCGCTCGACATCGGGCAGGAAGCCCAGGTCGAGCATCTCGTCTGCCTCGTCGAGGACGACGGTGCGCACGCGGTCCAGGCGCAGCACGCGGCGGCCGTAGAGGTCGAGCAGGCGGCCCGGGGTGCCGACGACCACGTCGACGCCGTCCTTGAGGGCCTTGATCTGCGGATCGAAGTCCTTGCCGCCGTAGATCGTCACGATCGACAGGCTGCGCTTCGTCGAGGCGGTGCGCAGGTCCTCGGCGACCTGGTTGGCGAGCTCGCGGGTGGGCGCGACGACGAGCGCCTGAGGGGCGCGCCCCTCGGCGGGCTCGGCGCCGTCTTCGTCGGGGGCGACGCAGCGCTGGAGCAGTGGGATGCCGAAGCCCAGGGTCTTGCCGGTGCCGGTCTTGGCCTGGCCGATGATGTCCGCACCGGTCAGCGCCACCGGGAGGGTGAGCGCCTGGATGGGGAACGGGTGGACGATGCCGTCCTCGGCCAGCGCCTCGACGATGGGCTCGGCGACGCCGAAGTCGGCGAACGTCTGCTCGGTGGGCTCCGAGCCGGGGCGGGCGGCGACGAGGTCGGCCTCGCCGAGCTCCGCCTCGGCGGCGGGCGCGGTCTCGCCTGTGGGCGCGGCATCGGCCACGAGCACGGCGGGCGGGGCGGACTGCTCGTCGGCCGGCTGCGCGGCGGTCGCCGCGTTGGGATCTGCTGACATGTTTCTTCACTCCTCACGGTGCTCCCGCGGGAGCACGCTGTCATCTCGCCGGCGGGATAGGGTGGGGCCATGCCCTCGCCCGATTCCTCCGACGCTTCGGTGACGACGCTTGCGATCCTGTCGTTGAGCGAGCTCTCCGCGTTCCACCGGATGGCCACGGATGCGCAGTACGCGCCCACCGTGCGCGATTCGATCGACCTGTCCCGGATCGCCGGGCGGTCGCTGGCGCACTTCGAGGCGCTCACGGACCGCATCGAGGATCTCGGTGGAGACCTGCCCCGCCTCCTGGCGGAGGCCGAGCCGTCGTTCACGGCGTTTCGCGAGCGGACGAAGCCCAAGGACTGGTACGAGAGCCTCATGAAGGGCTACGTCTACGACGGGATCATGAAGGACTTCAGCCGAGCGGCCCTGGGCGAGCTCGATGAGGCGAGCCACGAGGTCGCCGTCACCGCCTTGAATGATACACGGCAGGCCGACTACCTCCGCGAGCGCCTGGCCGCCGCCGTGGCCGGCGATCCGGTGCTGGCCTCGCGTCTGGCCCTGTGGGGCCGCAAGCTCGTGGCGGAGACGCTCCACCGGGTCCGCGAGCTCACCGAGCAGTTCCCGCGCGCGAGCGTCGATTCCGCGGAGCTCACGCAGCACGCGCTGTCCGAGCACTCGCGGCGGATGTCCGCCCTCGGCCTCGTCGCCTGAGCGCCGCCCGGCGCTCGGCCCTGCCGGCCGGCTGCGTGCTCAGCCCCGTTGGTAGGTCGGCCCCGTGCACGGCTGACCGGGCGGGAGCGGGCGCTGGGTTTGCCTGGCCGCAGCAGCACCGCAGCCGAGGCGCCCTCGCGTGGGCGCCTCGGCTGCGGTGCGCACGGGCTCGGCGGGCCCGGTGGGGGTGGCTCGCTCAGGCGATGCCGAAGCCCACGCGGGCCTGGTGCTCCGCGCCGGTCTCGACGTAGGCGAGCTGCTCGGCGGGGATGAGCACGCGGCGGCCCTTGGTCTTCGCGTCCTCGAGGGAGAGCACGCCCTCGGCCGCGAGGGCGGCGGACACGCGCTCGGCGAGCTCATCGGCGCTCAGGTCGCTTTCGACGACGACCTCGCGGTTGGACTGGCGGATGCCGATCTTGATCTCCATGCTGTTCTCCTCTTCTGCAGGTGGTGCGGGGCGGCGGGGCCGAATGCTGCCCGGGCCCGAGGCGCGGGCCGGGTGAGCACCGCGCGGCCCAGGTGAGCACCGCGGATCCGGCGCGGTGGCCGCGGCGAGTCCGCGCCGCGCCGCCGACGACCCCACTGTACGGCCGCCAGCGCTGCTCCCCGCCGGGTTTCGTCCACAGCGCAACACCGGGCGCGGCAGCGCAATTCCGGGAGCGCAGCGCAGCGGCGGGAGTAGGCCGCAACGCCGGGAGCACGGCGCAGTGCCGGGAGTAGAGCGGGACGCCGGGAGCACAGCGCAGTGCCGACAGCACAGTGCAGTGCCGGGAGCGCAGCACAGTGTCGGCAGCGGCAGGGCGAGCAGCGGTGGCGGCAGCGGGAGTGCGAGCGCCGGCAGCGCGAACACCGGGCACAGCGCAGCGCCGGAAGCACAGCGCAGCACCGGAAGCACAGCGCAGCGCAGCGCCGGGAACCTGACGACAGCAGTGCAGCACCGGGGCAGCGCAGCGCTGCCGGGCAACAGTGCCCGGCACCGGGACCGCTGGGCGCCCTGCCGGGACAGCGGTGCGCGCAGCCCGCGTCTTCCCGTGCCCCCTGCCTTGGACTTTTCCCGAGCCCGTGCCGGATACGCGGTGCCCGTGGCGCCTCCCGCCGACGCTGCCCGTTCTCACCCCGGCCCCGCACCGCCCGGGCCAGAGGGGTCCGCTGGGGGCGTCGGCCGTGCCGGATGGAGGGACGCACGGGTAGATATCACGGGTAGATATGGGGCCGCGCGGCCCGGCGCGGCGCCGTGTCCGTGGTGCGTGGTGGAATGGGCCCATGAGCACAGCAGAGCCCACCCCGCAGCCGCAGCCCGCGGCCGGCGGTGCACGCGAGGCGGCGGGGGAGTCCGCGAGCGGCACCGGCACCGGCGCCGGGCTCTCGGCGAGCCTCGAGGCAGTGCAGGCGGAGCTGGTGGAGGCGCTTGCGGCAGCGCAGGTCGTCCCGGTGGTGGGCGGGGCCGGCACGGGCAAGACCGCCCTGCTGCGCCGGCTGCACGCGGCGCTGGGCGCCCGCGGCGTGCGCCCCGAGGAGATCGCGGTGCTCACCCCCAGCCGCGAGGGAGCCGATGCGCTGCGCGACGAACTGGGCGCGGGTGCCGCCGGGCTCCGGCAGGGCCCCCCGGCGCGCAGCGTGCACTCGTTCGCGTTCGGGCTGGTCTCCGCGCACGCCCAGACCGCGTTCGGATCGCCCGTGTCGTTCGTCTCCGGCGCCGATCAGGACGCGCTGCTGGCCGAGCTGCTCGCCGGCTACGACGCCGGGCGGCAGGCCCCGCCCACGTGGACCGCGCGCTTGTCCCCGGAGCTGCGAGCGACCGCGGGCTTCCGCGACCACCTGCGCGAGGCCCTCAACGAGGTCATGGGCCGCGACTGGGCCCAGAGCGAGATCGCCGCGGCCGCCCAGCGGTTCGGGCGCGGCGAGTGGCTCGTCGTCGCCCAGGTGCTGCAGGACTACGCGGACCTCCTCGCGGTGCCGAACTTCGGCGGCGTCGACACCGCGGCAGTGTTCGTCGAGGCGGCGGCAGCGATCGCCGGCGAGGTGGCCGCCGGCACCGCCGCCGGGCAGCCGTGGAGCTTCTCCTCCGAGCCGGCGCCCCGCTACCTGCTCCTGGACGCGGCGCAGGACGTCCCCGACGCGGCGGTTCCCATGCTCGCCCGGCTGCGGGAACTGGGCACGCGCATCGTCGTCTTCGCCTCGCCGGACACGGCGAGCCAATCGTTCCGCGGGGCGCGCGGCGCCGTGCTGCGCTGGGCGCTCGAGGCGGGCGGCGGGCGGGGCCCGCTCGTGCTGCGCGAGCCCGCCCGCGGACGTGGGGAGATCCTGCGCTGCTATCGGGAGCTCGCTCGTACGGTCTCCGCCGCGCTGGCGCTGCGCCACGTCCCGGCCACCGCGGCCGAGGATCCCGCAGGGCCCTCCACCGTGCGCCTGCGCACCTTCGAGGGCGCTGCCGCGCAGACGCGGTCGCTGGCCGCACTGCTGCGCGGCTGGCACCACGACGAGGGCGTGCCGTGGGCCGACTGCGCGCTGCTCACGCGCACGGCGGGAACCGCCGCGGCGCTGGCCCAGCAGCTCGAATACCTCGGCATCCCCGTCGCCCACACCCAGTTGCCGTTCGGTGTGGACCGTGCCACCGCACCGCTGCTGCGCGCGCTCACCCTCGACCCGGGCGACCGCGCGGGGCTGGGGGCGCTGGCCCGCGAGCTGCTCACCGGGCCGTACGTGGGGCTGGACGCCATCGCCCTGCGCGGCCTCGAGCGCGAACTCGCCGGCGACCTCGGGCCCGCCGAGGGCGCCGGCCCCCCAGACCGTGCCGCGGACCTGGGGGAGACGCACGGCGACCCGGCGGAGCAGCCCAGCACCCCGAGGGAGGAAACTGAGGCACCGGGGGATGGAATGGAAGCCCCGGCGGCGGAACCCGGCGCCGCTGACGCGCCCGGCGCCGCCGACGCGCCCGGCGGACGCGACGGCTTCATCGACCGCGCGCTGCGGGAGCTGCCGAGTGATCGGCTGCCGGGCCCGCTGCGCACCGTGCACCGCATCCTCGACGCCGCGGTGGAGTCCGCCGCACTCGATCCGCACACCGCGCTGTGGCGGCTGTGGACCGCGGCGGGCGTCGCCGAGGACTGGCGCCGGCGGGCCCTCGCCAGCCCTACCAGCCCCCACAACGACCGCCTCGATGCCGTCGTGCGCCTCATGGCCCTCGCGGAGAAGCTCGCCGAGCGCGGCAACCTCGACGCCGCCGGTTTCGCCGAGCTCGTGGCCGATCAGCACTTCGCGCAGGACTCGCTCGCGCAGGGCGCCGACGGCGACATCGTCACCGTGGCCCCGCCCGCTGCGGTGGCGCACACGCAGTTCGAGCGCGTGTGCATCGTCGACCTCGAAGAGGGGACGTGGCCCAACCCGCGGGTCCGCGGCACCGTGTTCGACCTCGCGGGCCTCGCGAGCGCCATGGAGGGCACGCCCCCGCCCGGTCTCGACCCCGCCGAATACCGCCGGCGCCAGCGGGCCACGGTGGACGAGGAGGGGCGCCTCCTGCTGTGCGGCATCGGGCGGGCGCGCACCGAACTCGTGCTCGCCAGCATCGACGACGGCGAGCAGACCCCCGGCGTGTTCTTCCGCCTGTGCGAGGAGCTCTTCGGCCCCGCCGAGCACCGCGGGGCTCCCGGGGGCGCGGCCGGGGCGCCCGGTGCACCGGGCAACACGGGTGAAGATGACCTTCCCCTCAGCCTGCGCGGCGTGGCCGCCCACGCCCGCCGCCGGCTGCGCGAGGAGCACGCCCGCACCGCCGATGCGCAGGCCGGTGCCGCGGTCGGTGCGGACCCCGCCGGACAGGACTGGGCGCTGCTGCTGCGCGCCCTCGAGGCCGCCGGGGTCCCCGAAGCCCGCCCGGCCACGTGGCTGAACTGGCAGCGCATCAGCTCCACGGACCCCGTGCTCGGCGAGCACGACACCGTGCCGATCTCGCCCTCGCGCGTCGAGTCGTTCGCCGAGTGCCGGCTGCGTTGGTTCCTCACCGACAGCGGCGGGCAGGCGGGCCAAACCGCCGCGCAGTCCCTCGGCACGCTCATCCACGCGCTTGCCGAGCACCATCCGCACGGGGGCCTGAACGCCATGCGCCGCGAGTTCGAGGAGGCCTTCGCGCAGCTGCCCTACGCCTCTGCGTGGCAGCGCGAGGCCGATCGCGAGGCGGGCCTGGGGATGGTGACGAACCTCAACGACTTCCTCGTCTCCCGGCGCGGTGAGGGCTACGAGCTCCTCGGGGTCGAGGAGGAGGTCCTCGCCGCCACGGACGACCCGGAGCGCGCGGGCCCCTGGCGCATCCGCGGGCGGATCGACCGCCTCGAGCGCGATGCGCAGGGCCGGCTCCACGTCGTAGATTTCAAGACGGCCAAGGTCCCGGCAACCCAGGCGCAGATGGCCGAGCACGCGCAGCTCGGCACCTACCAGGCGGCGCTCGAAACTCCGGGTGCCACCCTCACCGGGGCCGATGGCAGCCGAAGCGCCGAGCAGCTCGGCGGCACGGCGGCGGGCGGTGCCGAGCTCGTCTACCCGCGCAAGGCGCACAAGAGCGGCGCCTCAGCGCCGAACCGGCGGATCCAGCCGCCCCTGGCCGAGGCGGACGATCCCGGCTGGGCGCTGCGGCTCATCGAGCGCACCGCGGAGGGCATGCGAAGCGCGGTGTTCCCTGCCACCCCCTCGACCACGGTCTGCCGCACCTGCCCCGTGCGCAGCTCCTGCCCCGCCATGGTCCCCGGTGCCGGAGAAGAGGAGGCGCCGTGAGCGCTGCGACTGCGGGAGCGGCCCCGGTCGCGCGGCTGAGCGCGCGAGAGGTCGCCCAGATCATGGGCTCACCGCCGCCCACCGCAGAACAGGAGGCGGTCATCGAGGCGGGACTCGGCCCCACCGTCGTCATCGCGGGCGCCGGGTCGGGCAAGACGACGGTGCTCGCCCAGCGCATCGTCTACCTCGTCGCCAATGGGCTCATCGAGCCGAGCGCCATCCTGGGCCTCACATTCACCCGCAAGGCGGTGGGGGAGCTCGGCCACCGCATCCGGCGCGGCCTCGCGGCGCTGCGCCACTGGCAGCGCCAGAGCGGCACGGCCGGCGCGCCGGGCCGCGCCCCTGCGCCGCGCCCGCTCGACGGCCTCGATGTGCCCAGCGTTCAGACGTACAACGCCTACGCCGCCGGGCTCGTGCGCGACTACGGCATGGCCATCGGCGTCGAACCGGACACGGTCCTGCTCGACGACGCCTCCGCCACCCTGCTCGCCGGCCGCATCGTCGACGCGGCGGGACCAGCCGAGGTGCCCGCGGGCAGGGCCCGCAGCACGATCGTCACCGCCGTGCTCGAACTCGCAGGGCAGATCGACGAGCACCTGAGCACCCCCGCCCGAGTCGTCGAGCACATCGACGCAAGCCTCGCCGCGCTGCTCAATCCGGACTACCTCGCGGCCCTCGACGCGACGATCGGCAGGAAGAAGATGCCGACCGAGGACAAGGCCGAGCTGCGCGCGCGGCTCGCGGGCATCATCGGCGCGACGGGCGGGGCGCCGCCGAAGCTGTGGTCGGCGGCGACCCGCGCCGAGCTCGTGGACTTCATCTGCGCAAACGACCTGTCGAGCGACGTCGCCGCCCTCGAGGCCAAGCGCCGCCTCGCGGGCCTCGTCGAGCGCTTCCGCAGCCTCAAGCGCGCCCGCCACGCCATGCAGTTCTCCGACCAGGTTGCGTTCGCCCACCGCATCATGGCCGAGGACGCCCAGGCGCTCGAGATCGAGCGCTCGCGCTGGCAGCTCATCCTCCTCGACGAATACCAGGACACCTCGGACAGCCAGGCGAAGCTCCTGCAGCTCATGTTCGCGGGCCTGCCGGTCATGGCGGTGGGCGATCCGCGGCAGTCGATCTACGCCTGGCGCGGAGCCAGCGCCGGCAACATCGGGCAGTTCCCGCTCGACTTCCCCGGCCCGGACGGCGGGCCCGGGCGCACGCTGGGCCTGACGACGAGCTGGCGCAACAGCCGGCGGGTGCTAGCGGTGGCCAACCGCATCGCCGCGCAGCTGCCGGACATCGACCCCGCCGCCCAGCTGACCGCCGCGCCCACGGCACAGGACGGCGATGTGGCCCTCGCCGTGACGGTGGGCCACGCCGACGCCGACTACGGCACCGATCAGCTCGCCTCCCTCGCCACCTGGATGGCCGGCACCCACGGCACCCGCGCGGTCCTGTGCCGCAAGCGGGCGGACTTCGCCTCCGTCGCCGCGGCGCTCGAGCAGGCGGGCCTCGAAGTCATCATGGCCGGGAGCGCCGGAGGCCTCGACGATCCCTACGTGGCCGACGTCTTCGCCGCGCTCAACGTCGTCGTCGACCCGGGAGCCGGCGAGCACCTCATGCGCCTGCTCACCGGTGCCTCGTGCGCCCTCGGTGCGGCCGACGTCGCGGCGCTGGGCCGCCTGCGCCGGCTGCGCCAGCGGCGCCTCGAGGTCGCCCTCGGCGCGAGCGCGGACGATGTCGAGCCGATCGGGCTGGCCGAGTGCCTCGATGACCTGGCCGCGCAGCAGCCGGGCCCGCAGCTGAGCGACGACATCGCCGCGGCTGGCCTGAGCGGGGACGCCCGCGAGCGCGCCGGCCGGCTGGCCCGCAGCCTGCGCCGGCTGCGCGCGGCCCAGACGACGGTGACGGGGCTTGTGCGCGAGGCCGTGCGCGAGCTGCGCATCGACGCGGAGATCGAGGCGCTAGCGCCGGCGCGGGCGGCCGAGCACCGGGCCGCGATCGACGCCCTGCTGTCGACGGTGGCGGGCTACGTGGCCACCGACCCCGCGGTGCGGGCCGAAGACCTGCTCGCGTGGCTCGCCCTGGCCGAGGAGTCCGCGGCGCTCGCCGTGGCCGAGGCAGCCCTGCCCGACGGGTCCGATCCCGCCGACCGCAGCGTCGTCGTCATGACCGTCCACGCCTCGAAGGGCCTCGAGTTCGACGCGGTGGCGATTCCCAACCTCGTCGTGGGGGATCTGCCCAGCACACCCCGCGATGGGCGCGGCTGGCTCTCGCTGGGCCGGCTGCCCTACCCGCTGCGCGGCGACCGGGACAAGCTGCCCCGCTTCGACCTCACGGCGACCTCGTTCGCCTCGCAGAAGGAGCTCGCCGACTGGCTGAAGGGCACCCTCGGCCCCGCGCTCAGCGAGCAGAGCCTCGCGGAGGAGCGCCGCCTGGCCTACGTCGCGATCACCCGGGCCCGCACCCAGCTGTGGCTCGGCGCCGCGGCCCACTCGCCCCGGCGCACCAGGCGCAGCGAGTTCTCCCCGTTCCTCCTCGAGGCGATCGAGGCCCTCGGCGCCGAGGTGGAGCTGCCCGCCGAGGACGCGGAGGTGGAGGCCGGGGATGCCCCGCCGGTGCCCTGGCCCGTCGAGCCGCCGGCGGCGGAGCTCGCGCTGCGCACCGCGGTCCTGCGGCAGCTGGCCGCGACCCCCGCCGTCGCGCTCGACGCACTCGCGGACGGGCCCGCAGCCCCCTACGCCCGCCGCGCGCTCGACCTCCTGGCCGACCGGGCGCCCCGCGAGTTCCGCGGTGCGCTGCCCGAACGGCTCTCGACCACGAGCATCGTGGCGCTGCGCGCCGACCGCAGCGCGTTCCTCACCGACCTCGCCCGGCCCATGCCGCAGGGCCCGGCCCCGGCCGCCGCGCTCGGCACCGCGTTCCATGCCTGGGTCGAGCAGCGCTACGGGCAGGCCGCCCTCGAGGGCCTGGCCGACGAGGCGGAGCGGCGCCGGCTGCCGGCCGAGCTCGAGGACCGATTCGACCACCTGTGCCGGACATTCGAGGCCTCCGAGTTCGCCCAGCGCGAGCCGCTGGCGATCGAGCTGCCCTTCGAGCTCGATCTGGGCGGGGTCCACATCCCCGGCAAGATCGATGCCGTCTTCGACCGCGGCGAGGGCATCGAGGTCATCGACTGGAAGACCGGCGGCGTGCCCGACGACGAGCGGCTGGCCGCCATGACCGTCCAGCTGTCCGTCTATGCGCTGGCGGTGGAGAAGATGGACCGGTTCTCCGGCCGCGAGGTGGGAGGCGCGTTCTACTTCGTCGCCGACGACCGGCTTGTGCGTCCCGAGCGGCTCCTCGGCCCCACCGAGCTCGCCGAGCTGCTGCGCGGCAGCGGCCCCTGACGGGTCAGCGGCGGGCGAAGGCGGAGACGGGCGCGCCCGGTCAGGGGCGGGGCCGCCCGCTCGCGGGGAATCGTTCGCCCGGTCAGGGGCGCTCGACGGGCGCCGTGTCGTCGCCCGCTGCGAAGTCCTCGCCCAGCTCGGTGCGCTGGGTGTCCACGAGAGACGAACGGGTTCGCGCGTCGCCGGGGTCACCGGAGTCAGCGGAGTCAGTGGGCGAGCCGATGCGCTCGAGCTCGTCCGGGCCGGCGATCCTGCCCGTCTCCGCCTCGGCTGGGTCCTCGGGGATCCCGCCCCGCCCAGCCGTGCCCTGGGCTGCGGTGCCCTGAGGCGAGGCGCCCTGGGGTGACGTGCCCGGCGCCGCCGCGCCGTGCCCGGCGGCGTGTGAGCCCCCGGCCTCCTGCCGGCCCGCGCGAGCCGGGCGCACCGGCGCTGCCGGTCGGAACGCCGCGCGGTCGCGGTCGATGTCCTCGGTGACGTGGGAGGCCGCCGGTTCGGCGCCCGTCCGCGCCGGCGATTCACCGTGACCGTCTCGCCCGTCCTCCGCGCCGCGGCCGGTGCCGTCGATTCGACCGTCCGCGCCGGCCGCGGAAGCACCGGAAGCACTGGGCGCCCCGGCTGCGGCTGCGCCCGGGTCGTCCGCCGTGGACGGCTCCGCTGACGGATGCTCGTCCGACGTTCGCTCTGCTTCGGCAGCTTCGGCAGCTTCGGCAGCTTCGGCAGCTCCGGCAGCCCCGGCCCGCGCCGGCGCGCCGGAGGCGGCCGTGCCGCCGGTGAGCTCGGCGAGCTGCCACAGCAGGGCCACGGCCTCGGCCCGCGCCTCGGCGTCGCCGGCGTCCACCGCGGCGAGGAACCACTGGAGCACCGCGAACTCGCTCATGAAATCGATGCGCTCGGACAGCCCGGCGTCCTCGGCCGGGCGGGCCGCGGCATAGGCGGCGAGGAACGCATCGAAGTCATCGGGATCGAGCAGCCCGGAGACGGCGGCGAGATCGGCGGCCGGATCGCCCACCCGCAGGCGCGCCAGCTCGGAGACCGCGCTCAGCTCACCGTCCTGCGCGCGCAGCGCCTCGAGGCTGAGGTCCCCGTGGACGGGGGCGGGCAGGAACCGCCACAGGGAGACGGTCTCGAGCGCCTCCTCCCAGCGGCCCAGCAGCCCACCGGGCACCTCGCCCGTCTCGGCACCGCGATCGAGCTCGCCCAGCAGCGCCTCGCGGATCTCCTGCGACTCCTGCGCGACGAGGCCGGCATCGGCGACCCCGCCGGCGTCCGCGGAGTGCAGCGCCGCGAGGAAGCGGGCCAGGGAGGGGGCGAGCGCCGACTCCCGGAAGTCCAGCGTGGACACCGGCGCCCCCGGCAGCGGCTCGCTGACCTGCAGGACGACTTCCTCGTCCGGCACGAAGCCCCGGGGCATCGGCTGGCGGGCGAGGACCGTGGGGAATGCCACGGGGGAGTCGGGCAGGATGGCCCGCAGCACGGCGGCGGCCACCTGCTCGGCCGCGGCCTCGAGTGCCTGCGCTGGGCCCAGCAGGGCAGCGACGACGCTGCGCTGCCCGTCGCTGAGGAGGAGGCGGGGTCCCCGCGGATCGCTCAGCGGCGCGAAGCCGCTGGGCTCGAAGTCCTCGACGAGCTGGGCGCTGGCCGCTGCGATGCGAAGGGCGAGAGTATCCACACGCCCAATCTACCCGGACAGGGCACCCGGCCGGCCCGCCCGCGCGGTGCGTGTCTGGGCGGGCGGGCCGCGTCAGCGCCCTTCGCTATCGTGGTCCCCATGTTGCCGCTGCCCGTCCTCGCCCCCGCCAGCCTCGCCCGCAGCGCGGCGCTGCGCAACCACCTGGATCGGGGCTCCGACGCAGCGCTGGACGAGGTGCTCGCGCGCCCCGGCACGGTCATCGTCCTCGCCCACCGCGGCAGCCTCCTCGTCTCGCGCGGCCAGCTCCACCGCCTGCGGCTCCAGGAGCCCACGGGCGCGGCGGCGGCCGCCTCTCGCGAGGGGACGCCCGCCCAACCCGGTGCGGAGCCCGCCCAGCCGACTGCTGAGCCCGCCCCCGGGCCGGGTCCGCTCACCACCGAGCTGGGCGCCCTCGGCGGCACCCGCATCTACCTGGGCCGGGCCGCCGACGGCACGGACTGCGTGGGCCTCCTCCTCGACGACGCCTCCCGCTCCCGGGTCGACGAGGCGCTCGCCCGCGCCCAGGGCGCCCAGGCCGAGGACCTGCTGGACGCGCCCGCCACCGGCCTCGACGTCGCGGCGCCCACGTGGTTCGACCTGCGCGCGCTCGCCCTGGCGCTCAGCGACCTCGACGCCGGCCTGGCCTGCACGCTCGTCGCCCTGGGCAACTGGCATGCGGCCCACCCGCGCTCGCCGCGCACGGGCGAGCCCACCGAGCCCGCGGCAGGCGGCTGGGTGCGCAGGGACCCCACCACGGGCGCCGAGCACTTCCCCCGCACCGACCCCGCCGTCATCATGGCCGTCGTCCACACGGATCCGGACGGCGAGGAGCGGATCCTGCTCGGCCGCAACGCGGCCTGGCCGCAGCGCCGCTTCTCGATCCTCGCGGGATTCGTGGAGCCGGGCGAGACCCTCGAGCGCGCCGTGCAGCGCGAGGTCTTCGAAGAGGCCGGTGTGCACTGCGACAATCCGCGCTACGTGGGCTCGCAGCCATGGCCGTTCCCGTGCTCCCTCATGCTCGGCTTCACCGCGGAGGCGCGCAGCGCGGACCTGCAGCCGGACGGCGACGAGATGTCCGAGGTGCGCTGGTTCACCCGCCGTGAGCTGCGCGCGGCGGTGGCGGCCGAAGACGTCCTCATCCCCGGTGAGGTCTCCATCGCGGGTCAGATCATCGCCGCCTGGCTGACCGGCGGCGCATGAGCGCAGCCCCCGGCGGCAAGGACGCACAGGCCCTGCTGGCCGCCCTCGATCCCGAGCAGCGCCGCGTCGTCGAGCACCCGATCGGCCCGCTCGTCGTGCTGGCCGGCGCCGGCACCGGCAAGACCCGCGCCATGACCCACCGCATCGCCTACGCCGCGGCTACCGGCGCCCTGGAGCCCCAGCAGGTGCTCGCCCTCACGTTCACGGCCAAGGCGGCGGGGGAGATGCGCGCGCGCCTGCGCGGCCTGGGGGTGCCCGGTGTCCAGGCCCGCACGTTCCACTCCGCGGCGCTGCGGCAGCTGCGGTTCTTCTGGCCGGCGTTCGCGGAGGGGCCGTTTCCCGAGCTCATCGCGCAGAAGGCCGGCGCCGTCGCCCGCGCGCTGGCCGAGACCGGCTTCGAGGTGGAGCGGGAGACGGTGCGCGACGTCGCCGCGGAGATCGAGTTCGCCGCCGTGTCGATGATCGGCACGGAGGAGTACGCGGGCATGGCCGCGGACCGGGAGCTGCCCGAGGGCATCGACCCCGCGGCCATGGTGCGCATCATGACCGCCTACGGGGAGCTCAAGACCCGCGGCCGGATGCTCGACTTCGAAGACGTCCTCCTCGTCCTCACCGGGGTGCTCGCCACCCGCGAGGACATCGCCGCGCAGGTCCACTCGCAGTACCGCCACTTCGTCGTCGACGAGTTCCAGGACGTCTCCCCGGTCCAGTTCGACCTGCTCTCCCGCTGGCTGGGCCGGCGCAGCTCGCTGTGCGTCGTGGGCGATCCCGCGCAGACGATCTACACGTTCGCCGGCGCCACCGACTCGTTCCTGCTGGGCCTGCCCCAGCGCTTCGAGGACGCGGCGACGATCTCACTGGTGCGCAACTACCGCTCGCGGGCCCCCATCGTCGACGCGGCGAACCGGGTGCTGGCCCACACTGGCCGCAGCCCGCTCGTCCTCCAGCCCACGCGCACGGGTGGCCAGCCGCCGGCGCTCCTCGAGTTCCCCGACGACGAGGCGGAGGCGCAGGGCATCGCCCAGCGCATCGCCGCCCAGCTCACTGCCGGCCGGCGCGCCTCGGACATCGCGGTGCTCTTCCGCACGAACGGCCAGTCCCGCGCGCTCGAGGAGGCGCTGGCGAATGCCGGCATCGCCTACGTGCTGCGCGGCGGGGAGCGCTACTTCGCCCGCCGCGAGGTCAAGGAGGCCATGGCGATGCTGCGCGCGGCGCGCTCGGCGCGCGCCCCCCAGCCGCTGCCGGACGCCGTCGCCGAGGTGCTGGCCTCGCTGGGTTGGACCGCCGCCGGCCCCGCGCGGGGCGGTGCGCTGCGCGAACGGTGGGAATCGCTGAGCGCGCTCGTGGAGCTCGCCCGCCGGCTGCAGTCCGACCGTGAGCTGCCGGTCCCGCTCGCTGAGTTCGTCGCTGAGCTCGAGGACCGTCGGGAGCACCAGTTCGCACCGCCGGTGGACGGGGTGACGCTGGCCAGCGTCCACGCGGCGAAGGGCCTCGAATGGGACAGCGTGCACATCGTGGGCCTCTCGGAGGGGCTCCTGCCCATCTCCTACGCGACCACGCCGGCCCAGATCGCGGAGGAGCGGCGCCTGTTCTACGTGGCACTCACCCGGGCCCGCGACGAGCTCACGCTCAGCTGGTCGCTGGCCCGCCAGTCCGGCAGCCGTGTCCAGCGCCGGGTCTCCCGCTTCGTCGGCGAGCTGCGGGGGAAGGCCCAGGGGGCCGCCGCGGCGCAGTCTGCCCGCTCGGGCGCCCGGCGCCCGGGTGCGGCCGGCGCGCGGCTGCGCGAGCAGCAGTGCGCGCGCTGCGCGCGTCCGCTCGACGGGGCGGCCGAGCGGCGGATGGGCCGCTGCTCGCACTGCGCGCAGGCCGCCGATGCGCGGGTGCTCGAGGCGCTCACGGCCTGGCGGGAGGAGACCGCCGCGCGGCTGCGCGTGCCCGCCTACATGGTCTTCACCACCGCCACGCTCGCGGCCATCGCCGAGGTGGTGCCCCAGACGCCCGCCGACCTCGAGCGGGTGCCGGGCATGGGGCCGGTCAAGCTCGGCCAGTTCGGCGCCGAGGTCGTGGCCGTCGTCGCCTCCGCCGTGCACGGCAGCCCCGCCCCGTAGTCCTCGTCTCGTAGCGCCCGCTGCGAGGTCCCGGAGCCCGCCCGCGGTGCCGGCGCCTCCCGGTGCGAGCTCCCGGTGCCGGTGCCTGCCGTGCATCCCGCGCCGGCTCAGCCCGCGCGCTCCGCAGCCCGGTTCGTGCCGGTGGCCGCCGGGAGCGGTTCCCGAGCAGCCGGGTGCGCGGCCGGTGCGCCGGGCGCGGCCAGCGGCAGGCGGCAGTCGCACGCCGGGTGGAAGGCGGGCGCTGCGGTCGTGGTGGACCCATCGAGGGCGATCGTGACATCGGCCGGGTCCAGGCGCTCGGCGACGAGGAACGAGCGCAGGCGCGCTGCGGCGAGTGCGAGCGCCAGCGCGACGAGGGCCGGGTCCGCCCGCTCGGCCGAGGCGCGCAGGGCGCGCAGCGCCCGCCAGGCATCGAGCCAGCCGGGGTCCTCCCGGCTCAGCGCGCCCACCCGGCAGCCCGTGCACGGGGTGCAGCCGGGGACAACGGGGTGCTCGACGCGCGCCAGGCCCTCGCCGATGACGACGTGGGCGTGGCTTGCCCCCGCCTCGCTCAGGAGGCCCGCGCCCAGCAGGTCGGCGGCCCACACGGCCGTGAGCACGGTGAGGGCGTCCGGATCCGCGGCCGCCTCCTCGGCGCTGCCGACCGCCTGCGCGCTCAGGCCGGCCCGCAGCAGGGCAGCGACCAGCGGCTCGGCAAGCGGACCGGTGACGCGCACCCGGCGGGCGGCGAGTGCCTCGGCCACGCGGGCCGGTGCCGCGTGCAGGTGAGCCGCCAGCGCCTCGGCGCCGGGCTGTGCGCTGGTGAGCGCAGGGGGCCCGACGGGCACGAGGACACCGGCCTCGTCGAGCAGGGCCAGCAGCGAGGCCGCCCGGGTGCGCTCCACCCCGCAGCGCGCCGCGGCGTCGTAGAGCCCGGCGGCGGAGACGCCCATCCGCAGCAGGTTGAGCAGATCGGCGTCCGCGGGGCTCAGCCCATCGATGAGCACGGGGTCATCGGCGCCGAACTGGACGCAGCCGGGGGAGCGCCATACGAGCGGCACGCAGCGGTAGATGGTGTACACGGGGCCTCCCTTGTTCGGGAGGCTCACTCTAGGAAGGCGCGGCGCCGGCGGCCACCCGCGTGGAAGCGCTGTGGAAAAACTGTGGACGCACAGAGCGGACGGAGGCGCTCGGCTCTCCGGCATCGAGGTACCGGGGGGCTTGCGACCGCCTCCGTCCGCGGACGATCCACAGGCGCTCGCGGCTGTTCATGAGCCTTCCCCTTGCCCATGAACTCCGGGTTTTCCGCGGATCTAACTGCTCAAACTATGCGGGCGCGCCGCTCCCGTCAAAGCCGCACGACCGTAGAACTGTGGATGGCGTGTGGACAAGGTGTGCAGGGCCGCCCCTGGGCTGTGGACAGTGCTGTGGAGCACGCGCTCCGCGCCCGGACCCGGCCGCCGTGCACCGGCCGGCCGGAGCCCGCCGTTGCGGGCCGCGCGGTGCGCGCGGGCGGCCCCGGGGACGTGCGACGCGCCCGGGATGCACGGGAGCGCAAAATTTTTTCTGCCGGGCCCGCATGTCGGACGCACCGGCCACAGGGCGGACGTGCCGTGTCCGATGGCAGGGCGCCGGGGGCTACGGTGGCGCCATGGATGCACAGGAGGTGCGGGCGCTGCTCGCGGCGGATGAGATCTCCATCAGCCGTTCGGCGCGGCGGCGCAAGACGATCTCGCTGACCCGCCGGGGCGAGCGCTGGCACCTGGCGGTCCCGCAGTCCTACGACCCCCGGCGCCACAGCGCGCAGATCGCGCAGCTCATCACGCGCATGGAGCGGCGGGCGGCGCGCGGTCCGGCACCCGATGCGGCGCTGGCCGAGCGGGCCGCGCTGCTCAACGCCCGCGTCTTCGACGACGGCCTGGCGCCGGCCTCGGTCGTGTGGTCCCAGCAGCAGCTCGAGCGCTTCGGCTCGACCACGACGGCCACGGGCGCCATCCGGATCTCAGCTCAGCTGCGGGAGGCGCCCCAGTGGGTCATCGACGCGGTGCTCGTCCACGAGCTCGCCCATCTGCGCGAGCCCAACCACTCACCCGCGTTCAAGGCCCTCGTCGCGCGCTACAAGCGCACGGCCGAGGCGGACATCTACCTCGCGGGGTTCAGCCACGGGCGAGCCGTCGAGCGCGCGCGGCGATAGCCGGCAGGCGGTCCGGCAGGTCGGCTGCGATGCCGTCCGGCAGCTCGGCCAGGGCGCTCCAGGCCAGGCCCGCCGATTCCGCCGAGCGCCGCGTCGCGGCGGCAGGGTCCGCCGTGGCGGCGAAGACGATGTCCGTGTGCTCGGCACAGGAGCCGAAGCGCCCGGCGAGGGCGTGGCGGTGGACGTCGACGGGCAGCGGGGAGAGCCACGTGAGCTCGGTCAGCCCGGATTCCTCGCGGGTCTCGCGCCGCGCGGCGGCCCGGGCGCCCGCGTCCGTGCGCTCGATGTGGCCCCCGAACTGCAGCCAGACCCCCGCCTTGCGGTGCAGATGGAGGAGGACGGCGTCGAAGCTCGGGGAGAAGACGGCGCAGCTGGCCGTCACGTGCGCGGGCCCGGACTCCCGCTCGACACCCAGCCCGGCCGCGAGCTCCGCGGCCAGGGCACGACATGCCCGCGCGGTCTGCGGGTCGGTGGCCCCGAGGCCGTCCGCGGCCTCGCGCAGCTCGGTGCGGACTGCCCGGGCGGGACCGCTCAGCGGTCCTCGTCCCGCTCGTCGCCCCCGTCGCCCGCGCGGCCGTCCCGGTCCGTGCGCCCGGTGCCCTCGTCCGTCGAGTGCTCCGCTGCCGCGGACTCCTCGGCTCCCTCCGATTCGGCCCGTCCGGACTCCGCAGGACCCGAATCCGCGGTCCCCGCCGCACCGGCACCCGTGCCGGACTCCTCGCTGAGGAGCCGCTCGAGGGCCTCGTCCATCGACGAGTCGGCGGACCACTCGGCGCTGCGGCGCTCGTAGTAGCCCAGCGGATCGTCGAGGTCGGCGGCGGTGGGCAGCATGTCGGGGTGGCGGAAGACGTCGTCGCGGGCCTCGGCGCCCTTCGTCGATTCGAGGTAGGCGAACAGGCTGATCGCCTCGCGCAGGCGGGCCGGCTGCAGGTTGAGGCCGATGAAGTCGGACAGTGCGACATCGGCGGGGCTCTGCGCCGCGGCCCGCTCGCGCAGCGCCGTGCGGATCTCCTCGCGCTGCTCGAGCTGCGCGCACGCGGCGTAGGCGACGACGTCGGCCCAGCCCGCGATGACGGACAGCACGGTCTGCAGGGTCTCGAGCGCCTCGCGCTGGTCAGCGGTGGGCTGCGGGCGGAACATGCCCTGGCGCAGCTCCTCGCCCATCTGCTCGAGCTGGCTGGGGTCGAGGCCTCCGGCGGCCATCCCCTGGATGCGCTCGGTGTCGACCTCGATCCCGTCGGCGTACTTCGCCAGCGCGGTGCGCACGTGGCCGGCCAGCCACGGCACGCGGGCGAACAGCCACAGGTGGGCGAGCTCGGTGGCGGCGAGGTAGATGCGCAGCTCGGCGGTGTCGAGCCCGCTCTCGGCGGCCTGGCCCGCGATGTTCGACTCGACGAGCACGGGCTCGCCGCCGCGCATGACGGAGGGCCCGAACTCGGTGCCGGTGAGGACGCTGCCGGAGAGCGCTCCGAGCAGCTCGCCCAGCTGCGCGCCGAACATCATGTCCGTCATCGACCCGAGCATCTGCCCGGCGTGAGCGAGCATGGGCTTCATCTCCTCGGGCACCTGCTCGCCGAGCGAGCCGAGCAGCGCCTCGCTCATGTTCTCCCGGATGGGGCCCACGAGCTCCAGCCAGCCCTCGGCGGAGTCCTCGACCCACTGCTTGCGGCTGAGCGGGCGGCCGGCGGGCACCCCTGCGGGCTCCTCGGTGACGCTGCCCAGCCACAGCTCGGCCACGCGGAAGGCATCCGCGCTGGTGCGCTTGGCCTCCTCACCCGGCTGCGGGTCGGGCGTGGGCAGCTTGGCCTCGGCGGCGCGCACGGCGGCGGTCTTCACACCGCCCCCCGCTCCGGAGAACATCCCCTGGAGCTGCGACATGATGCCGCCGAGCATTGCGGGGTCGATATTCATCCCGGACATGCCGGGCATCCCGCCCTGGCCGGACTGCTGGCCCGCACCCGACTGGCCGGGCATCCCGCCCTGGCCGAAGATCATGCCGAACAGGTTGCCGAGCGGATCGTTCTCATCCGGCTTCTCGTTGTCGCGGTCGTTCTCGCTCATGGCGTCTCCCCGGGTCGATGGCGTTTTCCCCACCCTAACGACGCCGCCTGGTCAAACCTTCCGAATCCGCGGGCCGCGCGCCCGGTTTCGTCGAGGGCGAAACCGGGCGCGATCGTGCGGCGGTGGGGCGGCGCGGCAGGCCCCGCCGCATTCGCGGCACCGGGTGCCTCTGAACTAGACTCGGGCAGACCCCGGTTTGGAAGGATGCGGTTGGTGAGCACCCACGACGCCCGCGCACACGCGGACGCCCCGGCGCGCCCGGCCGGATCATCGCCCGCAGTCCGCCGCCGGCGCCGCAGGCGGGGCGGGCGCCTCGACTCCGGGATGGTCTCCGGCCTGCTCACCTACGCACTCGTCCTCGCGGCGGCCCTTGTGCCCGTGCCCTATCTCATCGAGGTGCCCGGCCCCGTGCTCAACACGTTCGGCAGCCAGGACGGCAAGGACGTCATCGCCATCAGCGGGGCGCGGACCTATCCCACGCAGGGCTCGCTCGACATGCTCACCGTGGGCGTGTCCGGCGGGCCCGGCCGCACGGTCTTCGCCTCGCAGGCGCTGGGCGCCGTGCTCAAGCGCGCCCAGACCGTCATCCCGACCGAGTCCTACTACCCGCTGACCACCACCCGCGACGAGGTGGCCTCGGAGAACGCGGCCCAGATGGCCGGCTCGCAGGACACCGCCACCGCAGCGGCGATGACGGAGCTCAAGAAGCCCTACACCTCGCAGATCGCGGTCTCCGAGGTCCTCCCCGACACCCCAGCGGTGGGCAAGCTGCGGGCCGGCGACCGGATCACGGCGGTCAACGGCACGAAGATCACCGGCGACGATGCCGGTGCGCAGGCCGTGCAGGACGCCGTGCGCGCCTCCGCGACGGTCACCGTGGACTACCGGCGCGGCTCCGAGCGCGGCAGCGCCACGCTCACCCCCCGTGAAGCGGACGGGCAGAAGGCGATCGGCGTGCGGCTCGCCCAGCAGTACGACTTCCCCGTGCGGGTGACCTACAACGTCAGCGGGATCGGCGGGCCCTCGGCCGGCACGATCTTCGCGCTCACCATCGTCGACAAGCTCACGCCCGGGGCCATGACCGGGGGCGTTCCGATCGCCGGCACCGGCGAGATCAGCCCCGACGGCACCGTCTCGCCCATCGGCGGCGCGCGCCAGAAGGTCGCGGCCGCCGCCGAGCGCGGGGCGAAGTACTTCCTGGCCCCCAAGGACAACTGCGCGGAGGCCCAGGAGGCCGCCCAGGGCGAGGACATCACGGTCGTGCGGATCGACACGCTGCACTCCGCGCGCACCTCGGTGGAGCGCATCGGCAAGCACGACACCGACAGCCTGCCCACCTGCACCTCGGGCGGGGCGCAGTGACGCCCTCCGCCCGCCCAGCCCCCACGACCCCATGGCAGTGAGCGGCCGCGCAGCGGCCCCCCAGGTCCGCCCGGCCCGCCGGGCGGACCCGACCGCGGAAGGACTCGCGTGACAGCGCAGACCCAGCACACCCGAACGAAGCGGCGCGGGCCCTCGCCGCTCATCCTCACGATCATCGCCGTGGTGATCCTCCTCATCCTCTTCGTCGTGTTCGCGCAGGTCTACACGGACGTGCTGTGGTTCGACCAGGCGGGCTTCCTGCAGGTCTTCACGACGCAGTGGCTGACCCGCGCGGTGCTCTTCGCCATCGGGCTCGTCCTCATGGGCGCGGCCGTATGGTTCCCGCTGTGGTTCTCGCACCGCCAACGGCCGGTCTATGCGCCCACGACACCGCGGCAGGAGAACCTCGACCGCTACCGCGCGGCGGTCGAGCCGCTGCGGCGCGTCTTCACGATCGCGCTGCCGATCGTCGTGGGCCTGCTGGGCGGCACCGCCCTGGCGGCCAGCTGGAAAGAGGCGCAGCTCTTCCTCCACCCCACCTCGTTCGGCCAGGCGGACCCCCAGTTCGGCCACGACATCTCCTTCTACGTCTTCGGCCTGCCCATGCTGCAGACGCGCTGGGCTTCCTGGGGATGGCCGCGCTGCTGTCCTTCATCGCCGCGGTCGTGGGCCACTACCTCATGGGCGGCATCCGCCCGGGGGAGGAGCGGGGAATCCACCTGACGAAGCCCGCCCGCGTGCACCTGGCCATCACGGCGGCGGTGCTCGTCCTCGCCCAGGCCGCGCGCCTGTTCGTCCAGCGCTACGCGGACCTGACCTCGGAGCGCGGGCTCGTCACCGGCGCCACGTACACGGCGGCCCACGTGACGCTGCCGGCGATGCTCATCGTCGCGATCGCCGCGGCCGTGGTTGCGGTGCTCATGGCCGCCAACGCGTTCCGGCCCATCTGGCGGCTGTCCGTCGTGGCGGTCGTCATGCTGTTCGTCCTGGGCGCGGTGTCGATCATCGCGCTGCCCGCCGCTGTCCAGCAGTTCCAGGTGATGCCGAGCGAGCAGAACCTCGAGCGCGACTACATCCAGCGCAACATCGACGCCACGCGCAAGGCCTACGGGATCGACGACGTCGACGTGGTGCCCTACACGCCCAAGACGGATGCGCCCTCCGGCGCGCTGCGCTCGGATGCCCAGACGGCGGCCTCGATCCGGCTGCTCGACCCGAACCTCGTCTCCGATACCTTCCGCCAGCTCCAGCAGCAGCGGTCCTTCTACTCGTTCCCCTCCCAGCTCGACGTCGACCGCTACACGATCGACGGGCAGAGCCAGGACACCGTCATCGCGGTGCGCGAGCTCAACCCGCAGTCGCAGTCCGATGCCTCCTGGCTCAACCAGGCGGTCGTCTACACGCACGGCTTCGGCGTCGTGTCCGCCTACGGCAACCGCCAGGGCACCGACGGCCAGCCCGCGTTCTCCGAGGCCAACATCCCGCCCACGGGCGAGCTGGGCGAGTACGAGCCGCGAGTGTACTTCGGCGAGCAGTCGCCGCGCTATTCGATCGTGGGCGCCGAGGACGGCGCGAAGCCCCAGGAGATCGACTACCCGGCGGACAAGGAGGACGGCGGTGCGCAGGTCTACAACACGTTCTCCGGTGAGGGCGGCCCCAGCGTGGGCAACCTCTTCCACCGCCTCCTGTACGCGGTGAAGTTCCAGGACGAGCAGATCCTGCTCTCCGACGCGCTGAACTCGAAGTCCCAGATCCTCTACGAGCGCAGCCCGCGCGAGCGCGTGGAGAAGGCCGCTCCGTTCCTGCAGGTCGACGGCGACCCGTACCCGGCCGTGGTGGACGGGCGCATCAAGTGGATCGTCGACGGCTACACGACGAGCTCGCAGTACCCGTACTCCAAGCCGCAGGTCCTCCAGGACGCCACGGAGGACTCCAACACGCAGCGCGGCAGCGCGAACGCGGCGCTGCCCAAGGAGCAGGCGAACTACATCCGCAACTCCGTCAAGGCCACCGTGGACGCCTATGACGGCAAGGTCGAGCTCTACGACTGGGACGAGGACGACCCCATCCTCCAGTCGTGGTCGAAGGTCTTCCCGGACATGTTCAAGTCCGTCGACTCCATGAGCGGCGATCTCATGAGCCACGTGCGCTACCCGGAGGACCTCTTCAAGGTCCAGCGCTCGCTGCTCACGCAGTACCACGTCGAGGACGCCGGTTCCTTCTACACGAAGCAGGACTTCTGGACGTCGCCGCTCGATCCGACGGTCGCCCGCGATGACAACCTCACCCAGCCGCCGTACTACCTCACCCTCAAGATGCCGGGCCAGCAGCAGCCGTCGTTCTCGCTGACGTCGTCGTTCATCCCGCGCCAGATCGAGGGGCAGACGCGCAACAACCTCACCGGCTTCCTCTCCGCCTCCGCGGACGCGGGCTCGAAGAAGGGGGTGCGCGGCGAGGGCTACGGCAAGCTGCGGCTGCTGCAGCTGCCGCGCAACACGACCTTCCCCGGGCCGGGCCAGGCGCAGAACAACTTCAACACCCAGCCCAAGGTGCAGTCGAACCTCAACGTGCTGCGCCTGGGCTCGTCGAAGGTGGAGAACGGCAACCTGCTCACGCTGCCGGTGGCCGGCGGGCTGCTCTACGTGCAGCCGGTCTACGTGCGCTCCTCGGGGGAGACGTCCTACCCGGTGCTCCAGCGCGTCCTCGTGGCCTTCGGCGAGAAGATCGGCTACGCCTCCACGCTCGACGAGGCGCTCGACCAGGTGTTCGGGGGCAACTCCGGGGCCAATGCGGGCGACTCGAACCAGGCCGGCAAGAAGAAGGACTCGGATGCGGCCGGCGGCACCGAGGCCAGCGAGTCCTCCTCGGGCGCGCAGGGCAGCGCGGACTACAAGAAGAGCCTCGCCGATGCGAAGAAGGCGATGGAGGACTCCGACGCCGCCATGAAGGACGGCGACTGGACGAAGTACGGCGAGGCCCAGAAGCGCCTGCGCGAGGCCCTCGAGAAGGCCGAGTCGGCCGAGGGGTGAGCGCCCGGGCGCGCCCGGTCCCGGTTCCGGGGCCGGGCGCGCGCGGCCCGAGGCGCAGGCCGGGCATGGCGCGCAGGCTGCGCCCGGTCCCGGAGCGCGGGCTGCGCCGCGGGTGAGGCCGAGGCCGCGCCCGCGGCGCGCAGGGGCCGGGTTGCGTACGCCGGCTCGGGTGCACACCAGCCCCGGCCCGCGTTCCCGAGGGGCCGCCGGGGGGGTGTCGGGCAGGTCACAGCCCCTCGATTTGGCCCCCGAGCGGGGAGTGCGTATAGTGGGACACGCATCGCGGGGTGGAGCAGTTCGGTAGCTCGCCGGGCTCATAACCCGGAGGTCGAGGGTTCAAATCCCTCCCCCGCCACGAGAAGAAGGCCCCCGATCCTCATGAGGATCGGGGGCCTTCGTCATGCTCACCGGCAGCGAGTTCGCGCACGGCGGTCGGCAGCGGACGGCGGGCCTCACCCGAGCGGGGCCAGCGTTGCGGCCGGGCTGCGCGGAGTTCGGACCCGAGGTCCGTGCAGGACCGAGGTGCGTACGGGGCCGCGGGGCGTTCGGATCGTCAGGCGCCCACGGGGCCCGGGCGGGGGCGCGGCATCCCTCCGGACCCGAGGTGCGGCCCGGCTGTGCCGGCGCCGCCGGCCGCCTCCCTCACACATGCGTGTGCGGCCGGCCGCCCACGGGCGAACCGGCCGCGCACGGGCCCAAGGGACCAGACGCCCAGCGGGCGCGGATCAGCGGATCAGTTGAGGACGGCGATCGCCAGGTTGAGGGCGGCCGCGAACGTCACCCACGCGAGGTAGGGGAGCATGAGCAGGGAGGCCGGGCGGCTGCGGCGCCAGAACATGCCGATGCATACGAGGAGGACCACCCACAGCAGGGCGATCTCCGCGAAGGCCAGCCAGTAGATTCCGGCCGCGAAGAACAGGGGCGTCCAGGCGGCGTTGAGGACGAGCTGGGCGGTCCACACCCACAGGGCGGAATCGAAGCCCGCGCGGCGCCAGACCAGCCAGCCGGCAAGGGCGATGAGCGCGTAGAAGAGCGCCCAGGCCGGGCCGAAGAGCCAGCCGGGGGGCGCGAAGGCGGGCAGCTCGAGCGAGGAGTAGACCTGCTGCGAGCCACCGGAGGCGAGGCCGCCGATGACGGCGGCGGCCAGCACGGCGGCACCGAATCCCAGGAGGGCCAGCAGGCTCCTGCCGGAGGGCGGGGTCGTGGAGCGGTGGACGGGGGCGGCGGCGCTGGACAAGGGGTCTCCTCGAGAGGTCGGGCAGGGCGTCCCTGTGCGGAGCCCCGCGCGTGCGTGGTGCTCGGATGGCCGGGTCCCGGCGGCTGCCGCGCCCCGGCGCTCTCCCAGCCTAGGCGCCCCCGCTGGGAAACCCGTGGGCATGCGGGCCCCGCCGAGGTGCGCGGGCGGCCATCACATCTCCCACTGCACCTGGTCGGGGGCCACGTCCTCGCGCAGCCCGCGCCACACGGGATGGCGCAGCGCGCCGCCGGCGGTGCGCCCGGAGTGGCGGACCTCGCCCACCAACCGGGGAGTGACCCACTCGGCCTCGCGGGCGACCGCCGCGGGCACGCCGGTGGCCGGCGCGGTGGCCCGCCGCAGGCGGTCGAGGCGCGTGCGCAGGGTCCGCAGCTGCCGGTCGTCGAAGCCCGCGCCCACACGACCGGCGTAGCGCAGCTCGCCGTCGCTGTGCACCGCGACGAGCAGCGAGCCGAACGTGGCCGCGCGGCCGCCGCGGCCGGGCCGCCAGCCGATGATCACCACGGCCTGGTCCGCCGTGTGCTTGATCTTCACCCAGTCCTGCGAGCGCACCCCGGGCCGGTACGGGCTCTCGCGCAGCTTGCCCACCACGCCCTCGAGGCCCAGTCCCGCGCTCGCGGCGAGCGCGGCGGGCAGGGCATCGCCCAGGCCCGCCGGGACGGCGATGGGACCACCGGGCTCCACGGTGTCCGCGAGCCGTGCGCGGCGCTGCGCGTAGGGCAGTTCGCACAGGTCCTCCCCGGCGGCTGCGAGCAGATCGAAGAGCATGTAGAACACGGGCTGCGACTGCGCGGCCCGGGCGGTCTGCGCCTCCGGGAGGTCCGCCCGCCGCTGCAGGCGCGCGAAGTCCGGGCGGCCGTCGGAGTCGAGCACCACGATCTCGCCGTCGACGACCGTGCCCGATGCGGCGGCCTCGGCAAGCGTCGCGAGCTCGGGGAAGCGCTCGGTGAGATCCGCCCCGCTGCGACTGCGCACCTCGACCCCGTGCTCACCCACCCGGGCGATGGCCCGGTAGCCGTCCCACTTCGCCTCCCAGGCGCGCGGTTCGGCGGCAAGGCGCGGGCCGGGGAGCTCCGCCACGGCGAGCATGGGGGCGGGCAGGCCGCCAGCGCTGGGCACCGCGGGCCCCGCGTGCCCGGCGTGCCCGGCGTGCCCGGCGGGGGCTTCACGGGAATCGGCGGCACCGGGACGGTCCTCGCCGGCCGCCTCGTCCTCACCGGCGGTATGACCCGCCGCGCCCGCTCGGTCCGGTGCATCGACCTGGCCCGGTGCCACCGCCCGGTCCGCTGCGTCCGCCCGGTCCGCTGCGTCCGCGCGGTCCGGTGGGTTCGCCGTCGACGGTGCGCTCGCCGGCGGCTGTCCGTCCGCCGGCGGCTGTCCGCTCGGGGGCCGGGCGCCCTTCGGCGGCTGGTCCTTCATGAGCTGCAGCAGCCAGTCCTCGCCCCGCGTGCGGATGAGGGCGTAGCGCCGCGGCACGCCGCCCAGCCCGCCGTCGGGCCGGCCGAAGAGCACCGCCACGATCTCATCGGGGCGCCACTTCTCCACCTCCAGCGCGCCGGTGTCCCAGATGCTCACTGTGCCGGCGCCGTACTGCCCCGCGGGAATCGTCCCGGAGAAGTCCGCGTAGTCCATGGGGTGGTCCTCGGTCTGCACGGCCAGCCGGTTGACGCCCCGGCGCAGGGGCGGCCCCTTGGGCACCGCCCAGGAGACCAGCACGCCGTCGTGCTCGAGGCGGGTGTCGAAGTGCAGTGCGCGTGCGTGGTGCTCCTGGATGACGAAGATCCGGCCCGGCCCGCCGCCGGGCCCGCTGCGCGCGTCCCCGCCGTTCCGGGGCGCCGAGGCGCCGGCGCCTGCCGATGTGTCGGAGCCATCCGATACGTCAGAGCCATGCGATACGTCAGAGCCATGCGATACGCCAGAGCCATTCGATGCGCCGGAGCCGTTCGGCGCGTCAGAGCCGCCCGAGGCCGCGGAGCCGCCCGAGGTGCTCAGCGTGCCCGCCACCGGGACCGGCTCGGGTGTGAGGCTGCCGTCGCGCTTGGCGCGGTAGGCGTCGAGGCGGTCGCCGCCCCCGCCTGCCAGCGCGGCCAGCGGCTCCAGGCCGGAGCGCAGCCGCTCGACGACCTCGGCGGGTCCCAGCTGCGCAAGCCCCGGGTCGTCGAGCTCCTCCCAGGTCCGGGGCGCGGCCACGGTGGGCTCGGGGCCACCGCGCAGGGAGTACGGGCAGGCGGTGGTCTTCGCCGCGCTGTTCTGGCTCCAGTCGATGAGCACCTTGCCGCGGCGCAGTGCGGTGGCCATCTCGCTGACGATGAGCTCCGGGCGCTCGGCGGCGAGGGAGCGCGCCAGTTCGTGCGCGACCTCCTTGACCTCCTCCGCGCCCGTGTCACCGGGCAGCGCTGCGTACAGGTGGATGCCCTTCGAACCGGAGGTCACGGGCAGCGGCTCAAGGCCCATGCCGTGCATGATCTCGCGGCACAGCCGGGCGACCTCGGCGCACTCGGCCAGCCCGGCGCCGGGTCCGGGATCCAGGTCGAGGACCATGCGGTCGGGCGGCAGGGCGCTGCCCTCGGCGGACACGCGCCACTGCGGGACGTGCAGTTCGAGCGCGGCCAGCTGGCCGAGCCACGCGAGGACGGCGGGGGAGTCCAGCAGCGGGTAGACGCTCGTGTGATCGGCGTGGTGCTGGGACACGCGCGGAATCCAGGCCGGCGCGGATGCCTCGAGGGCCTTGCGGAAGAACGGCCGCAGGGGATGCGCCGCGGTTCCGACCCCGTCCGGCCAGCGCTTGCGGGTGAGCGGGCGCGCCCGGGCCAGGGGGATGAGCGCCTCGGCGACCGCCGCGTAGTAGTCGAGGACGTCGGCCTTCGTGAAGCCCGCGGCGGGGTAGAGGACCTTGTCCAGGTGGGTCAGCTTGAGCCGGTGCCCGTCGATCGTGACGGTCCGCGCGTGGGCGGAGGCGGTGCGCGAACCGCCGCGGGGGCGATCGGATCGTGGCATGGCGCTGCCTCCTGCGGGTTCTGCGCGTGCGCCGCGGCCGCGGGCGGGGCGTGGGCCGCACCGCTAGGCTCAGCGTAGTCAGCACGGTTGCGGCGGTGAAGGGGAGTGCGGGCAATGCGGGCAATCTGGAGTGGCACGGTGGCCTTTGGGCTCGTGAGCGTGCCGGTCAGGCTCTACGGGGCGCGGAAGTCCCACGACGTGGAGCTCCATCAGGTCCACGACGAGGACGGCGGCCGCATCCGCTACGAGCGGCGCTGCGAGATCTGCGGCAAGAAGGTGGCCTACGAGGACATCGACCGGGCCTATGACGACGGTGACGAGACGGTCATCATCACCGATGAGGAGCTGGACGCGCTCCCCGCCGAGGCGGGCCGCGAGATCAGCATCGCCCAGTTCGTGCCCGCCGCCCAGGTGGACCCGCTCATGGTCGACCGCGCCTACTACCTGGAGCCGGACGCGAAGTCCGCCAAGGCCTACGCCCTGCTGCGCGAGACGCTCGCGGAGGCCGAGCGCACCGCCATCGTCACGTTCACGCTGCGCTCGCGCACCCGGCTGGGCGCACTGCGGGTGCGCGGAGAGGTCATCGCGCTGCAGTCGCTCCTGTGGGCCGACGAGGTCCGGCCGGCCGATCTGGACACCGCCGCGCAGGATGCGAAGCCCAGTGCGCAGGAGAAGAAGATGGCCCGCTCGCTCATCGAGGAGTTCTCCGCCGACTTCGAACCGGAGGCGTTCCACGACGAGTACCAGCAGGAGCTCGACGCCCTCATCGAGGACAAGCTGGGACGCGGCGAATCGATCGACACCGCCGTGACGCTGGGGGAGGATGACGATGACTCCGGCGGTGAGGTCATCGACCTCATGGAGGCCCTCAAGCGCAGCGTGGCGGCTCGTCGCTCCGGGTCACAGGAGCCGGGCCCGGGCGCGGGCGGTGGGAAGAAGGATCGTACGAAGAGCCGCGAGAAGACGAGCGCCGGGCAGAAGGGCGCCGCGAAACAGGGTGCCGGCAAGAACGGCGCCGGCACGACGAGCACCGCGAAGAAGAGCTCGAAGAGGAACGGGGCTGCGAGCAAGGGCGCCGGGCCTGCGGACGCCAAGAAGCAAAGCACCGACAAGACGCAGAGCACCGACAAGAAGCAGGGGACCAGCAAGAAGCAGAGCACCGTGAAGAAGCAGAGCACCGACAAGAAGCAGGGGACCAGCAAGAAGCAGGGCCCCACCAAGAAGCAGGGCGCTGACCAGTCGAAGGGCGCGAAGAAGCGGGCCGCGGGCTGAGCGGGTGCGCGGAAGTTTTTCCGCGGGGCGGGAATGATCGGCGGTGGGAGCCGGTTACACCAGCGCAACCAAGTGGTTGATGTTTAAACTAGACTGGTTCGACAGGACACTGACAGAACACGGGGCGCAGCCGCAGGCCCGCCCGCAATCGCCAAGGAGAGCACATGAGCACCCTTCCCACCGGACTGACCGCAGGCACCTGGAACATCGACGGAGCGCACTCCGACTTCGCCTTCACCGCCCGCCACGCCGGCGTCTCGAAGGTCCGGGGCAACATCTACGGCATCGAGGGCGTCCTCGAGATCGCCGAGGACTTCACCGCCAGCTCGGTGCGCGCCTCGGCCGATGCCGCGACCGTCTCCACCGCCAACGAGCAGCGCGATGAGCACCTGAAGTCCGGTGACTTCTTCCTCGCCTCCGAGCACCCGCAGATCACCTTCGCCTCGACCGCGATCACGGGTGTCGAGGGCCCCGAATTCACCCTCGAGGGCACGCTGACCCTGCGCGGCGTCGAGCGTCCCGTGTCCTTCAAGGCCGAGTTCAACGGCGCCAACGAGGACCCGTACGGCAACACCGTCGCGGGCTTCTCCGCCACGACCGCCATCAGCCGCAAGGACTTCGGCATGAGCTTCGATGCGAAGCTGCCCGGCGGCGACCTGCTGGTGTCCGACAAGATCCAGCTCGCCATCGAGATCGAAGCCGTCAAGCAGGCCTGAGCGATCCCGCGCGCCCCGGTGCGCGCATCGCAGGGGCGGGTGCTCGCACCCGCCCCTGCGGCGTGTGCGAACACTCGCCCCTGGACCACGGGCGGCTGTGGGGCGCAGGCGCAGGTACAGGCGCAGGCGCAGGCTCAGGCGGTGTGGAGGCCCGCGGCGAGCTGGGCGCCCAGCCCGGAGAGCCGCCGCGCGGCCTCGGCGACGTCCTCGGGTGCCTTGCAGAACGAATAGCGCAGCGTGCCGCGATAGGCCTGCGCCGCCGCGCTGCCGGGCCGGCACAGCGCCGCCACCGGGATGCCGACGATCCCGCAGTCCACGGCGAGGCGCTCGTTGAGCGCGGCCGCGTCGAGGTCCGTGAGGGCGGAGAAGTCGGCGAGGACGAAGTAGCCGGCCTGCGCCTCGTGAACGGTGAGCCCCGCGACCTCCCGCAGCGGCGCCGTGAGCGCGTCGCACCGGCGCGCCAGCGAATCGCGGTTGGCCGCTGCGAGCGACGGATCGGCCAGGGCCTGCGCGATGGCCGGCTGGAACGGCGCGCCGCCCACGAACGTCAGGTACTGCTTGACGGCCTGGATCGCGAGGCGCACCGGCGCCGGCGCGGTGAGCCAGCCGATCTTCCAGCCGGTGACGTTGAAGGTCTTGCCCGCCGAGGAGATGCTCACGATCCGCTGCGAGTCCGGCACGAGCTGCGCGAGGCGCTCGTGCGGCCGGCCGTTGAAGGTGAGGAACTCGTAGACCTCATCGGTGATGAGCCACGCATCGGCCGCCTGCGCAGCCGCGTGCAGGCGCAGCAGCTCCGCGGCGGAGAACACGGTGCCGGTGGGGTTGTGCGGGTCGTTGACGATGAGCGCGGCGCCGACCGCGGCCTGCGGCGATGCCAGGGCGGCGTCGAGTGCCGCCCAGTCCGGGGCGAAGCCGCGCTCGGCCGTGGGCAGCAGCGGCACGGTGAGCAGCTCGGCGCCGGCGAGCGCCGCGGCGGCGGCATAGGAGTCGTAGAACGGCTCGAACGCGATGACCGCGCCCCCTGCCGGCACGAGCGCCAGCACGGAGGCGGTGATGGCCTCCGTGGCGCCCACGGTGATGAGCACCTCCTCCGGGGCGATGCGGCCGGCGGGGGAGCTGCGGTACTGAGCGACCGCCGCGATGAGGTCCGGGTGGCCCTGGGCGGGGGAGTACTGGTTGGCACCGGCCCGCATGGCTCGTGCCGCCGCTTCGACGAGCCGGGGGTCCGGGTCCGTGCCGGGCGCGCCCTGGCCCAGGTTGACCGCCCCCGTGCGGGCGGCGAGCTCCGTCATCGCGGCGTAGACCGTGCCGCCCACCCTGCCCTGCGCATCGATGAGGCCGGCGGCCGCGGAGGCCCGGTGCCACAGGTTCGCGCGCTCGAGGGAGGGTCGGGCGGCAGGCATCATCTAGAAGTACTCCAGGGCTTGGTCGTGCAGGCGGCCGTTCGTGGCCAGGGCATTGCCGCCGAAGGGGCCGGGCCGGCCGTCCAGATCCGTGAACGCGCCGCCCGCCTCCGTGACGACGGGGACGAGGGCCGCCATGTCGTAGAGCTCGAGCTCCGGCTCGCACGCGATGTCCGCGCTGCCCTCGGCGACCAACATATAGGACCAGAAGTCGCCGTAGCCGCGGGTGCGCCACACGGTGTCACACAGCTCGATGAAGCGCTCGCGGGTGCCCCGCTGCGCCCAGCCGCCCAGCGAGGCGTATGACAGCGAGGCGTCGGCCAGTCGCGCGACGCCCGAGGCGCGCAGGCGCTCGGCCGGGGCGCCGGCGATGCTGCGCCAGGCACCCTGGCCCTGCTGGGCGTACCAGCGCAGCCCGAGAGCTGGGGCGCTCACGACGCCCAGCAGCGGCGTGCGCTCCTCGTAGAGGGCGATGAGGGTGGCGAAGACGGGCACGCCGCGCACGAAGTTCTTCGTCCCGTCGATGGGATCGACGATCCAGCGCCGGGCGGCCGCGCCGCGCTCGCCGAACTCCTCGCCCAGCAGCGAGTCGGCGGGCCGGGCCTCGGCGAGGCGCTCGCGGATCATGGCCTCGACGGCGCGGTCTGCGTCCGTGACCGGGGTGAGATCGGGCTTCTGCTCGACGGCGAAGTCGTGGGAGCGGAACGCGGGCAGCGAGATCGCGTCGGCGCGGTCGGCGAGGTCGAGTGCGAATCGGAGATCGTCCATGCGCCCCACACTACGGCCGGCCGGCCCGCGGACGGCGGGCGCCCGCCGCCCGCGGGCCATGTGCGGCGGCGTCGGCGTGGCCCCGGGCACCGCGGAGGCCCGTCCGCGCATTGGCCCGCGGCGGTGCGGCCCTCAGTCGCGCGGGCCCTGAACCGCTCAGACCCTTCACCGCTCAGACCCCGAATCAAGCGGTCGCTCAGCCGCGCAGGGCTTTGGTCGCGCAGCCCCTCAGCCGCGCAATCCCTCAGCCGCGCAGCCCCGCGAGCAGCCGGCGCAGGGAGGCCAGGCGCGCCGGGCCCGCCTCACCGGCCCGGCCCTGCGCCACCCACGCATCGAGCGCGCAGCCGGGGGAGTCCGCGAGGTGGGTGCAGCCCTTCGGGCAGTCCGCGGTGGCCGGCACGAGGTCGGCGAACGCCGCCACCACGCTGTCGGGATCGACGTGGGCGAGCCCGAAGCTGCGCACACCCGGGGTGTCGACGACCCACCCGTCGGCGCCCACGGGCAGTGCGAGGGCGGAGGACGAGGTGTGGCGGCCGCGCCCGGTGACGTCGTTGACCGCACCGGTGGCGCGCGCGGCCTGCGGGAGCAGGGCGTTCATGAGCGTCGACTTGCCCACCCCGGAGTGGCCGAGCAGCACGCTGAGGCGGTGCTCCAGGCGGGGGCGGAGCTCCTCGGTGCGCACCCGGCCGTCCGGGCCCAGCCCGCAGGGCACGATGTCGATGCCGGTGGCGCCGAAGCGCTCGACGATGTCGTCGAGCGGCGCGAGGTCGAGCTTGGTGACGGCCAGCAGCGGCTCGATGCCCGCATCGAAGGCGGCGGCCATCGCGCGGTCGATGAGGCCCTCCGACGGGGCGGGGTCCGCCGTCGCGGTGACGATGACGAGCTGATCGGCATTGGCGACGATCACCCGCTCGGTCTCATCCGCGTCGTCGGCGCTGCGGCGCAGGACCGTGCAGCGCGGCTGGAGGCCGACGATCCGGGCGAGCGAGCCCTCGGCCCCGCTCGTGTCGCCCACGAGGTCCACCCGGTCGCCGGGCACCAGGGCCGTGCGCCGCAGCCGCGCCGCGCGCACCCCCGCGACGGTCCGGTCCTCCGCGCCGTCGAGGACGACGGCGCGGTAGCGGCCGCGGTCGACGGCGGTGATCATGCCGGTGACGGCGGATTCGTAGGCGGGGCGCTCCTTCGTGCGGGGGCGGCTGCCGCGGCGGTTGGGCCGCGGCCGGTAGTCGTCCTCGGTGAAGTCCCGGTAGCGCGGGCTCACCTGCGCTCCGCGGCGGCGGTGCCGGGCGCCTGCTCGAGCATCTTCGTCCAGCGGGCCGCGAAGTCCGGCATCGTCTTCGCGACGGTGTCCGGGTCCTCGATGACCACGCCGGGCACGCGCAGGCCCACGATTGCCCCGGCCATGACCATGCGGTGATCGGCGTACGTGTGCCACACAGCACCGCGGTCGGCGGGCCCGGTGATCCGGAGGTAGTCGGGCCCCTCCTCCACCCGTGCGCCCACGGCCTGGAGCTCGGCGGCCAGTGCGGCCAGCCGGTCCGTCTCGTGGCCGCGCAGGTGGCCGATGCCGCGCAGCGTCGACGTCCCGTCCGCCAGCGCCGCGACCGCGGCGACGACGGGGGTGAGCTCGCCCACCGCGCCCAGGTCCGCCTCGATGGGGGCGAGTCGCTGCGGCCCCTCCACCCGCAGGCCCGCGCGGGAGAGCTCGACCTGAGCGCCGAAGTCATGCGCAAGGCCGCGGATCGCATCGCCGGCCTGTGTGGTGGCGCAGGGCCACAGCGGCACGTCGACCGTGCCGCCGGTGGCGATTGCGGCCGCGACGAACGCGGCGGCGTTGGACAGGTCCGGCTCCACGGCCACCTCGAGCCCGCGCGGGCGGCCGGGCTCGACCACCCAGCGCCCGGGCCGGGGCGCGGAGACGATGACGCCCGCGTCCGCGAGCGCCTCGAGCGTCATGTCGATGTGCGGCTGCGAGGGCAGCGCGGTGCCCGTGTGGGCGAGCTCGAGGCCCAGGTCGAACGCGCACGCGGCGAGCAGGAGGCCGGAGACGAACTGGCTCGAGGCGCTTGCGTCGATCTCGAGGTGGCCGCCGCGCACGCCCCCGGGCGCGGGCGCCAGCGCGAACGGCAGGGCCTCGCCGTCCACGTCCACGCCCAGCTCGCGCAGTGCGCTCAGCATCGTGCCCATCGGGCGACCGCGCGCCTGCTCGTCGCCGTCGAAGGCCGCGGCGCGCCCCAGGGCGGCGGCCAGGGGCGGGACGAAGCGCATGACGGTGCCCGCGAGCCCGCACTCGATGCGCGCCTGCCCGGCGAGCGCCCGGGCGCCGGGCCCCGGGGCCGGACGGACCCGCAGGACGCCGGGCTCGGGCTCACTGAATTCGGCGCCGAGCGCGGAGAGCGCGCCGATCATGAGGTCGGCATCGCGGCTGCGCAGCGGATTAGCGATGCGCGAATCGCCGTCGGCCAGCGCGGCGAGCACGAGGTAGCGGTTGGTCAGCGACTTCGAGCCGGGAACGGCGACAGTGGCCCGCACCGGATGGCGTGCTTCCGGTGCGGGCCAGGGCGTGGAGCTCACGGGGGTCCTCAGTTGGGGGAGACCGCGTCGATCGCCTTGGCGGTGTTGCGCTCGACGGCCTCGCGCAGCTCCTCGGCGGCGTGCTGGGCCCGCCACACGAGGCCGGGACGGCCGGCCGTGTCGACGGCTGCCAGGAGCGCTCCGCCGAGCAGCGAGGTCTTCGTCAGCAGCGAGCCGTTGGCCAGCTCCTCCTTCGGATCGAGCTTGCCCTTCGACATCTGCTCGCCCACGACGTCGAGGACGTAGGTGCCGATGAGGATGGTGGAGGAGATGCGCGGGAAGCGGCCGATGGCCAGCAGCGCACCGGCCGCGACCTGAGCGCCGCCGGCGATCCGCGCCGCGGTCTCCGCATCGACCGGGATGTCGACGTTCTTCTTCGCGAGGCTGAGCAGCGGAGCCACCGAGCCCGCGCTGGCCTTCGGGTTCTTCACGCGCGCGATGCCGTTGGCGATGTAGGCGGAGGCGAGCATGGGGCGGGCGAGCAGTCGGACCAGGGACACGATGATGCCTTTCGCTTGCGGCTGTTGTCTCAAGCGCCAGCATAGCGCGCCGCGGCCGGGGCGCACCGGGGCCCGGCGCGCGGAATATTCGCACCGGGGACCCCGTTGTGCACCCACGACGGCAGCGGCCGCGGACGCCCCAGGGGCCTGCGCGGGCGTGCCCCGGCGGGCGGCAGGTCCGCTTGTTCTCCAGCTGAGAGGTGATGCGCGTGCAGGCGTTGGATGAGCGCCGAGCGCCGCGGCAGCGGCCCGACGTACGATTGACGGTGATGAGTGACTCGATGACTGCGCAATCGCCCGCAGAGGAAACCGACCGTGAGCGCACGGAGCGCTTCGAGCGCGACGCCATGGAGTATGTCAATCAGCTCTATGCGGCGGCGCTGAGGATGACGCGCAACCCCGCGGATGCGGAGGACCTCGTCCAGGAGTCCTACGCGAAGGCCTACGCGGCCTTCCACCAGTACACGCCGGGCACGAACCTCAAGGCGTGGCTCTACCGCATCCTCACGAACACGTTCATCAACACCTACCGCAAGAAGCAGCGCCAGCCCCAGGAGTCCTCGGGGGAGAACATCGAGGACTGGCAGATCGCGCGGGCGGCCAGCCACTCGTCCTCGGACGGGCGCTCGGCCGAGCTCGAGGCCCTCGACCACCTGCCCGACAGCGACGTCAAGGACGCCCTGGGCAGGCTCGCGGAGGAGTTCCGCATGGTCGTCTACTACGCGGACGTCGAGGGGCTGCCCTACAAGGAGATCGCGGAGATCATGGAGACGCCCATCGGCACCGTGATGTCGCGCCTGCACCGCGGGCGCCGGCAGCTGCGCGAGATGCTCTCCGACTACGCGGCCGACCGCGGCTTCGGCACGGATCCCAGCGCCGCGCGCTCCGGCGGGCAGCAGGCCGCGCCGCAGCAGGCGGGGGCGAAGAAGGCCCCGGCGAAGAAGCCCGGCGGGAAGAAGCCGGCGGCCCAGCAGACGGCGCCGCAGAAGAAGTCCGGGCAGAAGCCCACGGCAGGCAAGGCCGCAAGCCCCCAGAGGAAAGCCGCGAGCACGCAGAAGGGAGAGCAGCGATGAGCGAGGAGCGCACCCCCGAAACCGCCCGCTTCTCACCGGAGCGGCTCTCGAGCCTCGAGCGGATCTACCACTACCTGGACGGCGAACTCGACGCCTCCGAGCTCGGCGAGATCGAACACCACCTGGCCACGTGCCCGGAATGCCAGAGCGAGTACGCGATCGAGGCGATGCTCAAGCAGCTCGTGCGCCGCTCGTGTCAGTCCGACGAGGCGCCCGACGGCCTGCGCGAGCGCATCCGCGCGCGCATCGTCGTCGAGCAGCGCACGATCATCGCGCGCTGGAACGGCTGAGCGGCTCCGGGCAGCCCAGCAGCCACCGGCAGCACAGCGACCACCGACAGCGCGGCACCCACCGGCAAGCGCCGGCCAGCACGGCACCCACCAGCAGCGCAGACGCCAGCAGGGCCGAGGCGCCCCGGGAGATCCCGGGGCGCCTCGGCCCTGCTGCGACGTCAGAGCGTCAGCTCATGCGTTGGGGCGCTTGCCGTGGTTGGGGCCGCGGCGCTTGCGGTCGCGGCGCTTGCGTGCGCGCTTGCTCATAGCTCTCTCCTTCTCATTGACCCGGACCATCTTCCCATACGGCCCGCGGGCCCGCCAACGCGCGGCGGTGCACCCGGGGCCAATCCTGCACCGCCCGGCGCCCCGCGGGCCCCGGCACCAGCGCTCCTGCGCACGTTCCCCGCGCTCGCGCGCCCGTGCGTCCGGCGCCGGCGGCTGGGGCTTGCAGGGCTGAGCGCTCAGGCGCGGGCCAGCGCGTCCTCGACGCCCAGCCAGTCGAACCAGCCGCGGTTGAGCACGAGCCACGCGATGAGGCCGTAGCCCTCCTGGGAGGGCAGGCCCGCCGCGGAGGCCGCGAGCTCGCGCTGCCACACCGGGTGCCCGTCGAGCGGGGTGAACGCGTCGACGAAGGGCACGCCGCGGCGCAGCGCCACGTCCGCGTAGCCCTGGCTGAGCTCGCCGATCCGGCGGTTGTCCTCCGCGCGCAGCACCGGGGTGGGGCCCACGACGAACGTCGCGACCTCCGCGGCCAGCGCCGCATCCAAGACGTTGGCGAGGTTGAGCCGCGAGCGGGCAGTCGACAGGCCCGAGGCGATGTCGTGCGAGCCCGGCGCGAGCACGAGGCGGTTCTCCGACTCCGGAGTGAACCGCAGCCCGGCCTCGGCGAGCGCGCGCTTGGCGAAGGCCGCGCTGTCCTCCGCGGGCACGCCCAGTGGGTAGAAGCGCGCGGTGGGCAGCGCGGGCAGCGTGCGCGCGGCCACGCGCCCGGTCCAGCCCAGGCCGCGGCCGTCCCCGTGGCCGGCGACGAGCTCGTCGCCGGCCACGACGATGGCCGTGTCCTTCGTGCCGGTCACCGGTCGAAGACTCGCTCGACCAGGCCGGACTGCTCGGCGTCGTGGACCTTCTTGAGGCCCGTGGCGGGCGAGGCGGAGGCCCCGCGGGACACGAGCGTCATCTGGCGCCCGTCGAGCAGCGGCGTGAGGTTGAGCGCCATGAACGGCCACGCGCCCTGGTTCGCCGGCTCCTCCTGGGCCCAGTAGAGCTCGGCGGACGACGGGTAGCGGCCCAGCACCTCGTTCATGAGGTCGCCGTCGAGCGGGTAGAGCTGCTCGACGCGCACGATCGCGGTCTTCTCGTCGCCGGCCTTCTTCCGCGCCGCCACGAGGTCCCAGTACAGCTTGCCGGAGACCAGCACGACCCGGTCGACCTTGTCCGCGGCCACCTCGGTGTCCGGGATGATCGGCTCGAAGGTGCCGTGCGTGAACTGGTCGACCGAGCACGCCGCCGCCTTGAGCCGCAGCATGGACTTGGGCGTGAACACCACGAGCGGGCGCTTGACCGGCGCGTGGGCATGGCGGCGCAGCAGGTGGAAGTACGAGGCGCCGTTCGACGGGTAGGCCACCGTCATGTTGTTCTCCGCGCACATCTGCAGGTAGCGCTCGATGCGCGCCGAGGAGTGGTCCGGACCCTGGCCCTCATAGCCGTGGGGCAGGAGCATGACCACGCCCGAGGTCTGCGACCACTTCTGCTCGGAGGAGGAGATGAACTCGTCGATGATCGACTGCGCGCCCTGCGCGAAGTCGCCGAACTGGGCCTCCCATGCGACCAGCGCATCGGCCCGCTCGACGGCGTAGCCGTACTCGAAGCCGACGGCCGCGTACTCGCTGAGCAGCGAGTCGTAGACCCAGAACTTCGCCTGCTCGGGGCTGAGGTTCGACAGCGGCGTCCACTCGTTGCCGTTCTCGTGGTCGATGAGGACCGAGTGGCGCTGGGTGAACGTGCCGCGGCGCGAGTCCTGGCCGGCCAGGCGCACCGGGATGCCCTCCATGAGCAGCGAGCCGAAGGCCAGCAGCTCGGCGAAGCCCCAGTCGATGCCGCCGGAGCGCGACATCTCGTAGCGCTTCTCCTGCAGGCCGCGCAGCTTCTTGTGCACCGAGAAGCCCTCGGGCACCTTGAGCATCGAATCGCCGATCGCCTCGATGACCTCGGGGCTGACCGCGGTCGAGACGTCGGCATCGGCCTCGAGGTCGGCGGGGCGCTCGTAGGGCTTGGGGAACCCGGTCGAGGAGCCCTCGCGGGACTCCGCGTCCTTCGTCTCCGCGAACGCCTGCTCGAGCTTGGACTGGAAGTCCTTGACGACCTCGGCGGCCTCGTCGTCGGTGATGCACTTGCGGCCCACGAGCGACTCGGTGTAGAGCTTGCGCACCGAGCCCTTCTTCTCGATGAGCGAGTACATGACCGGCTGGGTCATCGACGGATCGTCGCCCTCGTTGTGGCCGCGGCGGCGGTAGCACACGAGGTCCACGACGACATCGCGGTTGAACTCCATGCGGTACTCGAAGGCGAGCTGGGCGGCCCGGTAGACGGCCTCCGGGTCATCGCCGTTGACGTGGAGGATGGGCGCGCTGATCGCCTTCGCCACGTCCGTGCTGTAGAACGAGGACCGGGCCGAGGCCGGCGGCGTCGTGAAGCCCACCTGGTTGTTGATGACGAGGTGGATCGTGCCGCCCGTGCGGTAGCCGCGCAGCTCGGAGAGGTTGAGCGTCTCGTAGACGACGCCCTGGCCCGCGAAGGCCGCATCGCCGTGGACGAGCACGGGGAGGACGGAGAAGCCCTCCTCGCCCTGGTCGAGCACGTCCTGCTTGGCCCGGGCGATGCCCTCGAGGACCGGGTCGACCGTCTCGAGGTGGCTCGGGTTGGCGGCGACGTAGACGTCGGTCGTGTTGCCCGCCGGCGAGGTGAACGACCCGGAGGTGCCCAGGTGGTACTTGACGTCGCCCGAGCCCTGGAAGCTGTCCGGGGCCTGCGTGCCGTCGAACTCGCGGAAGACCTGGTCGTAGCTCTTGCCGGCGATGTTCGTGAGCACGTTGAGCCGGCCGCGGTGGGCCATGCCGATCGTGACCTCGTGCATCTGGCTGTCCGCGGCGCGGTTGAGCACCTCGTCGAGCATGACGATGGCCGACTCGCCGCCCTCAAGGCTGAAGCGCTTCTGGCCGATGTACTTCGTCTGCAGGAACGTCTCGAACGCCTCCGCGGCGTTGAGGCGGCCCAGGATGTGGCCCTGCTCCTCGCGGCTGAGGTCGGTGATCGGCACCTCGAGCTTGGCCTGGAACCAGCGGCGCTGCTCCGGCGAGGCGATGTGCATGTACTCGAAGCCGATCGTGCGGCAGTACGTGTCGCGCAGCAGCCCCAGGATGTCGCGCAGGTACATCATCGGCTTGCCGCCGAAGCCGCCGGTGGGGAACTCCCGCTCGAGGTCCCACAGCGTCAGGCCGTGGGAGTTGATGTCGAGGTCGGGGTGGCTGCGCTGGCGGTAGACGAGCGGGTCCGTGTTGGCCATGAGGTGGCCGCGGGTGCGGTAGGCGTCGATGAGCTCGATGACCCGCGCGGACTTCGACACATCGTCCTGGTCGCTCGTGTCGACGTCGGGCACCCAGCGCACGGGCTCGTACGGCAGGCGCAGGGACTCGAAGACCTCGTCGTAGAACCCGTCCTCGCCCAGCAGGTAGCCGTGGATGAGCTTGAGGAACTCGCCGGAGCCGGCGCCCTGGATGACGCGGTGGTCATAGGTCGACGTCATCGTGAGGACCTTGGAGATGGCCAGCCGGTTGATCGTCTCCTGGCTGGCGCCCTGGAACTCGGCGGGGTAGTCGAGCGCGCCGACGCCGATGATGCAGCCCTGCCCGCGGGTCAGGCGCGGCACCGAGTGCACGGTGCCGATGCCGCCCGGGTTCGTCAGGGACACGGTGGTCCCGGCGAAGTCCTCCGCGGTGAGCTTGCCGTCGCGGGCGCGGGCGACGAGGTCGTCGTAGGCGTCGACGAACTCGCGGAACGTCAGCGTCTCGGCCTTCTTGACGTTGGGCACGAGCAGCGAGCGGCTGCCGTCCTTCTTGGGCACGTCGATCGCGAGGCCGAAGTTGATGTGGCCCGGCTGGATCATGACGGGCTTGTCGTCGCGGACGTCGTAGTAGACGTTCTGACTGGGGAAAGCCTTGAGCGCCCGGATCACCGCGAACCCGATGAGGTGGGTGAAGGAGACCTTGCCGCCGCGGGTGCGCTTGAGGTGGGAGTTGATGACGATGCGGTTGTCGATGAGGGCCTTGGCCGGCATCGCGCGCACCGAGGTGGCGGTCGGCAGGGAGACCGAGTCGTCCATGTTCTGGGCGAGCAGCTTGGCCGGCCCGCGCAGCTTGATCACGGTGTCCTCGGCGTCCTGGGCCGGCGCGCTGGCCTTGGGCGCGGGGGAGTTCTGCTTCTCCGGCACGCCCTTGGACTCCGCCTTGGGCGTCTCCGAGTCCGTCACCGAGGGCTCGACGCCCTTGGCGGGCTTCGGCTCGGCGCGCTTGTCGCTGCCCTGCTCCGGGCCCGAGGCGCCGCGCGGCTGCGCGCTGTCGGCGCCCGCCGAATTCGGGGCCGGCGCCTCCGCGGCGGGCTTGGAGGCCTGCTGGGCGGACTTCGCGGCGGGCTGGGGCGCATCGCCGCCGGCACCGCCCTCGGCCTCGAACTTCTCGAAGAATGGCCACCACGAGGAGTCCACGGAGTTCTTATCGGCCTTGTACTGCTCGTAGAGTTCTTCGACCAGCCACTCGTTGGAACCGAATTCCTCAGCGGTCTGGGCCGGCAGTGTTTCGGACACGGCGGGAATCGCCCTCTTCCTCAGCTCGGAGCTTCGACGTCGTCTAGCAAGCTTAAGCCCGTTTCGGTCCGCGGTGTTCCAGTGGGTGGACAATGTGCCTATGCGCTTCATCACCGACCCCCCGGCCACCGACCTGACCTATTCCGATGTGTTCCTGGTCCCGCGCCGCTCGGCGCTGGCCTCGCGCTTCGACGTCGACCTGGCCACCGGCGACGGCACCGGCACGACGCTGCCGATCGTCGCGGCGAACATGACCGCCGTCTCCGGGCGGCGGATGGCGGAGACGCTGGCCCGGCGCGGCGGACTGGCCGTGCTGCCGCAGGACATCCCCCTGGCCGTCGCGGGCGAGGCCATCCGCTGGGTCAAGGACCGCGACCCGGTCTACGAGACGCCGGTGCGCATCGGCCCCGACGACACGGCCCTCTCCGCCCTCCACCTCCTGCCCAAGCGCGCCCACGGCCACGCGGTCGTCGTCGGGCCCGACCGCGAGGTGCTGGGCGTCGTGTCCCGCCGCTCGCTCGAGGGCATCGACCGCTTCCGCGCGGTGCGCGAGGTCATGGCCGAGCCGGTCACCGTGCTCGAGGCGGCGGACCTCGCCGGGGCGGACCGGTCGGCGCTGGCGGCGGCCTACGACGACATGGCCGGCGCCCGGGTGGACTTCGCGCCCGTCGTCTTCGCCGGGCGCCTCGTGGGGGCGCTGACCCCGCAGGCCGTGCTGCGCTCCTCCGTCTACGCGCCCGCGCTCGACGCGCGCGGGCGCCTGCGCGTCGCCGCGGCGATCGGCGTCAACGGCGATGTAGCGGCGCGCGCCCGGGAGCTCGCCGCGGCGGGTGCGGACGTCCTCGTCGTCGACACCGCGCACGGCCATCAGGAGAAGATGCTCGAAGCGCTGGCGACGATCGCGCAGCTGGGCCCGGGCGTGCCCGTGGTGGCCGGCAACGTCGTCACGGGCGAGGGCGCCCAGGACCTCCTCGCGGCGGGCGCGGACATCGTCAAGGTGGGGGTGGGCCCCGGTGCCATGTGCACGACGCGCATGATGACCGCCGTCGGTCGCCCGCAGTTCTCCGCCGTGGTCGAGTGCGCCCAGGCCGCGCGCGAGGCCGGGGGCCACGTGTGGGCCGACGGGGGCGTGCGCCACCCGCGCGACATCGCGCTCGCCCTGGCCGCCGGCGCCTCGCAGGTCATGGTGGGCTCGTGGTTCGCCGGCACCCTCGAGAGCCCGGGGGACCTCCTCGTCGACCCGGAGGGCCGCCAGTACAAGGAGAGCTTCGGCATGGCCTCGGCGCGCGCCGTGGCCGCCCGCACGCGCACCGACTCCGCCTTCGAGCGGGCCCGCAAGGGCCTCTACGAGGAGGGCATCTCGAGCGGGCGGATGTACGTCGACCCGGCCCGACCGGGCGTCGAGGACCTCATCGACCAGATCGCCGCCGGCGTCCGCTCGTCGTGCACGTACGCCGGCGCGGCGAGCCTGCCCGAGTTCGCGCAGCGGGCCCTGGTGGGCGTGCAGTCGGCCGCGGGCTACGACGAGGGCCGGCCAGTCGAGCGCAGCTGGTGATCGGCGGGCGCCCGACTCGGCTAGGATCGCCCCATGAGCGGTGACAGTCCGAGCCGGCGCTGCGCCGGCCCCCTTCACGCCCCCGTGGCCCGCCCGGCCCACAGCCCCCGGCAGGGCGCGTTCGCGCGGCACCGCCGCCCGGCACCGCCGCTGCCGCGCCCGGCGGTGGTCCGCGCCTGATGGAATGGCTGCTCCTCGCGCTCGCGCTCCTGCTCATCCTGGGCACCGGCGTCTTCGTCGCCGGCGAGTTCTCCCTCCTCACGCTCGACAAGCACACGGTCGAGCAGGCGGTGGCCCGCGGCGAGCGCGGCTCGCGTTACATCGAGCGCGGCATGCACCACCTGTCGACGCAGCTGTCGGCCGCGCAGGTGGGCATCACGATCACGACCCTGCTCACCGGCTACCTCATGGAGCCCTCGCTCGGGCGGATCCTCGCCCCGGTCCTCGAGCTGCTGCCCGTGCCCGTCGCGCTCGCCGACGGGGTGGCCCTGGCGGCCGCGCTCATCGTCTCGACCGTGCTGTCCATGGTGATCGGCGAGCTCGTGCCCAAGAACCTCGCGATCGCCGCGCCCCTGGCGGCCGCGCGGATCGCGGTGCCCATCCAGTACGTGTTCTCGCTGGCCTTCAAGCCGGTCATCGCGGTGCTCAACGGCACCGCGAACAAGGTCCTCGAGGCGATGGGCATCGAGCCCCAGGAGGAGAGCACCGCCGGCCGCTCCGCCGATGAGCTCACCGCCCTCGTGCGCCACTCCGCGGAGGAGGGCACGATGGACGAGCAGACCGCGGACCTGCTCACCCGCACCCTCGCGTTCTCCGAGCGCACCGCCGAGGACGTCATGAGCCCGCGCACCCGGATGTCGACGGTGCGCAAGTCCACGACGGCGGCGGAGATCATGGAGCTCGCCCGCGAGACCGGCTTCTCCCGCTTCCCCGTCGTCGGCGATTCGCGCGATGAGATCCTGGGCGTCGTCCACGTCAAGCAGGCGTTCGCCGTGCCCCTGCCCAACCGCGGCGACGCGTTCGCCGGCGGCCTCATGACGGACGTCTCCGAGGTGCCGGAGACGCTGCCGCTCGACCCGCTGCTGCGCGTCCTGCGCGAGCGCGGCAACCAGATGGCCGTCGTCGTCGACGAGTACGGCGGCACGGCCGGCGTGGTGACGCTCGAGGACGTGGTCGAGGAGCTCGTGGGCGAGGTCGCCGATGAGCACGACCGGATGCGCGTGAGCGTGCGCCCGGCCCGCGACGGCTCGTGGATCGTGCCGGGCCGGCTGCGCCCCGATGAGGTCGAGGCGGTCACCGGCATCGAGATCCCGGAGGACCCGGACTACGAGACCGTGGCCGGCTGCGTGCTGCTGGCGCTCGGGCGGATCCCCGTCGTCGGGGAGCGCGTGCGCCTCGCCGACGCCGAGCTCGTCGTCGAGCGGATGCACGGCCACCGCATCGAGCGGCTGCGCCTCATCCCGGACTACGCGGGCTATCCGGCCCAGCCGGGCGGGGCGGGGGAGCGCCATGAGTGACTGGCTCGGGCTGATCTGGCTCGTCGTGCTGCTGCTGGGCAATGCCTTCTTCGTCGCGGCAGAGTTCGGCGTCGTCTCCGCCAAGCGCTCCCAGATCGAGCCGGCGGCGGAGGAGGGCTCGCGCGCGGCCAAGACCACGCTGTACGGCATGGAGCACGTCTCCGCGATGCTCGCGATCTGCCAGCTGGGCATCACCGTGTGCTCGCTGCTGCTGGGCAACGTCGCCGAGCCCGCGATCCACCACCTGCTCGAGGGGCCGCTGCACCGCTTGGGAACGCCCGAGGCGCTGTCGGCGCCGATCGCGTTCGTGCTCGCGCTGGCCATCGTGACCTTCCTCCACGTGGTGGTGGGGGAGATGATCCCGAAGAACATCTCGCTGGCGGCCGCCCGCCAGGCGGCGCTGCTGCTCACGCCCCCGCTCGTGTTCCTCTCGCGGGTGTTCGGGTTCGCCATCCGCCCGCTCAACGCGTTCGCCAACCTCGTGCTGCGCCTGCTGGGCGTCGTGCCCCGCGACGAGGTGAATGCCGCGTACACGGTCGAGGAGGTCCAGTCGATCGTCGCCGAGTCCCAGCGCGAGGGGCTGCTCAGCGATGACACGGGCCTGCTCAAGGGCGCGCTCGAGTTCTCGGACAAGACGATCGGCGACGTCATGGTCCCGCTCGATGAGGTGGTGACGATCCCGGCGGAGGTCACGCCGGCCCAGCTCGAGCACCTCGTGGGCAGGACGGGGTACTCCCGCTACATCGTGCTGGGCTCCGATGGGGTGCCGGAGAGCTATCTGCACATCAAGGATGTCCTCTATGCGGACACCGAGGCCGACTACCGCGCGCCGGTGCCGGCGAAGCGCTTCCGGCCGCTCGTCACCCTGCGCGCGGGCGACGAGATCGAGGACTCGCTGGCCCAGATGCAGGACGCGGGCAATCACGTGGGCCGGGTGCTCGACGACCGCGCGCAGGCGGTGGGGGTGCTGTTCCTCGAGGACGTCCTCGAGGAGCTCGTGGGCGAGGTCCACGACGCGATGCAGCGCAGCCCGCGGCCCTGAGCGCCCGGGCGGAATGTCGCGGGAGCCGGCGTCCTGACCTCGGGTGATGGCGGGACCGGAAACTCGCGTCACAGTTCTGTGACTTTCCCGCGATTTCTCGTTATAGTGCTGTGACATGCGAACGCGCGGCCGTGCCGCGCGAGTATGACTTCCGTCTGTTTGGAGATTCTGTGGATCAGTCTGGTCTTGAGCCCGTCGTGCGCCGTCGGGACCTGCGCAAGCAGGAAGAGGCGGCCCGCCGGGCCGATCGCCACGCCGTGTCGCCGCTGCACCGCCGGACCTTCAGCTCCGCCGCGGACGCCGAGCCGGCGCCCACCGCGGAGCGTCCCGGGCGCAGCGCCGCGACCGCGGCCGCCCGCGCGGTGCGCGGCTCCGACGGCTCCGCGCTGCGCCGCCACCGGCGCCGCAGGACCGCGACGATCTCCGCGCTCACCACGGTCTCCGCGGCCGGCATCGCGATCGCCGCGGTGCTCGTGGGCGGCAACATGGGCGGCGGGGACCAGGTCCAGGCCGCCGAGGGCCACGTCGCGCAGCAGACCGAGCTCGACCGCGCTGAGCTCGCCCCCGAGGCCGTCGACGGCTCTGCGGCGAGCGCGGACAAGGACGCGAAGTCCTCGGGCGCCCACAACTTCGCGGGCGGCGCGCCCACCGCGAACAACAAGAAGGCGGCCGCGGCCGCCAGCTCCGTCCAGCGCACCGCGCTGCCCGGCTGCTCCGGCAAGCCGCCCAAGGGCGAGTTCTCCAACGGCCAGGTCCCGGCCGATTCGCTGTGCAAGATCGGCGTGGGCGACCACAAGCTGCGCGCGGACGCGGCCGTCGCCTTCGCCAAGATGAACGCGGCGTTCAAGGCCGACACCGGCTCCTCGATGGCGGTCACGGACTCCTACCGCTCGCTCGACGGGCAGATCTCGGTCGCCGGGCGCAAGCCGGGCCTCGCCGCCAAGCCGGGCACCTCGATGCACGGCTGGGGCATCGCCCTCGACATGGCCGGCGGTTCCGCCGAGGCCAGCGGCACCCAGTACGACTGGCTCGTGAAGAACGCCGCGAAGTACGGCTGGGAGAACCCGGACTGGGCCAAGGGGGGCCAGTACGAGCCCTGGCACTGGGAGTACGTCCCCGCCCGCAAGACGATCAAGGGCCACTGAGCCCCGCCGTGCCGGCGGCTCGGCGGGCGGCGGTTTCGACCGCCGCGCCACCGGTGCTATGCTGACACGGTTGTCCGCCCGCGTAGCTCAGCGGATAGAGCGTCTGCCTCCGGAGCAGAAGGTCGTAGGTTCGAATCCTGTCGCGGGCACCGCACGCCAGGGCCCCCCGGTACCGCCCGGGGGGCCCTTCGCACACCCCCTCCCACCGGACCGCGCCCCGGATTTCGGCCCGCAATCGCGTCGTAATAGGCTTGTGTTGTGACTCCGGAAGAACTCAAAGACGCCATCGCAGCCGCCATCTCCCAGCTGAACGAGGAGCGCGGGCTGTCCATTGAGGCCCCCGCGTCGCTCGTCGTCGAGCGGCCCAAGAACCGCGCGCACGGCGACTGGTCGACCAATGTCGCGCTGCAGTCGGCGAAGAGGGCGGGCCTGAGCCCGCGCGAGCTCGGCGCGGACCTCGCGGCGCTGCTGAGCGCGCGCGAGGGCATCGCCCGCGCCGATGTCGCGGGCCCGGGCTTCATCAACATCACTCTCGAGGCCGCCGCCGCCGGCGCCGTGGCGGCGGACATCGTGGCGGCCGGGCGCGACTACGGCCGCAGCGACGAGCTCGCCGGCGAGACGATCAACATGGAGTTCGTCTCCGCCAACCCCACGGGCCCCCTGCACCTGGGCCACACCCGCTGGGCGGCCCTGGGCGATGCGATCGCCCGGGTGCTCCGGGCGGCCGGCGGCAGCGTCGCCAGCGAGTACTACATCAACGATGCCGGCTCCCAGATGGAGACGTTCGCCGATTCCGTGCTCGCGCGCATGCACGGCCGCGACGTCCCCGAGGGCGGCTACCCGGGCCAGTACATCGCCGACATCGCCCAGGCGCTGCTCGAGCGCCACCCGCAGTGGTCGGACGCTCCGGAGGACGAGATCCGCGCTCAGGTGCGCGCGGAGGCCTACGAGCTGCAGCTGGCCGACATCCGCTCGACGCTCGACGACTTCGGGGTCGCCTTCGACGTGTGGTTCTCCGAGCAGTCCCTCTACGACTCCAACGCGCTGGCCACGAGCGTGCAGCGGCTGCGCGAGCAGGGCCACGTCTACGACGAGGGCGGCGCGGTGTGGCTGCGCACGACGACGTTCGGCGACGACAAGGACCGCGTGCTCATCCGGGCCGATGGCAACCCCACCTACTTCGCCTCGGACGCCGCCTACTACCTCAATAAGCGCGACCGCGGCTACGAGCGCAAGGTCTACCTGCTCGGCGCCGATCACCACGGCTACGTGGGCCGCCTCAAGGCGATCGCGGCCGCCGCCGGCGACGACCCCGAGGCCAACATCGAGATCCTCATCGGCCAGCTCATCAAGGTCAACGGCGCCAAGCTGTCCAAGCGCGCCGGCAACATCATCGAGCTGCGCGACCTCATCGACTGGCTCGGCGCGGACGCGCTGCGCTACTCGCTGGCCCGCATCCCCGCGGACTCGCCGCTCACCCTGGACCCGGAGGTGCTGCGCAGCGCGAGCGCGGACAACCCGGTCTACTACGTCCAGTACGCCCACGCGCGCGCCCGGGGCGTCGAGCGCAACGCGCGGGCCGCCGGCGTCGGGGCCGAGGACTTCGACCCCGCCCTGCTGAGCGACCCCACGGAGGCAGTCCTGCTGTCCGCGCTCGCGGACTACCCGCGCGTGGTCGCCCAGGCCGCCCGCCTGCGCGAGCCGCACCGCGTGGCCCGCTACCTCGAATCGCTGGCGGCCGCGTTCCACAAGTGGTACGACGCCTGCCGCGTCTCCCCGCGCGGCGACGAGGAGGTCACCGCGACCCACTCCGCCCGCCTCGTCCTCGACCGCGCCACCGCCCAGGTGCTCGCCAACGGCCTCGAGCTCATGGGCGTGAGCGCGCCGGAGCGCATGTAATGCCGGCTCACGTCTCCGGCGTGCTGCACGCCGGGCCCTCGCCGGTCTGGCTGCCGTACCCCGCCGACGTCAACGCGCTCATGCCCAGCCTGTGGGGCGCGAGCGTGGCCAAGGACGACGCCGGGGTGCTCACGGTGGGCGGCTGCTCGGCGCCGTGGCTGGCGCGCGAGTTCGGCTCGCCCCTCTACGTCCTCGACGTGGCCGACCTGCGCGCCCGGGCGGAGGGCTTCGTATCCTCGTTCGGCGCCGCATTCGCAGCAGTGGGCGGGCGCGCGCGGGCCTTCTACGCCGGCAAGGCGCTGCTCACCACCGCGATCGCCGGCTGGATGGCCGAGGCCGGGCTCGGCATCGACGCGTGCAGCCTGGGCGAGCTCCTCGTGGCCCGCCGCGCCGGGGTCGATCCCGCCCTCGTCGGCCTGCACGGCAACAACAAGTCCGATGCCGAGCTCGCCCTCGCCCTCGACTGGGGGATCGGGCGCATCGTGATCGACTCGCTGCCGGAGATCGAGCGGCTCGAGGCCGCCGCCGCCGCCCGCGGGGTGCGCGCACCGGTCATGGTGCGGACCACCGTCGGCGTCGAGGCGCACACGCACGACTTCATCGCCACGGCGCACGAGGACCAGAAGTTCGGCCTGTCGCTGACGACGGGCCAGGCCCGCGCGGCCGCCGATGCGGTCGTCGCCGCCGAGCACCTGGACCTCGTGGGCCTGCACAGCCACATCGGCTCGCAGATCTTCGACGCGGAGGGCTTCGAGGTCGCCGCGCGCCGCCTCGTGGGGCTGCGCGCCCAGCTGCAGGCGGCCCACGGCATTGAGGTCCCGGAGCTCGACCTGGGCGGCGGGTTCGGCATCCGCTACACCTCCCAGGACACGCCCGCCGCGTTCGCCGAGCTGGCCGAGGGACTGGCGCAGGTGCTCGCCCGCGCGTGCCGCGAAGCGGGCACCTCCCTGCCGCTCGTGTCCTTCGAACCGGGCCGGGCCCTCATCGGCCCGGCGGTGTTCACGCTCTACACCGTGGGCACCGTCAAGCGTGTCGAGACCGGTGCGGGCGTGCGCACCTACGTCTCCGTGGACGGGGGGATGAGCGACAACATCCGCACGGCCCTCTACGACGCGGACTACTCGTGCTCGCTGGCCTCCCGGGACTCGCAGGCCGAGCCGGCGGTGGTGCGCGTCGTGGGCAAGCACTGCGAGAGCGGGGACATCGTCGTGCGCGACGAATACCTGCCGGCCGACATCGGCCCCGGCGACCTCGTCGCCGTGCCCGGCACCGGCGCCTACTGCCGCCCGCTGGCCTCGAACTACAACCTCGTGCCCCGCCCCGGCATCGTCGCGGTCGAAGACGGCCGCGCGCACTGGATCCTCCTGCCGGAGACGCACGAGGCGATGCTCGCCGCCGATCCCGGCTTCGCCGCCACGGCCCCCGAGCCCGCCGAGCCCCCGCGCCGCGCGCGCTGACCCCGCCCGTGCGCCTGAGCGCACCCGACGAGAAGGAAACGATGGAAACCTCACCCCTCAAGGTCGCCCTGCTGGGCGGCGGCGTCGTCGGCACCGAGGTCGCCCGCCGCCTCCTGGGCCGCGCTGCTGACTTCGAGCGCCGCGTGGGCGCCCCGCTCGAGCTCACGGCGGTCGCCGTGCGCGATGCGCAGCGCGAGCGCCCCGGGATCCCCGCCGCGCTCCTCACCGACGACGTCGACCAGGCGATGGCGGGAGCCGACATCGTCATCGAGCTCATGGGGGGCATCGACGAGCCGCGGCGGGCCATCCTCGCCGCGCTCGACTCCGGCGCCTCCGTCGTCACCGCGAACAAGGCGCTGCTGGCCGCCCACTACGGGGAGCTCATGGCGGCCGCCGACTCCGCCGCGGTGCGCCTCGAGCACGAGGCCGCGGTCGCCGGTGCCATCCCCATCATCCGGCCCGTGGGCGACTCCCTGGCCGGCGATGAGATCACCCGCGTCATGGGCATCGTCAACGGCACGACGAACTACATCCTCGACCAGATGGACCGCGAGGGCTGGGACTTCGACCGCGCGCTCACCACGGCCCAGGAGCTGGGCTTCGCGGAGGCCGATCCAACCGCCGATGTGGGGGGCCACGACGCCGCCGCGAAGGCCGCCATCCTCGCCGCGCTCGCGTTCCACACTCCGGTCTCGATCGACGACGTCCACGTCGAGGGCATCGCGTCCGTCACCGCGGACATGATCGAGACGGCGCGCGCCCAGGGATTCGCGATCAAGCTGCTGGCGATCTGCGAGAAGCTCGTCAGCGAGGGCCGGGCGGGCGTCTCCGCGCGCGTCTACCCCGCGCTGCTGCCCCGCGAGCACGTCCTGGCGCAGGTCTCCGGCGCCTTCAACGCCGTGTTCGTCGAGGCGGAGGCCGCGGGCTCGCTCATGTTCTACGGCCAGGGCGCCGGCGGGGCGCCCACGGCCTCCGCGGTGCTCGGCGACGTGGTCTCGGTGGCCCGCCGCAAGGTGCTCGGCGGCCGCGGCCAGTACGAGCACGCGAGCACCGCCACCCTGCCCGTCCTGCCGATCAGCGCGATCACCACCCGCTACCAGATCACGCTCGACGTGTTCGACCGCCCGGGCGTGCTCAACGCCGTCACGGAGGTCTTCGCCGCCCACGGTGTGTCGATCGAGCTCGTCCAGCAGACCCAGCTGCCCGCCTCGGAGGCCGCCGAGCGGCACGCCAAGCTCGTCGTGGCCACCCACTCCGGCACGGACGAGGCGCTCGCCCAGACCGTCGCGGACATCGCGGCGCTCTCCGTAGTCAACGACCTGACCTCGGTGCTGCGCATCGAGGGACTCTGAACGACCGGAAGAAGGACTGAGGACAGCCATGGCCCTAGCGCACCGCCACCAGTGGCAGGGAGTCATCGAGGAATACCGGCCCCTGCTGGGGCTCGCGGAGTCCACGCGGGCGGTGACGCTCGGCGAGGGCGGCACGCCCCTCATCGCCGCCGAGGCGCTCTCGCAGCGGGTGGGCGCCGAGGTCTACGTGAAGTACGAGGGCATGAACCCGACCGGCTCGTTCAAGGACCGCGGGATGACGATGGCCATCACCCAGGCGCGGGCCCACGGTGCCAAGGCCGTCATCTGCGCGTCGACGGGCAACACCTCCGCCTCGGCCGCGGCGTACGCGACGAAGGCGGGGATGGCCTGCGCGGTGCTCGTGCCCGCCGGGAAGATCGCGGTGGGCAAGATGAGCCAGGCCATCGCCCACGGGGCCCAGCTGCTCGAGGTCGACGGCAACTTCGACGACTGCCTCACCCTGTGCCGCAAGCTCTCCGAGGCCTACCCCGTCCACCTCGTCAACTCCGTCAACCCGGACCGCATCGAGGGCCAGAAGACCGCGGCGTTCGAGGTCGTCGACGCGCTCGGCCGCGCACCCGACTTCCACCTCCTCCCGGTGGGCAACGCGGGCAACATCACCGCCTACTGGAAGGGCTACCGCGAGTACCGCGAGGCGGGGCTCGCGGAGACCGCCCCGCAGATGTGGGGCTTCCAGGCCGCCGGCGCCGCGCCCCTCGTGTTGGGCCACCCCGTGGACGACCCGGACACCGTGGCCACCGCGATCCGGATCGGCAACCCGGCCTCGTGGACCCAGGCCGAGGCCGCCCGCGACGAATCGGGCGGCCTCATCGACGCCGTCACCGACGAGCAGATCCTCGCCGCCCACCGGCTCCTGTCGACCACGGAGGGCATCTTCGTCGAGCCCGGCTCCGCCGCCTCGATCGCCGGCCTGCTCAAGCAGGCCGATGCGGGGCGCGTGCCCGCGGGCGCCACGCTCGTGTGCACCGTGACCGGCCACGGCCTCAAGGATCCCCAGTGGGCCCTGCGGACCGCCGACGGCAGCGATCTCACCCCCACGCGGGTGCCCGTCGACGCGGTCTCCGCCGCCCGCGAGCTCGGCCTCGAGGAGGGGTGATGCCCGCAGCGGCGGCCTTCGAGGTCACGGTGCCGGCCACCTCGGCGAACCTCGGGGCGGGCTACGACTCGTTCGGCCTCGCACTCGACCTGCGCGACGAGGTGACCGCCTCGCTGTGCGTCGAGCCCGTCGACCCGGTGCGCTGCGTCGAGGTCGAGGGGGAGGGGGAGGGGAGCCTGCCGGGCGACCGCTCGCACCTCGTGCATCGGATCGCTTCGACCGTGCTCGCCGAGCGCGGCCTGGCAGACCTCGCCGACCGGCTGCTCCTCCACTGCCTCAACCGCATCCCGCAGTCCCGCGGCATGGGCTCGTCGGCCTCCGCCGTGGTGGCGGGGATCTCGATCGCCGATGCCCTGAGCGCCGGGGCCGGGCTGCCGGAGCCCCCGGCGGCGGAGAAGCTGGCCTGGGCCACGCGCTTCGAGGGCCACCCGGACAACGCCGCGCCCGCCCTCTACGGGGGCGTGTCCGTGAGCTATGCCGATGCGCAGGGCCGCCCGCAGTCGGCCTCCATCCCGGTCGATCCGCGCGTGAGCGCGGCACTCGTCATCCCCTCGGCCCGCCTCGACACCGCGGTGGCCCGCTCGCTCATCCCCGCGACGGTCCCGCACGCGCAGGCGGCGGCCAACAGCGCGGTGGCGGGCCTGTTCGTCCACGCGATCAGCAGCGCCCCGGAGCTGCTCTTCGATGCCACCGCCGACCGCCTCCACCAGGAATTCCGCCGCCCGGCGATGCCGGAGGCGCTGGCGCGCGTCGACGCCCTGCGCGCGGCCGGACTGGCCGCCGTGGTCTCCGGGGCCGGGCCGACGGTGCTCGTGCTCGGCACCGGCGGCGACCTGGCCGAGCGCACGGCCGCCGCCCTGCCCGGCGACGATGCGCGCGTGCGCGGCGCGCAGATCAGCGAGGCGGGGGCCACGACCACCGCGCTGAGCCCCGCGCCCGGCGCGGTCTGAGCCCCGTGCCCCGCGCGATCTGACCATTGCCGCCCCACGGGTCCGGGTCGGGCCGGCGGCGGCTGCGCGGTGAGGGGGCCCCGCGGCCGTGGCGACACCTCGACTCCGCGCGGATCGCCGCCATGCGATTTCCCAACCGCCGCCGGGAAGGGGTAGAATCGGCCGTGTTCCCACCGGCACTCAGCCCCCTCCGGGGCCGCCGCATCGGGGCGCTCCCCGCTCACTGCGCGCGGACCGCCCGCTCACCGGGAACATCACGAGTACGGGAACCCCAGTGGGATCGCCCGTACACCGATTCCGAAGCACGCATCAGCCGTGCACGTCCGCTGCCGCGCACCGTCCCGAGTCCGCTCGGGCCCGGCGCGGCGGCCGAACGAGGGAGAAGGAAACCTTCGTGTCAGAAACCACCACCCCCGACACCGTGCGCTCGGGAAGCCTGACCGGCCTCCGCCTGCCCCAGCTGCAGGAGATGGCCGCCGGCCTGGGCATCAAGGGCTACCGCCGCCTGCGCAAGGGCGAGCTCATCGACGCCATCCAGTCCGCCGGCTCCGGCGCCGCCCCCGCGGCGGCACCCCAGCGCCAGGCGCCGGCCGCCGCTGCGGCCCCCGAGGCCGCCGC
>NZ_WWEQ01000168.1 GCF_009857845.1 Brevibacterium rongguiense | reverse complement strand
TTCCTCGCGACGCGGACGACGTCCTCACGGAACTCTTGGGGATAGGGAGCGGGCATGGCGCACATCCTTCCCTGCAACGCCGCACGGCGCCACAGATCATGTGACACCTGATCGTGCATCAGTCCCTGGCGTGGTTTGCAGACCGTGGCGTGAGTGTTGAGCGCGTGCTGTCAGACAACGGTTCGGCTTACCGGTCGTCTGCGTGGCGTGAGGCGTGCACCGAACTTGGTGTGCGACATAAACGCACCCGTCC
>NZ_WWEQ01000167.1 GCF_009857845.1 Brevibacterium rongguiense | reverse complement strand
AACACGGCCCGGCTCCACGAAGCTCTCGGCTACCGCACCCCAGCGAGCGTCGAAGCGTCCTACACTCACCCCACGACGACCGCGCCCGCGACCGTCTAACCACGGAACGAAACCCAGGGCGCTTCAGACACTCGCCAAGCCCAGGCCGTCGTACTGGACTGGTGCTACGGGTTCTACAACCACGACCGTCGGCACAGCTCAGCAAACATGATGAGCCCCGTCGACTACGAGACCAGCAACGCGGCTACGCTGC
>NZ_WWEQ01000166.1 GCF_009857845.1 Brevibacterium rongguiense | reverse complement strand
GATCGGCTTCCCGGTCTCTTCGACGATCCGGACAGCTCCCTCACGGAACTCCCGGTCGTACTTCTTCCGCTTCTCTGGCATCTCGATCCTCATTGTCGATGCCTCTACGGTCCGGGGGGAACCTCACAAGGCTGCCCGCCGTGACCGGGGCAGCCTGGCCGGGGCGGTGTTCCACAGCGATCACGGGTCGGTCTACACCTCGGCTGACTACGCCAAACTCTGCGGCCAACTCGGCGTCACCCAATCCATGGGT
>NZ_WWEQ01000165.1 GCF_009857845.1 Brevibacterium rongguiense | reverse complement strand
CCGGCCCCACTCGATGCCAACCAAGACCCCGCCTGCGGTGGTCAAGCAGATCGTCAAAGCGCGGTGGCGCAGGCGGTTGGGGCCGGTGCAGATCGCCGGCGAACTGGGCATCGCGGCATCAACGGTTTGAAGCGCCCTGGGTTTCGTTCCGCGCTTATGTGGTGACGAGGGCTCTCGCCTGGGATTGATCGTAGGCCGCTTCGACCTCGGCGGGCGTGCGGTAGTCGAGAGCTTCGTGCAGGCGTTGACGGTTC
>NZ_WWEQ01000164.1 GCF_009857845.1 Brevibacterium rongguiense | reverse complement strand
CTACCACCGCCGCCGGCGTCAGGCCCGCCTGGGCCGATTGACCCCCATCGAATACGAGACCATCATGAACCCGACCGTCACCCTGGCGGCCTAAACCAAGCTGACACCTGATCGTGCATCAGTCCCACTGAAGCGCCCTGGGTTTCGTTCCGTGGTTAGACGGTCGCGGGCGCGGTCGTCGTGGGGTGAGTGTAGGACGCTTCGACGCTCGCTGGGGTGCGGTAGCCGAGAGCTTCGTGGAGCCGGGCCGTGTT
>NZ_WWEQ01000163.1 GCF_009857845.1 Brevibacterium rongguiense | reverse complement strand
ACTTCGTGACGTCGACATGGATCAGCGCCCCAGGGTGGTCGTGCTCATACCGGCGGATCGGTTCACCGGTGACGCGGTCGATACGGTTGAGTCGGTTGATCCGGCAGCGCACGAGCACCGCGTGAACTGAAGCGCCCTGGGTTTGGTTCCGACTCATCTGAAGGAGAATCGGATCATGCCCAAGAAGTACGACCAGCAGTTGCGTGAGCACGCCGTCAGGATGGTGCTCGACAAGCGCGCCGCCGAAGCATGCT
>NZ_WWEQ01000162.1 GCF_009857845.1 Brevibacterium rongguiense | reverse complement strand
TTATGGATCCCTTCCACGTCATCCGGTTGGCCGGGGACGCTCTCGATGAGTGCCGCCGCCGAGTCCAGCAGGAACTGCACGGACACCGCGGACGCAAGGGCGACCCGCTCTACACCGCGCGGCGGACGGGACTGATGCACGATCAGGTGTCAGCTTGGTTTAGGCCGCCAGGGTGACGGTCGGGTTCATGATGGTCTCGTATTCGATGGGGGTCAATCGGCCCAGGCGGGCCTGACGCCGGCGGCGGTGGTAGG
>NZ_WWEQ01000161.1 GCF_009857845.1 Brevibacterium rongguiense | reverse complement strand
TCGAGCGTGACTTCCACGCGTTGGCGCCGAACGAGCTGTGGGTGGCGGACATCACGTACGTGCGCACCGTCGGTGGGTTCGCGTACACGGCGTTCATCACCGATGCGTGCACAAGGAAGATCGTCGGCTGGTCGGTCGCGTCGTCGCTGACGACGCAGGCGTTGCCGATGATCGCGTTGCAGCAGGCGATCACCACGACCCCGGCGGCGCGTCAGAGCGGACGGCTCGTGCATCACAGCGACCGCGGAGTCCAGT
>NZ_WWEQ01000160.1 GCF_009857845.1 Brevibacterium rongguiense | reverse complement strand
GTGGTCGAAGGTCGGTCGAAGAAGGCGTTCAAGGACTGGCTGGCCGAGCGGGACCAGGCTTGGCGCGATGGGATCGAGGTCGTGGCCATGGATGGGTTTGCGGGCTTCAAGACCGCCACCACCGAGGAGCTGCCGGACGCCGTCACGGTTATGGATCCCTTCCACGTCATCCGGTTGGCCGGGGACGCTCTCGATGAGTGCCGCCGCCGAGTCCAGCAGGAACTGCACGGACACCGCGGACGCAAGGGCGACCCG
>NZ_WWEQ01000159.1 GCF_009857845.1 Brevibacterium rongguiense | reverse complement strand
CCCACCGACGGTGCGCACGTACGTGATGTCCGCCACCCACAGCTCGTTCGGCGCCAACGCGTGGAAGTCACGCTCGACCAGGTCCGGGCGGTGATCGGGCAGCTTCGACGCGACGGTCGTGAACGGGTGACGCCCGCGCCGAACACCGTGCAGCCCAGCGACTCTCATGAGCCGGGCGGTCTGGTCGCGTCCGATCATCCAGCCCTGGCGGCGCATCGCGTGCCACATCTTGCGGTGGCCATACACGCCGTAATT
>NZ_WWEQ01000015.1 GCF_009857845.1 Brevibacterium rongguiense | reverse complement strand
ACACCCGCCGACGCCACTCCTGGTGCGGCCACCAGTCCCCGTCCACCTACGAGGCCCACCGGGCCGCTACGCTGCCAACCGCAGCATAATCAACCAACACCGTGTCCACGATCCGGGGCGAAGGCCCGAAACCAGTTCCGCCCGTCACGAGCACGGGGCGCTGCTGATCGACCATGCCCCAAAAGTCACACGGCGACGCGCTGCGGTTACCCGGCGGATCGCTCTGGTCGCACGGCGACGCGCTCGTTGAATAGACTCGGCCCATGACGAGCGCACCGGAAGTCAGCACCGCCCTCGGCCGCGTCCGCGGCACCACGACAGACGGCATCGACCGGTTCCTGGGCCTGCCGTACGCGGCACCGCCCGTGGGACCCAACAGGTTCCGCGCCCCGCAGCCTCCCGCCGCGCACACCGGTGTCTTCGCCGCCGATCGGTTCGGCCCGCCACCGCCCCAGTTCGCCCCGGATGGGCAGGCGCCGCTGGCGGACCACCGCGACGGCGACGACTGGCTCACGCTCAACGTGTGGGCCCCCGCCGGAAGCCCAGTTGAGCAACCGGACGGGGCCGGTGAGGGCCTGCCCGTCATCGTCTGGATCCACGGGGGCGCCTACATCCAGGGCTCCTCCGCGGAGCCCACCTACGACGGCACCCCCTTCGCGCGGCTCGGCTGCGTCTTCGTCACCCTCAACTACCGCCTGGGGGTCGAGGGCTTCCTCCACTTCCCCGCCAGCCCGGAGACCATCGACTTCCCCTCCAACCGCGGCCTGCTCGACCAGGTCGCCGCCCTGTCGTGGGTGCGGGAGAACATCGCGGCATTCGGCGGGGATCCGGACCGGGTCACGCTCATGGGCGAGTCCGCGGGCGCCGGCTCCGTGCAGGCCCTGCTCGCCATGCCCGCCGCGCGCGGGCTGTTCCGCCGGGCGATCCTGCAGAGCCCCCCAGCGATGTTCATCGACTCCGCCCTGGCCGCCCGGGCCACGGAGCTCTTCGCCGACGCGGCGGGCCTGGAGCCCACGCCCGAGGCGTTCGCCCGCATCGAGCCCGCCCGCTTCGAGGCCCTGACGGCTCGCTACATCAGCGCGCAGCGCGAGCACCGCTCCGAGCTGGGCCGGGCCTCGGCCTTCGAGCCGCTCCTGTGCCCGGTGGTGGACGGGCTGACGCTGCCCGCGGACCCCTGGGAATCCCTGGCCCACGGGGCGAGCCGCGATGCCGAGGTCATCATCGGCCACAACAGCGATGAATTCCGCCTCTTCATGGCCTACCGGCCCCGCGAGGTCGACGCCGGCCTCGCGCAGGCGCGGCTGGCCGCGCTCGGCCCCGCCGGCGCGCTCGAGGCCTACGCGGCGCTGTTCGAGGGACGCGAACCGGAGGACCTCTACGAGGCGGTGCAGTCGGACTGGGTGTTCACGGTCCCGGCCATGCAGCTGGCCCAGGCGCACGCCGAGGCGGGCGGGGCCACGTACGCCTACCTCCTCGCCCTCGCCCCGGAGGGCGGCATCGGTTCGGCCCACGCCGCCGATGTGCCGCTCATCTTCGACCAGTTCGATTCGGACATGGGCCGCCTCATCTACCCGCGGCCCAGCGCCGCGGAGCGCCGCGTGGGCGAGCAGCTGCGCGAGGCGTGGGTGCGCTTCGCGGCCACCGGCGATCCCGGCTGGCCGGCCTGGGACGCATCGCACGCCGTGCGCATCTTCGACGCCGAGCCCCACGATGGCCCGTATCCGCTGCTCGCGCGCTGGCAGGCCTACGCCGAGGACCGCGCGCACGCCCTGGGCCTCCAGCCCGCCGCGCGCCCGGAGCCGTAGAGCGGCTCACATGTAGACGACGACCTTGCCCGCGGCGTGGCCGCCCTCGACTGCGGCGACGGCCCGGTCGGCCTGGGAGAAGTGGAAGCGGCGGCCGATGCTGACCTCGAGCGCGCCGGAGGCGAGCAGCGCCGCGAGCTTGGCGTAGACCTCGGCGGAGCGCCGGCGGCGGATCCCGCTGCCGCCCAGCTGTGCGGCCCGCTCGGGATCGGCGGCGCTGATGAGGCGCATGTCGCGCAGCGCCTGCGCGAACGGGATCGCATCGCCCGCCCCCGCGGGGCGCGTATCGGAGCCGAGCGCCGCGCCGGCGGTGAGCGCCTCCCCGCCCACGAGGTCGAGCACGGCGTCCGGGATTCCCGCGGCGGCCAGCGCCCGCTGCGGCCAGCCGGGCCCGGAGCGGACGAACACGGCGCCGGCGGCCTCGACGACGTCGCGCTTGGACTCGGAGGCCACGCCCACCGTGTGCGCGCCGGCGGAGTGCGCCAGCTGCAGGGCGGCCGTGCCCACGCCGCCGCCGGCGCCGAGCACGAGGAGGGTCTGGCCGCGCTGGAGGTGGAGGTCGGCAAGCGCGTCGTAGGCCGTGCCCACCGCGACCGGCACGCAGGCGGCGGCGGCCGAGCTCACGCCCTCGGGCACCTCGGCGACGGACTCCGCGGCCAGCAGCGCGCGCGGGGCGAACGTGCCGAAGCCCGCGGCGGCGGCGCCGAAGACGCGCGTGCCGGGCGGGAACGCGCCGTCCGGGGCAGCGACGACCCGGCCGGCGGCCTCGCGGCCCATCGCCATGGGGAACGCGACCGGGAATGCGCCCTGGCGCTGACCGGAGCGGACCTTGATGTCACCGGGGTTCACGGCGGTCGCCTCTACCTCGATGAGCACGTGCCCGGGCTGCGGGGCGGGCTCGTCCACCTCGATGAAGCGCGCGGCGCTCGGGCCGCCGTAGGATTCGAAGCCGAAGATCACCATGGGGCAATGCTATGCCCGCCCGCGCTCTAGGGTGGAGCCCATGAGCGAAGAGAAGGCAGTCCCCGACGACGCGGCTGCGCCGGAGGACGGCGCCGCCCCGGATGGCGATGTCGCCGAGCGCCTCGCGCCGCACGGGCCCCGGCAGGTGCGCACCATGCGCGACCTGCTGCCGTGGGAGGGCACCCCGCGGCCCAGCGACCGGGTGCTGCTCGCCTTCCTCTTCATCATTCCGCTCTTCTACCTGGTCATGTGGCCGCTGCGGCCCATGCTCATCGCCAAGATGCCCGTGCTGCTGTCGTTCCTCATCGGGGCCAAGACCGTGGTGGCCGGCGCGGGGGCCTTCGCGGCCGTCGAGTCCCACCCGCTGTGGATCGTCGTCGCCGCGGGCTGGGCGGGCATGATGAAGTTCGACTGGCTGTGGTGGTTCGCGGGGCGCCGCTGGGGCGAGCGCATCGTGTCGATCTTCGCGAACACGGAGCGCACGTACCGCCGCGCCGAGCAGATCCGCCGCCTGCCGCGCTGGCTGCTCATCGCGCTCGTCGTGCTGGGCCGGTTCCCCGGTGTGCCCGGCAGCATCGTGTGGCTCATCTCCGGCTGGTCCGGCATGCGCTTCTGGACGTTCTTCCTGTGCAACGCCGCCGGAGCACTGGTGCTGAGCTGGGGCTGCGCGTGGATCGGCTTCGAGATCGGCCAGCCCGCTGTCGACCTGCTCAAGCTCGTCGACAAGTACGCCCTGTGGGTCTCACTGGCCATCATCGTGGGCATCGCGGTGTGGAGCGGCTGGAAGGAGGCCCGGCGCCAGAGCGCGCAGGGCCGGTAGGCGCTCTCACTGGGCCGCCCGAGGCGCCCTACGTGCCCGAGGCGCGCGGGGTGCGCGCGAGGTGCGCTCGAGGCGTCCTGCGTGCCCGTCCGGTTCGCGCCTCGGGCGCGGTGCGCGGCCACGGCACCCATCGCATAGGCTCTCCCACGCCCGATGCCCGCCCCGAGGAGGCTCCTTGGCCCTGCGCGACCTGTTCGCCGACACTCGCCCGCTGCGCGTGCCGGCCTATCGGCGCCTCTTCATCGCCAACATCGTCACGGTCATCGGCGCCCAGCTGACGATCGTCGCGGTGCCCGCGCAGATCTACTCCATCACCGGCAGCTCCGCCTACGTGGGCCTCACCGGCATCTTCGGCCTGGTGCCGCTCGTGGTGTTCGGCCTCTACGGCGGCTCGCTGTCCGATGCGATGGACCGCCGGCGCCTGCTCATGGTCACGGGGCTGGGCCTCGCGGCGGCGAGCGGACTGCTGTGGCTGCTCGCGTTCATCCGCACCGACAGCGTGTGGCTCGTGCTCGTGGCACTGGCTCTCCAGCAGGCGTTCTTCGCGGTCAACCAGCCGGCCCGCTCGGCGATCCTGCCCTCGCTGGTGCCCAGTTCCCAGCTGGCCGCCGCGAACACGCTGAACATGACCCTCATGACGTTCGGGGCGATCGTTGGCCCGCTCGTGGGCGGCATGCTCATCCCCGTGCTGGGCTATCCGCTGCTCTACGCGTTCGATGCCGTGGCCCTGGGCGTGGCGCTTTGGGCGATCGCGCGCCTGCCCGCCCTGCCCCCGCGCACCGGCGTGGGCGGACAGGTGCGCCGGGCGGGCTTCGCGAGCGTGATGGAGGGCTTCGCGTACCTGCGCACCTCGCCGGTGCTGCTCATGAGCTTCGTCGTCGACATCATCGCGATGGTCTTCGGGATGCCGCGGGCCATGTTCCCGCAGATCGCGCACGAGTCCTTCGGCGGCCCGCCCAGCGGCGGGGCGGTCTTCGCGCTGCTGTCGGCCGGCCTGAGCATCGGCGCGACCGCGGCCGGCGTCTTCTCCGGCTGGGTCTCGCGCGTCTCCCGGCAGGGCCGCGCCGTCGTCATCTGCATCGTGGTCTGGGGCGCGGCGATGGCACTGTTCGGGGCGTTCCTGCCGCTGGCGCACTCCCTGTGGTGGGCGGCCCTGGTGGGCGCGCTGGCGTGCCTCATGGTGGGCGGCGGGGCCGATACGATCTCCGCGGCGTTCCGCACGACGATGCTCCAGCAGGCGGCCGACGACGACAAGCGCGGGCGCCTGCAGGGCGTCTTCACCGTGGTGGTGGCCGGCGGCCCGCGCATCGCGGACGTGGTACACGGCTACGCGACGTCCCTCGTGGGGACCGCCTGGACCTCGATCGGCGGCGGGGTGCTGTGCATCGTGGGCGTGCTCGCCGCCGCGGCGCTCGCTCCGTCGTTCATGCGCTACCGCGCGCCGCGCGACACCGTGGACGGCTAGGAGGGCTGGTTCCGCCGCCGCAGGGCGAGCGCGGCCAGGCCCGCTCCGAGCGCCAGCACGGCGCCCGAGGCGAGGAACGCCTCGCGCATCCCCGCCGCCGTCGCGACCCAGGCCCCGAAGAGCGGACCGAGCACCTGGCCGGCGTGCTGGGCGGCGACCATGAGCCCCAGCACGCGGCCCACCCGGGCGGCCGGCACCAGCGCGCGCAGCGCCGAGGTGGCGGCCGGGGCCAGCCCGCCCACGGCGAGCCCCAGCGCGAAGCGCAGGGCGACGAGCGCTGGGGCCGAGTGGGCAAGGTACTGCGCGCTCGCGCACAGCGCGGCGGCCGCGAGCGAGAGGGCGAGGACCCGCCGCGGCCCGATGGCATCGGCCGCGCGCCCGAGCACGGGCCCCGCGATCATCGTGCCGGCCGCGGTGGCCGACAGCGCGATCCCGCCCCACAGCGCCGCAGGCTGCCCGCCCGGCAGCTGGGCGCTCAGCAGGGTGATGAAGGGCTCGACGGACATGCTCGCGAACGTGATGAGCGAGGCGATCGCGAGCAGCAGCACGATGGCCGCCGAGGCGCGCGCCGGCGCCCGCTCTCCCTGTGCACCGGGCGGGCCGGGCGCCGCGGGCGGGTCGGAGGGTCCGGCGGGGGCGCTGGGCGCAGCGGGGGTGGCTGGCCCATCGGGAGCGACGGGTCGGCGCTGGGGCCGGTCCGCAGGCAGGCCGAGCACGACGGCGAGGAACGCGGTGAAGATGAGGGCGCCCGTCCACCCGAAGACCACCCGGGGGCCCACGAGGGGCGGGAGCAGCCCGCCGAGCACGGGGCCGGCGAGGTTGCCGGCCATGACGCCGGAGGTCAGCACGCCCACCGCGAAGGCGCGGCGGGCGACCGGCGTGAGGTCCGCGACGAGGATCATGGCACCGGAGGCGAAGCCACCCAGCAGACCGGTGAGCAGGCGCAGGGCCAGGAGCTGCCCCACGTCCTGGGCGAGGCCCGTGAGGCCGATCGCGATACTCATGCCCAGCCCCGCGCGCACGAGCATGGACTTGCGCCCCCACCGATCGCCGAGCATCCCCCACAGCGGGGCGACGAGCGCCGCCACGAGGTAGGTCGCGCCGAAGCAGATCGCGGACCAGTGGACGATCGCATCCGGGTCCTGCACGCCCAGCTGCCGGATGTAGACGGGCAGGAAGGGCACGAGCATCGTCATGCCGACAATCGTCGTGAACGAACCGAACGTGCAGATGGCCAGGCTGCGGGCCCACGGACGGACACCGGGTGCGGGGGTGGGCACCGGTTCGGCGGGGCCTGCGCTGGTGTTCGCACCGGTACTGGTGCTGTGCGTGTCATCCCTGCCGTCGGCCGCGCCCATGCCGCCATTGTCACCCCAGCGTCCGGATTCCGAATCGGCGCGTCTTGGCATGCAGGACGTCTGGTCACTCGAGACCGGCTGCCGGCCCGTGACCGCGCCATCGGCTGCGGCAGGCATACTTGAGCGGGCGGGGCTGCGCCGGTCGCTCACGCCGACGGGTACCCGGCCCGCCGCATCCCGCTCGACGTCCGGAAGGCACCGCCATGAGCTCAGCCGCGCAGCACCCCCAGCCCCGCGAGGGCCACCCGCCGGCCTCCAGTGATGCCGGCGGCAGCCATGCCCGCGGTGCCGAGCAGGAGTCCGGCAGCGGGGTCACGGTCGTCCTCGCGTTTGCGGCCAATTTCCTCGTCGCCGTGGCCAAGTCCATCGTCGCCGCGCTCACGGGGTCCGCCTCGATGCTCGCCGAGGCCGCGCACTCGTGGGCGGACACCGGCAATGAGATCTTCCTCCTCATCGGCGAGAAGCGCTCCCGGAAGCCCGCGGACCGCTCCCACCCGCTGGGCTACGGGCGCTCGGGGTTCGTATGGGCGATGTTCGCGGCGATCGGCCTGTTCGCGGTGGGCGCCGGCGTATCGATCTGGCACGGCATCCAGTCGCTGACCGTAGAGAGCGAGGGCGAGGACTACCTGTGGGGCTACGTGGTGCTCGCCATCTCATTCGCGCTCGAGGGGACCTCGTTCCTGCAGGCGCTGCGGCAGACGCGGCGCGGCGCGCGTCGGCGGCGCCTGGATCCGCTGCGCTACGTGGCGAAGACGTCCGATCCCATGCTGCGCGCGGTCTTCGCGGAGGACTCCGCGGCCCTCCTGGGCCTCCTCATCGCCGGCGCGGGCCTGTTCCTGCACCAGATCACGGGCAATGCGATCTGGGACGCGCTGGGCTCGATCCTCGTGGGGGTGCTGCTGGGCATCGTCGCGATCGTCCTCATCTCCCGCAACGCCTCGCTGCTCACGGGTGAGGGCGGCACGCCGCTCGTGCGCAACGAGCTGCTCAAGATCATCCTCGACAGCCCGGAGATCGCCAGCGTCAGCTTCTTCCACACGGAGTGGGTGGGCGCCAACCAGATCCTCGTGCTCGCGTCGGTCGACGTCGCCGGTGACGCCCGCGAGTCCGAGCTGCGCCGGCTCATGCAGGACGTGGAGGACCGGCTGGAGCGCCAGCAGGTCGTGGCGCGTGCCCTCCTCACACTCACGCGACCGGGGGACACCACGCAGCTCGGTCTCGAGCCGCTGCCCGACTGGTACGAAGACCCCGCCGCGCAGGACTGAGCCGGCTGGCCTACGGGCAAGACCGGCCCGGCTGGCCTGCGGGCAAGACCGGTCCGGCTGGCCTGCGGGCAGCGCCGAGCGGGGTGGGCCGTTCCCGGCCCTGCTGCTCAGGCGCGCAGCGCCAGGGCGAAGGGCAGCACCTCCTTGGCTCCGGCAAGGCGCAGCTCGCGCCCGGCGATGGTCATGGTCCACCGCGAGACCACCTCGGTGTCGACGAGCAGCACGACCTGCCCCGCGACCGCCTGGGCGACCGGCTCCGGGACGAAGAACGCGTCGTGGAGCCCGCGCAGCCGATACGCGCTGTTCGAATCCGGCGTTCCCGGGTCGTGGAGGAGCTGGAGGTCACCGGCATCGATGAGCTTTCCCGCCGCAGCGAGCTCGGCGGCCAGGGAGCGCACCGTGTGCGGGCGCACGGCACTCGGAACCCCCACCACCGCGGTGGGGCGCTCGGCCCACTCCCATTCGGAGAGCACGCGCAGGCACCAGGAGCCGATGTTCGCCGGCACCGGGGCGTCCTCGGCACCGGCGGCGAGGAACCCGCGCAGCGCCTGGCCGGGGCCCAGGTCCGTCAGGCGCGCGATCACCCGGCCCGGTCCCACCCGCTCGGCCTCGGGGATCTTCCCCTTGAGCTGGACACCGATCTTGGGCAGGCCCGTGGGCCACGCCGCGCGCGGATCGAGTTCGAGACCCACCCCGGAGAGCACCGATTCGGCGCGCGAGCGGCCCTCCTCGGAGACCTCGGACGACCACCAGGGGCCCGCGCACACGTCGCAGCGCCCGCAGTCGGAAGCCGCGGGGTCATCGAGCTGTTCGGCGAGGAAGCGCATGCGGCACATCCGACCCGCCTCGTAGTCGAGCATGGCCTGCGCCTCGCGGCGGCGCGCCTGCGCCACCGCCGCGTACCGCTCCTCGTCGTAGGTCCACCCGGCGCCCGTCGACACGAAGCCGCCGGCCACGCGATCGACCGCCCCGTCCACCTGCAGCGTTTTGAGCAGCAGCTCGAGGCGCGAGCGCTTGGCGCCCACCAGCGGTTCGAGCGCGGGAACCGAGAGCGCCGGGCTGCCCCCGCCCGAATCGGAATCCGCGCGCGCCGCGTCGAGGGCCGCGAGAACGGCCCGAGCCGCCTCCGGGTCCGGCATCGAAGCCGTGGCGAAGTACTCCCAGATATCCGGATCCTCCGGGCCGGGCAGCAGCAGCACGTCCGCCGAATCGGTGGCGCGGCCAGCGCGACCCACCTGCTGGTAGTACGCCACGGCCGACGATGGCGCGCCCAGGTGGATGACGAAGCCCAGATCCGGCTTGTCGAACCCCATGCCGAGCGCGGAGGTGGCGACGAGCGCCTTGAGGTCATTGCCCTTGAGCCGCGCCTCGAGTGCCTCGCGCTCCTCCGTGTCCGTGCCCCCCGTGTAGGGCGCGACCTCCCAGCCGGCCTGGCGCAGCGCGCGCGCCACGTCCTGGGCGGCGGAGACCGTGAGCGTGTAGATGATCCCCGAGCCCGCGAAGTCGCCCAGGTGCTCGGCCAGCCAGGCGATCCGCCGGCCCGGCGGCGCGGTATCGGCCACGCCGAGCCGCAGCGAGTCGCGGGCAAGCGGGCCGCGGATGACGAGGGTGTCGGCTCCCAGCTGCGCGGCCACATCGTCGACGACGCGCTCGTTGGCCGTGGCAGTGGTCGCGAGCACCGGGAGATCCGCCGGGAGCTCCGCCAGCAGCGCCCCGATCCTCCTGTAGTCGGGGCGGAAGTCGTGTCCCCAGTCGGAGATGCAGTGGGCCTCGTCCACCACGATCATGCCGACGCCCCCGAGCAGCCGGCCCAGGACGCGCTCCCGGAACTTGGGGTTCGTCAGCCGCTCCGGCGAGATGAGCAGGACGTCGACCTCGTTCCGGTCGAGCGCGGCGAGCACATCGTCCCATTCCGTGGCGTTCGACGAGTTGATCGTCACCGCCCTCACCCCCGCCCGGGCGGCTGCCGCAACCTGGTCCCGCATGAGCGCGAGGAGCGGCGAGATGATGAGGGTGGGCCCGCCTGCCCCGGCACGCTGCCCGAAGCCCTGCCGGATCAGCCGCGAGGCGACGAAGTAGACGGCGGACTTCCCCCAGCCCGTGCGCTGGACCACGAGCGCCCGGCGGCGGCCGGACACGAGGGCCTCGATCGCCTCGAACTGCCCATCGCGGAACTGCGCATCCGCGCGCCCCGTCAGCTGTACGAGCACCTGACCGGCAGCTTCCCGCAGCCCACCGGGCCCACCGCCGGCCGGTGCGGTGTCCAGCACATGCTCGCCCACTTCGACCGCACCGGGCCCGTCTTCGGCAGGGCCCGCTCCATGATTGCCGGCGTCGCTCATGCCCCCGACTGTAGCGATGCCCGCTGACGCGGCCCCGGCCGCACCCGGACCGCTTGTCTCATGTTCGTCCACAGCTGCCCCCTTTCTCCACCGGAGAACGTCGCAGAATTCCTGCAACAGCCTCTTCCATTCGAATATATATCGGACTACAATCGAACACAAGCATCGTACGAGCGGTTTGATTGCCGCTCGCAGAGCGCTCCAGGGACACCTCCCATGGCGTCACCGGAGCGGCCGGACAACCGCAGCGTCGCGAAGGGAGCACCCGGTGACCGCTCAGCACGCACCCCAGACACCCCCGGCGCTCACAGCCGCGGAGGCCGTCCTCGACGCGGCCCACCTCGCGCGGGCGCAGGCCGTGTGCGCCCAGCTGACCCGCGCCTATCTCCTCGAGCGCACACCCCTGGGCACCGGACGGGGCACGGATGCGCGCGCCTCGTCCGACCAGCTGCCCGCGGAGTTCGCAGACCTCCTCGCGGCACTGCCGGAGGCGGCGTGGGCGGCGCTGGCCGCGGGGGCGGACATCAGCCTGCACCGGGCGCACACGCTCGGCACTCGCTCATTTGCCGTGTTGACGGTGCTGCCGGACCTGTTGGCGCTGGCTGCCGCGGCGCAGCTGCGCTACGGCCGTCTCGAATACGCCGCCGGCAAGGGCATGCAGTTGGGGGAACCGCTGCGCAGCCGCTTCGACGGGCTCGTCTGCGCGGTCCCCGCGGCCTGGGAGTGGAAGCGCTGGAAGAAGGCGGTCGACGACATCTTCGCCACCCTCCTGCCCACCCCGGACCGGGAGAGCGAGGCGCACCGCGGGCGCCGGGTGGCCTATTGGAACAACGGTGACGGCACGGCGTGCATGCAGTTCACCGGCCCCACGGTGGTCGTAGCCGCGGCATACCGCCGCTACACGGCCTGGGGCCGGGCGATTCTCGCCTCGCAGACCGGAGTCCTGGCCGAGCACACACCCGAGCTGGGAGCAGCCGACCGGATCGCCGCCGAGGCGACACTCGACCAGATGCGCTTCGACCTCGGCATCCTCTCCGTGCCGCGGCTGACCCTTCCGGTGCAGCGGGCCGATGGGACCACCGCCGCCATTGCCGTCACCATGCCCACGAGCGAGGCCTGGCTGCGCAGCCAGGCGGCCGTCCAGGTGACGCTGCCCCTCCTCACGCTCGTCGGCGCCTCGGATCTCCCGGGCCACCTCGATGACCTCACACCGGTCTCCGCCGAGGATGCCCGGCGGATCGCGGTGCACGCCCCGTCGATGCGCCGCATCCTCACCGATCCGGTCACGGGGACGGCCGTCGAGGCGATGGCCAGAAGCTATCCCGTCCCCGCGGCCCTCAGAGCAGCGATCCGAGCGCGCTGGGTCTGGTGCACCGTGCCCGGATGCTCGCGCAGGGCGGAGAGCTCGGATATCGACCACATCTCCCCATTCCAACGAGCGCACCCCGAGCGGGGCGGCCTCACGCAGCTGTGGAACCTCCATCCGCTCTGCCGTCGCCACCACAACCTCAAGACCAGCGGAGTCTTCACCGTCGCCCGAGATGACCAGGCGGGCCTCGCGACAGCACCCGCCGGCGAGGCCGTCGCGACCCTGGGCATACCGGGGGTGGGCGGCGGCGTCCGATGGACGTTCCCCGCGGCGGTCGCCGGGCCAGTGGCACCACCGGGCTCGCACATCGAGGTGGAGCACGCGTGCCAGATTGCGCGGCTCGCGCCTCCCCCACTCGCAGCACCCCCGGCGGATCCCTCAGACCCCGCGGGCGGTGCAGACCTCCCCAGCCCGGCAGATCCCGCAACCGGTGCAGACCCCGTTGCCGACGATCCACCGCCGTTCTGAACCGGCTGCGCACATGTCCAACCCGGCTGCACATGTCCAACCCGGCTGCGGGAATGCCCGGACCGGTTGGGCGCATGCCACGATGGGGCCATGCAGGCACACGAGGCGGGAATCGCGATCGGAACGCGCACCGCCGGTACCCACAACGCCATCACCGACGTCGCGGGAGTGCGCGTGGGGCACTGGACCCGCATCGAGGGAAAGGGGCCGCTCGACCGAGGAGCCGGGCCGGTGCGAACGGGTGTCACGGTGATCGATCCCAGCCCCCACGATGTGTGGACGGCCCCGCTGTGCGCGGGCTTCCACCGGCTCAACGGCAAGGGGGACATGACGGGCATCCAGTGGCTCATCGAATCGGGCACGCTCAGCTCGCCCATCGCACTGAGCAACACGAATGCCCTGGGCACTCTGCGCACCGGCCTCATCCGCCACCGAGCCGACCAGGCCGCGCGCAGCGACGGCAACCCCACGTTCTCCGGCCAGCCGGTCTGTGGGGAGACCAACGACGCGTTCCTCAACGACATCGCCGGCTTCCACGTCACCGAGGAAGCGGTCGCACAGGCCCTCGAGGCCGCAGCGGGCGGCCCCGTGGAGCAGGGCAGCGTCGGTGGGGGCACCGGCATGATCTGCCACGACCTCAAGGGCGGCATCGGCACCGCCTCGCGCCTCGTGCCGGCCCCCGCCCCTAACACGGCCGCTGACACGGGTACTGAGGCTGCCACGCGCACTGACACCGACATGGGCACCGCCGCGAATATGGGCACAGCCACGGGCACTGGCCAGGCGGGTGACTACACAGTGGGCGTGCTGGTCCAGGCGAACCACGGCACGCGCAGCCGGCTGACGGTCAACGGCGCACCGGTGGGCGCGCTGCTGTCCGCACCGCTGCCGCAGCCCGGTCCCACGGATTGGCGCAGCGCAGCCGGACGAAACCGCGCAGCCGGCAGCGCAGCCGGTGGAAGCAGCGCAGCCGCCAGCGGGCCAGGCAACACCGCCTGCGGCACACACGGTCGCGAGCCCGGCAGCGGGTCAGTCAGCGAGTCCGGCAGCGCCTCGGCCTCGCCTTCCCCGCTGGCCCCGGGCGAGGGGTCGATCATCGTCATCGTCGCCACGGATGCGCCGCTGCTGCCGCATCAGCTCAGCCGGATCGCGCAGCGGGCCGGGATGGGCATCGCCCGCACGGGCGGAGCCGGGGAGTACTCGAGCGGCGACATGATCGTTGCGTTCTCCACGACGGCCGGGCTCGCGGAGTCGACGCGGTATCCGGCGCAGGCACCGGACTTCGACCGGCTGCGCACGCTCACCGATCGCAGCATCAACGAGCTCTACTGGGCCACGATCGAGGCCACCGAGGAGGCCATCGTCAACGCCATGCTCTCGGCCCCCACGATGGTCGGCCGCGACGGCAACACGGTCACGGGTCTCGACGCGGCCGAACTGAAGGCGCTGCTCGACAGATTCGGCCTCGCATCGCCCCCGGCCGCCGGATCATCCCGGGCGTGAACCGCCTGCGGGCGGTCAGCCCTCGGATGCCCCACCCCCGTGTGACCTGGCCTCGGGCGGCCCTCCCTCATGTGACCTGCCCACGTGCGGCCCGCTCTCGGACGACCTGCGCGTGGCCGCACCACCCGCTGCCACAAGACCCGGAGCGCGCCCGGGATCGATGAGGGCGGAGAGGACGAGCGCCGTGCCGGCCCCCACGCAGAACCCGGCGGCGGTGTCGGTGAACCAGTGGACGCCCAGGTACAGGCGGGTGGCCGCCACGAGGACGGACAGGCCCAGGGCGGCCGCCCACACGAGGGCCATCGACACGGGGCGTCGGAGCATCCCGCACACCACCACCGCCGCCGCGCACGCGAGCGCGGCGGTCCCGGTCGCGTGGCCCGAGGGGAAGCTGTAGTCCGCCTCGAACACGAGCCGGTCGATGGCGGGCGGGCGCTGGCGCTCGAAGACGAACTTCAGCAGGTAGGTGATCCCCGCCGCCAGGGCGACGGACCCGAAGACGTAGACCGGCACCCGCCAGCTGCGGCGCGCCCACCACAGGACCAGCCCGGTGGCGAGCGCGAGCAGGATGGTGCCCGCGGGAGAGAACGCCTCGGTGACGGCCACCGCCCATGCCGTGATCACGGGGCGGGGGCGGAATGGCTCATCGCCCCATTCAACCCTGTCCGGATGGGAGACCGCCCAGCACCGGGGCGCGCGGTGCCCGTGTGACACCGCATGACCTTCCGGCGCGCCGCCCACCCACCACCGGAGCAGAATGCGCTGGTGAACGCACAGCACCGAGCCACGGGCTCCTCCCCCTCCGCGTCCCCCTCCCCCACCTCACAGCACGGCCAGCCAGAACAGCACGGCCAGCCAGCGCCGCTCATCATCCGCACCGCCGGTGACGTCAACCGCGTCCTGGGCCTCTACGGCTCCCAGGGCACGAAGACGAAGGCGATCATCCTGCTGGCGCTGGGCGGGATCTTCATGGACGCCTACGACTTCTCCTCGATCGCATTCGGCATCACCGCCATCAAGGCGGAGTTCGGGCTCAACGGCTTCATGACGGGCTTCGTCAACGCCGCGATCATGATCGGCGCGGTGGCGGGGGCGGTGTTCGGCGGCTACCTCGTGGACCGCTTCGGCCGCTACAAGCTGTTCATGGCCGACATGGTCTTCTTCGTCGTCGCGGCCGTGGGCTGCGCGCTGGCCTGGGACGCGTGGTCGCTCATCGGCTTCCGCTTCATCATGGGCATCGGCGTGGGCCTCGACCTGCCCGTCGCGATGGCGTTCCTCGCCGAGTTCTCCAAGCTCGCCGGGCGCGGCAACCGCTCGCAGCGCGTGAACGCGTGGTCGCCGGCCTGGTACATCGCCACGGGCACCGGCTACCTCATCGTCCTCATCGTCTTCCTGCTCCTGCCCATGGAGCAGCACGCGATCCTGTGGCGCATCGTCGTGGGCTTCGGCGCGGTGCCGGCGCTCATCGTGCTCCTCGTGCGCCGCCGCTACATGGCGGAATCGCCGCAGTGGCTGGCCGACAACGGCGACGTCTCCTCCGCCGTGGACATCATGCGCAGCCACCACGCGCTCGACGTCGTCTACGAGGCGCCCGAGGCGCAGCAGGGCCGGGCGGGCCGCGCGCGCTGGGCGAACTTCGCGGAGCTCTTCAGCCCCCGCTACCGCAAGCGCACGATCCTGGCGCTGTGCGTCTCCGTGTTCTCCACCTTCGGCTACAACGCGGTGGCCTACGGAACCCCGCTCATCATCACGACGCTCTTCCATCAGGGCCCGCTCGTCACGATCATGGCCTCGCTCATCATCAACCTGTGCTTCGGCGCGCTCGGCGGGCTGCTGGGCATGAGCATCGTCAACCGCTTCGGCACGCGCGCGGTGACGGGCACGGGCTTCGCCATCCAGGCGGCCGCGCTCATCGTGCTCGCAGCCGTGGGCATCCCGGCCGGCGGCCTCGTCGTCGTCTCGATCGCCATGCTCGCCGCGTTCATCTTCGCTCAGGCCGGCGGCCCGGGCGCGAACCTCATGAACTATGCGACGCTGTCCTACCCCAGCCGGCTGCGCGGGATCGGGGTGGGCTTCAACCAGGCGGTGCTGCGCACGTTCTCCATCGTCTCGCTCATCGCGTTCCCCATGCTCGCGGCTTCGCTGTCCACCGGCGTCTTCTGGATCGTCGCGTGCGCCCCGCTGGCCGGTGCGATCGCGGTGGCGCTCATCCGCTGGGATCCCACGGGCGTGGACGTGGATGCGGAGGACCGCGCCGCGGCCTGAGCCGGGCGGCCCGCCGGCCTGCTCGCCGCTGCCCCGCTGGCCTCGCTGGCACCCGCACCATCCCGCCGCCGAGGCGCGGGCCGGCACTCAGTTCCGGCGCAGGCCCGCGCGGGCCAGGTCCGCGATCGCCGCGCACACGCGGTCCAGCCGCTCGGAGGCGAGCTTCCAGCGGTGCAGGTACAGCGGCACATCGGCGGTGGTGCCGCGTCCGGCGAGCGCGATGAGCGGTGCGGGCGGCTGCGGCAGCGCACCACCCGCCGCCGCGTCGGCCAGCTGCGCCTCGGGCACCATGCCCCAGCCGAGTCCGGCGCGCACGGCCAGCGCGAATGCCTCGGAGGTGGGCACCTGGTGGTGGGCGGGCGCCTCGGTGACACCGCGGGCGGCCAGGAGATCGGTCTGGAGATCGTCGTCGGCACCGTAGTCCACCCAGGGCAGCGCGGCGAGCTGCGCCGCGCTCACGGAGGCGCGCCGCAGGCCCCCACCGGGCCCGCTCCCCTCCTGGACCGCGCCGTCCGACGACGCCGCATCCCCCGCCGGCACCGCGATGCCGCGCTCGGCGAGCAGCGCCTCGCTGGCCACCGCGCGATAGCGCATCCGGCCCAGCGCCACCGCAGCGCAGCCCGCCGGCGGGCGCGGCTGCGAGCTGAGCGCGGCCATGACGGTCCCATTCGTCAGCAGCGCAGCGGAGCTGCCCTGGTCGACGACTTCCAGGCTGAGCAGCGCATCCGGCCACTGCGCGGCGCGCGCGAAGAGCGGGCGCAGCCACGTGGCCAGGGAATCCGCGTTGACGGCCAGGCGCAGTGCGACGGGCACGACGGCGCCTCCCGCAGCTCCGTCGGCCTCTCCGTCGCCGTCTCCACCAGAGCCCGAGCCGGTGGCGAGGGGGCCGCCGAGACCCGCCTCGGCGAGGCAGGCGAGCGCATCGGCCTGCACGAGCAGCACCTGGCGGGCGGTGCGCAGCACGATCTGCCCGGCCTCCGTGGGCGCCACTGGCGAGGTGCGCCGCAGCAGCACCGCCCCCACGTGCGCCTCGAGTGCCCGGATGCGCTGGCTCACGGCCGAGGGCGTGATGTGCAGGCGCCGTGCGGCGGCGTCGAGCGCACCGGCGTCGACCGCCGCGGCGAAGGCGCGCAACTGCTCGACATTCATCCCGTCCTGCCCTCCGACCCGCGCGCTCTCATGAAGCAATTCTGCATGAGGATGAGAATCTGTCACGTTTCTTCACCCACTCACGGCCCGTTTTCGGCCCCGCCGCGGGCCGCGCGGACCTACCGTTGAGCCATGCTCACTCACGCCTTCTCCGGCCTCCTCGCCGGCTGGTCCATCATCATCGCCGTCGGTCCGCAGAACGCCTTCATCCTGCGCCAGGGCCTGGCGCGCAAGCACGTCGGCCTGGTCGTCGCCATCTGCACGCTGGCCGACATCGGCCTCATCGCGGCCGGGAACCTGGGCGTAGGGGCCCTCGTCACGGCCGCCCCGTGGGCGCTCGAGGTGCTGCGCTGGGCCGGGGCGCTCTACCTGCTCTACTTCGCCTTCCAGTCCTTCCGCAGCGCCGCCACGGCCAGCGGGCTGCGCGCAGGCGGCGGCTCCGATTCGGTGCGCACGGTGGTGCTCACCACGCTCACGATCACGTTCCTCAACCCGGCGGTCTACCTCGACACGGTGGCCATGCTCGGCACGCTTGCCAACCAGTCGGCCGGGCACGCGTGGGCGTTCTCCCTGGGGGCGATGCTCGGGTCGGTCACGTGGTTCGCCGCCCTGGGGTACGGCGCCCGCGCGCTGGCCCCGCTGGTGTCGTCGCCGCGCGCGTGGCGCTGGATCGACATCGGAATCGGGATCGTCGTGACCCTGCTGGCGCTGCGGCTTATCCTGGGCGCATGAGCGCACACACCTCCACCGCATCCGTGCCCACCGACCGCGCCGGCCGCTACGCCAAGCAGCTGAGCGACCACATGGGCCGCAAGGCCGACGCCCAGTGGGACGCCGAGGCGGGCACCGGCACGATCGTCTTCGCCGACGGCGCCGCCACCGCGCGCCTGACCTCGGCCCCCACCGCGCTGGACTTCGCGCTCGAGGCCGTGGACGCCGAGGCGCTGGCGCGCTTCGAGCACGTGCTCGGCATCCACCTCATCCGGTTCGGCCGGCGCGACGAGCTCGTCTGCTCGTGGGTGCGCACGGACGGCACCCCGGGCACCTCGCAGAGCGTCGCCGACCTCGAGGACTGAGCGAGACCTCGAGGACGGAGCTACAGCTCGAGGCTCGGGTGGAGGTCCTTGATCCTCACCACCCGCTTGGCCGAGCACGCGATCGTGCTCACGAGCAGGCCGCACAGGCCGAAGAGGATGAGGACGAGCGCCGCGCGGACCGCGTGGATGGGCTCGCCGCCGGCGATGAGCGCCCGCAGCCCGCTCACCGCCCACGTCATGGGCAGGTAGGGCGAGATCGCCTGGAAGAACGCGGGCGCCGTCTGCACCGGATACGTGCCGCCGGCCGCGCCCAGCTGGACCATGAGCAGGACGAGGGCCAGCAGGCGGCCCACAGCGCCGAACAGCACGACGCACATCTGGTGGATCGTGTGGAATGACGCCGCGACGATGATCGAGAACAGCAGCGTCCACAGCCACGACGACACCGTGAAGTCGAGGATGAACGCGAGTGTCGCCCACAGGATGAGGACCTGGCCGACGGCGAAGATGAGCGCCGGGACGTATCCGCTCCACGCCACCCGCCAGGAGCTGGCGGTGGAGGCGAGCGCCCGGAACGGGATGGCCTTGATGACCATGTACGTGATCATGCCGCCGATCCACAGCGCCAGCGAGATGAAGAACGGCGCCAGCCCCTCGCCGTAGTAGTTCACGGCGTTCTGGGGCTCGTTCTCCCCGGTCACGGGCAGGGCCACGACGTCGGAGCGGGTCTCACGGTCCGACTTCGAATACGTGGGGATCTGCTCCGCCCCGTCGTGGAGGCCGTCGGCGAGCTGCCCGGAGCCGTCGTCGATCTTCTTCGCGCCGTCGGCCAGCTGGTGTGAGCTGTCGGCGAGGGTATTCGCACCCGAGTCGAGCTTGACCGCCCCGGCGTTGAGCTTGACCGCGCCGTCCGCCAGCTGCTTGGCTCCGCTGGCGGCCTGGCCGGTCGAGTCGTGGAGGGTGTTCGCGCCCTTGTCGAGCTTCACGAGCCCCGTGTGCAGCGTGCCGGCCCCGGTGGCTACCTGCTGCGCGCCGTCGTTGAGCTTGCCGATCTGGCGGTCTGCCTGATCCACCTGCTTGATGAGACGGTCGGCCGATGACTGGGCGTCCTTGCGCAGCTGCTTGCCGTCTTCGAACGCGTCGACGGCGCGCTGGTGGGCGGCGTCGAGGTCGTCGCCCACCGCGTCCGCGCGCTTGACGAGGCGCTGGATATCCGGGTCGTCCGGGTACTTCTGCGCGAGCTTGTCCACATCGTCGCCGATGTCGTCGCGCACGGTGTTGCGCGCATCGTCGAAGTCCTTCGCGGCGCGGTCGATCCTCGGCGCCGTCGCGTCGACGAGGTCGTCGGCGCGCTTGTGGAAGTCCTTCGCCTTGCGCGTCGCGTCATCGGCCTTGTCCTGGAGCTGCGCGGTGCCGTCGGCCACCTGCGAGGCGCCGGACGCCAGCGTCTTCGACCCCGAGCGGGCCTGGCCGGTCGCATCGGCGAGGTCCCCGGCCCCCGCGTCGAGCTTGACGAGCCCGGAGTGCAGCTGGCGGGAGCCGGTGACGGCCTGCCCCGTGCCGTCCACGAGCTCTCCGGTGCCGTCGGCCAGCTGGTCCGCGCCGTCGGCGAGCTTGACGGAGCCCGTGTGCAGCTGGGCCGCCCCGTCGTGCAGCTCGCCAGCGGAGTCGGCGGCCTTGCTGATGTTGTCGAAGATGTTGTTGAAGCCGATGTAGACCTGGTTGACGTACTTGCCCGTCGTCGTCTTGTTGAGGTTCTCGCGGATGACATTGAGGATCTGCGAGGCGGCCTTGCCCACGATGTAGTTGTTCGCATCGTTGGTCTGCATGTTCAGCTGGGCCTGCTCCGGGTCGTCGCCGCCGGTGGAGACCAGGTGCGCGGAGAAGTCCGAGGGCACCGTGAGGATCGCCGCGTACTTCCCGGAGTCCAGGCCCTGCTGGGCCTCCGAGGCGCTCGTGGACTTCCAGGTGAAGCCCGCGCCGTCCTCGCCGGTCATGTTCTCCACGAGCTCATCGCCCGCGTTCACGTGCCCCTCGCTCTTGCCCCCGGTCGCCGAGGGCTGCTCGGCGCCCCGGTCGAGGTTGACGATCGCCGCGTCGAGCTTGTCGAGGTTCCCGGTGGGATCCCAGTTCGAGGCCAGGTACGTGCCGCCGTAGATCGTGGGGATGATGAGCACCACGATGATCGCGAGTCGCGTGAGCGTGCTCCGCTTGAAGCGGGAGAGCTCGAGGAACGGAAGGGAGAACATCTGCACTGCCTTAGGAGCGAGGGCGGAGCCCGAGGTGGACGATTTCGGACGCGGGATCGGCGACGTGGGCGTGGTCGAGGGCGACGCGGTCGGCGAGGACCTCGTCGAGCTCCTCGTGCGTCTCGCACGTGACGATGAGGGTGGGCTGGCCCACCTGTGGGCTCTCGAAGATATTGCGGACCACGAGGAGCGCGAGCCATGCGCACTCGCGGTCCTCGCGGCGGCGCAGCAGGTCGATGTTGTCGAGCGCCAGGACGGGCGACCTCGCCAGCGAGGCGAGGGCGGCGGCGAGCAGGAACTGCTCGAGGTCGGTCAGCTCATCGGCGTACGCGCCGGTGGGGAACGGGCTGGGGTCCGACCCCGCGACGGCGGAATAGGCGCCCTGCACCTCGTGGTAGATCCGCGCGAGCCGCTCAAGCACCTCGTTCACCCGCTTCTTCGACACCCACGGCTTGTACCAGGGCTGGAGCATGATGAGGCGCTCGGCGACGAGCTGGCGCACCCGCAGGTTGTTGTCGAAGTCCGTCAGCCCGCTCACGTGGCCGATCGAGACGAGCCCGCGAACCGTGCGCGCGCTGCGGCGCAGGTCCACCCCGTAGATCTGCGCGGACCCGGCATCGACGCGCATGCGCCCCGCGAGGGCGAGCAGCAGCGAGGTCTTGCCCGACCCCTCGGGACCGGTGATGACGAGCAGGCCGCCCGTGGGCACGTGGGCGCCCACGTCCTCGAACACGGGCCTGCTGCCCTTCATGCCGAGGCCGGAGGCCGCGATCGCGGGCACGTCCGGATCCCAGTCCGCGGCGATCCGCGGTGCGGAGAAGAGTGAGAACAGAGAACCCAAGCAGACCTCCCAGCTCAGAATGGCCAATCGTATCAGCGCCGGCGGCGCCGCTCAGGCGTCTCCGCCGGTCACGGCGTACGCCTCGGTCAGCTCCGCCTCGGCCGCCGCCTCCCGCTCCGCGCGGGCGTCCACGCGGGCCACGAAGCGCCGGCAGCACACGAGCACGACCGCCGCGATGAGCACCGTGGCAGCGCCCAGCAGGTAGGGCATCCCCGCGCCGGCGAGCGCCACCTGGCCGGCCACGAGCGGCGAGAGCGCGCCGCCGAAGAAGCGCACCCCGGAGTAGGTGGCCGAGGCCACGGGGCGGGGCAGCTCGGAGGCCTCCATGACGGTCTCCGTCATCGCGGTGTTGACGATGCCCAGCGGCAGGCCGGCGAGCACGACGCACACGATGAGCGCGGGCATCGAGTGCACCGCGAAGATCATCGCAGCGAGGATCGCCGCGGTGGCCGTGAGCGCTCCGGCGAGCACCTTGAGGTGTCCGAAGCGGCGGGTCAGCCACGGCGAGCCGAGCACCGAGGTGAGCGCCAGGCACATGCCCCAGCCGAAGAAGATGAGGCCCAGCTGGTGCGCGCCGAAGCCCTCGATGCCCGCCTCCTGAGCGGCCGCCTCGAGCGGGAAGGGGGTGTAGGCCAGCAGGGTGAAGAAGCCGAAGTTGTACAGCAGCGCGGCAATCGACAGGGCGAGGATGCCGGGGTGGCCGAGCGCGCGCAGCGTGGCAGACAGGCGCACCCGCTCCGGGCGCGCACCCGCCTCGCCGCGCAGCAGCACCACGATCGCGGCGAAGCCGATCGCCATGAGCGCGGCGGTGCCGAAGAACGGGCCGCGCCAGCTGATGCCGCCCAGCAGGCCGCCCAGCAGCGGGCCGGTCGCGATGCCCACGCCCAGCGCCGCCTCGTAGAGGATGATCGCGCGCTCCGAGCCGCCGGAGGCGGCGCCCACGATCGTCGAGAGGGCGGTGGAGATGAAGAGCGCGTTGCCCAGACCCCAGCCGGCCCGGTAGCCGATCACCTGGCCCACGGAGCCGGAGGCGCCGGCAAGCGCGGCGAAGACGACGATGAGCGCCAGGCCGATGAGCAGCGTGGCCTTCGACCCGATCCGCGAGGAGACGAAGGACGAGAAGAACATCGTGATCGCGGTGATGAAGAGGTAGCTGGTGAACAGCAGCATCGACTGGGCCGGGCTGGCGTGCAGCGAGGCGCTGATCGCCGGAGGATCGGGTCGACGAGGCCGATGCCCATGAACGCGATGACGCAGGCGAATGCGACGGCCCAGACGGCGCGCGGCTGGTGCAGGAGTGACGGGGAGGAGGACGTGGTCAACACCTTCTTCTGAGGGGACGGGCTGCTGTGGGGACTGGTTACTGAGGGGGCGTGCTGCTGCGGGATACGCACCGGGGACGCGGGGCGTCAGCCGGGAGTCAGGGCTGCGGGCAAGTCCGGCATGCCGGGCTGGCCGTCGATGAACGCGCTGAGGATCTCGACGGTGCGGGCGATGGCGCGATGGTCGGCCGCCGTGAGGTCGGCCATCATCGGCTTGAGGTAGTCTGCGGCGATGGCCCGCTCGGCGCTCAGGCGCGCGCGGCCCGCGCCGGCCAGCGTCAGGCGGCTGACGCGCGCATCGTCCGCGTCGTGCCGGCGCTCGACGAGGCCGGCCTCTTCGAGGCGGGAGGCGAGCTTCGTGGCCGCGGGCTGCGAGCTGCCGTAGGCCTTCGCGAGACCGCCGATCGTCACCGATTCGTACTGCTCGATGACGGACAGCGCCCGCCAGACACTCGCTGACTCGCCGGTGCGCGTCTCGCGGCCCAGGCGCCGGATGAGGCGCCCGCCCACCGTCACGAGGTCGGAGCTGAGGTCGTCGAGATTCATATCGACCAGTTATATACCTGGGTTATGTTTTAGCGCAAGCGCGTGCCCCCGCGGCGGGCGCACGTCTCATTCGGCCAGTGTGAGGATGCGCGGACCGTCCTCCGTCACCGCGATCGTGTGCTCCGTGTGCGCGGCCTTCTTGCCGTCGGCCATCCGCAGGGTCCAGCCGTCGCCGTCGACGGCCAGCTCGTCCGTGCCCATTCCCCACCACGGCTCGATGGCGATGGTGAGGCCCGGCTGGATCTTCAGCCCCTTGCCCGCGCGGCCCTGGTTGGGCACGTGGGGCTCGCCGTGCATCGTGCGGCCCAGGCCGTGGCCGCCGAAGTCCGTGTTGATCCGGTAGCCGCGGGACCTGCCCACCGCCCCGATGGCCGCGGAGACGTCTCCCAGCCGGCCGCCCGGAACGGCGGCGGCGATCCCGGCGTCCAGCGCGTCCCGCGTCGAGGCGATGAGGGCGGCGCTCGCATCCGCGTCCGGCACACCTGCGCCCGCCGGGCTGCCGGCGTCCGCCCCGACGACGACGGAGACCGCGGCATCGGCGACCCAGCCGTCGATCGACACGGCGAAGTCCAGGCTGAGCAGGTCGCCGAGGGCCAGCACGTGGGGACGGGGCTTGCCGTGCAGCGCCGCATCGTTGACGGACAGGCAGATGACATTGCGGAACGGCCCGCTGCCGAACGCCGGCGCATAGTCCCAGTAGCAGGACTCGGCCCCGCGCGCCTTCACCATCCGCCGCGCCTCGTGCTCCAGGTCCATGACGTCGACCCCCGGCTCGGCGCGCTCGGCGAGGGTGCGCAGGGTGTGGGCGACGAAGCGGCCGGTCACGGCCATCTTCTCGATCTCGGCGGGGGTCTTCAGCTCGATCATGGCTCCATCCTCGCACCCGGGGCCGCCGGTTCGGGTTTTCCCGACCCGCCCGGCGGGCTGACCACCGTGTGCGCGGGCCCCGCGGGCGCAAGACTGGCAGCATGTTCCGGATCGCCGCCGCCCTGTCCATCGCCACCGCGCTCATTGCGGCCTGCAGCGCGCAGGCGGGTCTGGGTCCCGGTGCGCCCGCCGTGTTCGCCCTCGCGGGGGCCGTGGGCGCACTCGTCATCGTGGCCGTCGCGCGCGGGGCCTCGGCTCCGCCCACCCCCACCGCGCTGTGCGCGGACGGCGCCTGCACGCTCGCAGTGCTCGCCGCCCTTGCGGCGCCGCGGCTCACGGCGCTGGTGACGGCGGGGCCCGCCACGTGGGAGGAGCTGGCGCCCAGCGCGCCCACTACGGTCACTGCGGCGCTGACCGCCATCACCCTCGTGGCCCTGGGCTTCGTCACCGAGCTCAACCGGGGGCTGCGCGCTCACACGGCGCGGCCCGCTGGCCCGGCACGGTCCGCTGGCCCGGCACGGTCCGCCCGCCAGGGGGAATAAGCGCGCGGCGTGCGGTGTCGGACAGGACATGACGACTGAGCACACGGCGCGCATCCCGCGCACGGACATCGAAGTCTTCCGCCTCAACCTGGGCGGCAACGTCTTCGGCTGGACGGCCGACCGCGAGGAGTCCTTCGCGGTCCTCGATGCGTTCGCAGACCGCGGGGGCGACTTCGTCGACACCGCCGATGTCTACTCCGCCTGGGGCGAGGGGCACACGGGCGGCGAATCCGAGGACATCATCGGCCAGTGGTTCGAGCGCACGGGCCGCCGCGACGAGACCGTCATCGCCACGAAGGTGGGCTCGTGGGACCAGCGCCCCGGCCTGAGCCCGGCCAACGTCGCGGCGGCGCTCGACGACTCCCTGCGCCGGCTGCGCACCGACCGCGTCGACCTCTACTATGCCCATCGGGACGACGAAGAGACGAGCGCGGAGGACCTGGCCGCGGGGTTCGACGCCGTGGTCCGCTCGGGCAAGGCCCGCGCGATCGGCATGTCGAACCTGAGCCCCGAGCGCCAGCGCGCGTGGCTCGAGGCCGCGCGCGCCAATGGGCTCGCGGCGCCCGTGGCGATCCAGCCGCAGCACAGCCTCGTCCACCGCGCCGCCGTGGAGGGCACGCCGGGCCATCCCGAAGACGGCTACGGCGCGCTGGCTCGTGAGTACGACCTCGCGGTCTTCCCCTACTTCGCGCTGGCCGCGGGCTTCCTCACCGGGAAGTACCGCTCCGCCGCCGACGTGGGCTCCGGGGCGCGATCCGCCGCGGTGGGCGGCTATGCCACGCCCGCCGGCTTCGCCGTCGTCGACGAACTCCTGGCGGTCGCCGCCGAGGTGGGCGCACCGCCCGCCTCGGTCGCTATCGCATGGCTGCTGGCCAAGGGGGCGACGGCGCCCATCGCCTCCGCTCGCACCGTCGAGCAGCTCGATCCGCTCTTCGCCGCCGTGGACCTCGCGCTGGATGCGGAGCAGGTGGCGCGGCTCGACCGCGCCTCCGCGCCGTACCTGCGCGAATGAGATGCCGCGCACCTGAGATGCCGCGCAATCCGAGGTGCTGCGTGCCTCAGGGGCTGAGTGCCTGAGCGGCTCAGCGTCGGCCGGCGCGCACCTCGCGGACAAGGGCCATGGCGGCAAGCGCCGAGCCGAAGACCGGGATGAACACCGCCGCCGCGAGGGTGAGCGCGCCGCGGCTGGAACCAGGCACCGCGCTGCGGCGCACGCGCCGGAGCACAGCCAGCGCACAGCCGATCCCGGCGAGCCAGACACAGAGCACAGCGACCTCGAGCGCCGTCACCTCGAACATGATCGGCAGGGTACCGAACACCGCTGTGAGACGACGTTTGCCCTTGTGCCTGTCGATGTGGCCGGTGTAACGTGCGCCTCAGTGTTCCGGGGACGGTGAGATTCCGTACCGGCGGTGATAGCCCGCGACCCGGTCAGCGCAGCAGAACCCTGCTGAGCCGGCCGGCTGACTCGGTGAGATTCCGAGGCCGACAGTGAAAGTCTGGATGGGAGGAACAGGCGCCGTCGGCGTCCGCACCCACACGCGGGTGGGCGGGCCCGTCCCGGCGCCCAGCAGCCGCACGGCGGCGCACTTCCATCTCCCGGCAGGATCGGGAGGTGGGAAATGGCGCTCGACCGGGCGGCTTCGTGCTGTGCGGCACCGCTTGCCGCGGCCGCCGCGCACTTCAGCCGAGCCGAGCGCGCCGCCATGGACCGTGCGCTCGGGGCCGCCGCCCGCGGGGTGCGCGGTGCGAACCCGCTGGTGGGAGCCGCCGTCCTCGCCCCCGACGGCCGGGTGGCCGTGGGCCGCCACGCGGGGGCCGGCACCGCCCACGCGGAGGTCGTCGCGCTCGCAGCGGCCCGCGCCCGCGGCTTCGACCTCTCCGCGGCCACCCTCCTCGTCACCCTCGAGCCCTGCGCCCACACCGGCCGCACCGGCCCCTGTGCGCAGGCGATCCTGGACGCCGGCATCCGCCGCGTCGTCTGCGCCGCTCCGGATCCCACCGCGCTGGCCGGCGGGGGCGCTCAGCGGCTGCGCGCGGCCGGCGCCGAGGTGCGCACCGGCCTGCGGGCCCAGGAGGCCCGCGCGCTCAACGCACGCTGGTTCGCCGCCCGCGCGGCCGGCCGCCCCTTCGTCACCGCGAAGATCGCCCAGTCCCTCGATGGCCGCGTCGCGGCGGCGGACGGTACGAGCCGGTGGATCACGGGCCCCGAATCCCGCGCCGCCGGCCACGCCATCCGGGCGCGGGCAGATGCGATCGCGGTGGGCACCGGAACCGCCCTGGCCGACAACCCGCGGCTGAGCGCGCGCACCCCGGACGGCGCGCCCGCCGCGCACCAGCCGGTGCCCGTGCTCATCGGCCACCGCGCCCCGGCCCCCGACTCCCACCTGGCCGACAGCGCACGGCTCCTGCGCTATCCGAGCCGCGACCTGGCCGCCGTGCTCGCAGACCTGGATTCCCGCGGAATCGGCCACCTCCTCGTCGAGGGCGGGCCGCGGCTCATCAGCGCATTCCTGCGCGCGGGCCTCGTCGACGAGCTGGCCGTCTTCACCGCCCCGGTCCTGCTGGGCGCGGGCACACCTGCCCTCGCGGACCTCGGCATCGCCACCCTGAGCGGGGCCCAGCGGTGGACCCCCGACCCCACCGGCGAGCGCCTCGGCGCCCCCGAGCGACTGGGTGCGGACACGCTCGTACGGCTGCAGCCGAGCCCGCCGGACCCTCCACGGCACAACCACAGCACAGCACCCCACCACGGAGAGGACTGACATGTTCACCGGAATCATCGAGGAGCTGGGCCGGGTGAGCGCCATCGAGCCCATCCCCGGCGCGGATGCCGCCCGCCTGCGGATCGCGGCGGGCGCGGTGCTTGACGGGCTGCCCGCCGGCGGCTCGCTGGCCGTCAACGGGGTCTGCCTCACCGCCGTGCCGGATACCGGCGACGGATTCGCAGCCGACGTCATGGGCGAGACGCTCGCGCGCACGTCGCTCGGCGCCCTGTCCCCCGGCGACCCCGTCAACCTGGAGCGGTGCATGCCCGCCGGCGGCCGATTCGACGGCCACGTCGTCCAGGGCCACGTCGACGCCACGGGCACGATCGCGGCCGTTGAGGACCTGGGCGGCTGGACGCGCGTGCGCATCGCCACGCCGGCCGAGCTGGCGCCGCTCATCGCGGAGAAGGGCTCGATCGCCGTGGACGGCACGAGCCTGACGATCACCGCGGTCAGCGAGCCGGGGGCCGAGCGCGCCTGGTTCGAAGTGGGCCTCATCCCCGCCACCCTGGAGCGCACCGTCCTGGGCCTCGCCGCCCCCGGCCGGAGGGTCAACCTCGAGGCCGACGTGTTCGCCAAGTACGCCGCGCGGCTCGCCGCGTTCGCCCCCGCTCCCGCACCCGCCCAGCAGATCGGAGCCCCAGCATGACCCGCAGCCTCGCCGCCATCGACGCGGCCATCGCCCAGCTCGCAGCCGGCAGACCCGTCATCGTCGTCGACGATGAGGACCGGGAGAACGAGGGCGATCTCATCATGCCCGCCGAGCACGCCGATGCCGCGTGGATGGGGTTCATGGTCCGCCACACCTCCGGTGTGGTGTGCGCCCCCATGACGCCCGAGCGCGCCGCCCAGCTGCGCCTGCCGGCCATGGTCCAGCGCAACGAGGACCCCAAGGGCACCGCCTACACGGTCAGCTGCGATGCCGCCGTCGGCACCACGACGGGCATCAGCGCCGCCGACCGCGCCCGCACGGCCGCCGTGCTCGCCGATCCCGCAGCCGGGCCCGGTGCGCTCTCGCGCCCCGGCCACGTGTTCCCGCTCATCGCCCGCCCCGGTGGGGTGCGCGAGCGCGCCGGGCACACCGAGGCCGGCGTCGAGCTCGCCCGCCTGGCCGGCTGCGCGCCCGTGGCCGTCATCGCCGAGCTCGTCCACGACGACGGGTCGATGATGCGCCTGCCCGCGCTCCTGGCCTTCGGGGCCGCCCACGGGCTGCTCACGGTCTCCATCGCCGACCTCGCCGCGTGGCTCGACACCGGCGGCGCCCAGGTGCGCCAGGCTGCGGAGGCGGGTCGCGCGGCGGCCCTGGTCGACGCTCCCGTGCCCGAGGTGCGCGTGCCCGAGGTGCGCGTGGGCGAGGCCGTGCGCCTGCCCACCGCGCACGGCGAGTTCCGCGCGCGGGCCTGCTCGGAACCCGCGACCGGCACCGAGCACCTGGTGCTCGAGGCACCGGGCGCCTCGGGCGCCGCTGGAGCACAGGGCGCCTCGGGGACCGCGCCCCTCGTGCGGGTGCACTCGGAGTGCCTGACCGGCGACGTGCTCGGCTCGCGGCGGTGCGACTGCGGTGAGCAGCTCGATGCCGCACTCGCCCGCCTGGGACGCGAGGGCGGCTGCCTCGTCTACCTGCGCGGGCACGAGGGGCGCGGGATCGGCCTGGCCAACAAGCTGCGCGCCTACCGCCTGCAGGAGGAGGGCCTCGACACCGTCGACGCGAACACCGCCCTGGGGCTGCCCGCCGATGCCCGCGACTACGCGGCGGCCGCGGGCATCCTCCGCCTGCTCGGGATCGCGCGCGTCCGGCTCCTGACGAACAACCCGGCGAAGGCCCGGGCGCTGGACGCACACGGGATCGAGGTGCTCGCGCGCGTGCCGATCGCCGTGCCGGCGCGGACGGAGAACGCCGTCTACCTCGACGCCAAGCGCACGCGGATGCACCACGACCTGCCGGCGGACGGCCCGCAGGCGCAGACCCCCACGAGCGCAGGGCAGCAGTCCGGCGCAGAGCGAAAGGTGTCCTGATGGCACAGCACGGAGCCCCCGACGTCGGCCTCGACCCGGCCGCCCACTCCCGCGTGAGCGTGGGCATCGTCGCCGCCCGCTGGCACACGGAGGTCATGGACGGCCTCGTCGCCGGGGCGCTGCGCGCCTGCGCGGAGGCGGGCATCGAGCCCACGCTCGTGCGCGTGCCCGGCAGCTTCGAGCTGCCCGTGGCCGCGCAGGCCCTCGCGGCGCACCACGACGCGGTCGTGGCGCTGGGCGTGGTGGTGCGGGGCGGCACGCCCCACTTCGACTACGTGTGCCGGGCGGCCGCCGACGGGCTGGGCCGGGTGGCCCTCGATACGCGGACTCCGGTCGGATTCGGCGTGCTGACCTGTGATGACGACGAGCAGGCACTGGCCCGCGCGGGCCTGCCCGGCTCCACTGAGGACAAGGGGTACGAGGCGGCGACGGCGGCGGTGTCGACGGCCGCGGCGCTCCTGGGGCTCGCGGGCCCTGAGGGCAGAGGGTGAGGCCGGTTCACCATTCGGTACCACTCCCCAAAGATACGAGCCCCGCAGCTCGTCACCGGGTGAACCGGCCTCACTGGGTATGACCCTACGGAGCCCAGCTTTGCCGCGGCTGTGGGCGCGGTGGCACGACGGTGCCAATCGGGTGTGCGAACGCTGTGCGGGGCCGCGCGACCGGGGCGCACGCGGCCCCGCCGCGCAGTTCGGCCGCGCAGTTCGGCCGCCGCGCAGTTCAGCCGCGCCGGCGGTTGCCGCCCGCGCAGACGAGCACGATGCCCACGATCGCGATGAGCGCACCCAGGCCGATGCCGAAGACCCCCGTGCCCAGTCCGCCGACGAGGCCCATGACGCCCTTCACCTCGAGCGGCTCGGCGAGCAGATGCTGCTTGCCGTCCGTGCACGCGGCGGTGACCGTGCCATTCGCCGTCGCACGGTACGAACCGCGCGCCTCGAAGCTCTGGCCGTGGCGCGTGGTGGTGTAGGTGCCGGTCTCCCCGCGCTCGAAGCCCGCCCCTTCCGAGTGCGTGAGCGTGCACGCCCGCGCCGCCTCGGCCGCCCGGCCGGCCGCCGCGGGGTCGTACGTTCAGCGGGTGCTGCCGGGGGCGGTGGGCGCCCCGCCGGTGGATCCCGACGGGGCGGGCGGGACCTCGGTGTAGAGGCTCAGCCGGTCCCCGGCCCTGACCTCGACGGCCGTCTGCCCGGTGAATGCGCTGCCGGAGGCCAGCGTGCCGCGCACGATCGAACCGCCGCGCAGGGCGAGCATCAGCCCCAGGCCGCCCAGTGCCACGGCGAGGACGAGCCCGCCCGCCAGCAGCCACATCCCGGTGATGCGCATGCGGCTCCAGCGCCGCGCCCGCGTCGCCCCCATCGTCCCGCTCTCCCGTCCGTCTCCGTCCGCCGGCTCCGTCTGCCGTCGCAGTCCAGGCTAGGGCCCCGGCCGCCCGGGCGGCGGTGAGCGGCGTGCCATGATGGGAACATGACGACAGCGCAGCGGGCCGAGGCGGACTACGCCCGCGTCTGCTTCGCCGCGTCGCGCCAGGTCATCGGCCGCTATTCCACCTCGTTCTCCCTGGCCGTGCGCCTGCTGCCCCCGCGCACCGCGGCCCAGATCGCCGCCCTCTACGCCATGGTCCGGATCGCCGACGAGGTGGTGGACGGGGCCTGGCCCGGGGTCTCGGCGGAGGACAAGCGCGCCGCCCTGGACGCCTACGAGGCGCGCATCGCCGAGGCAGTGCGCACCGGCCACTCGACGGACATGGTCGTCCACGCGTTCGCGCTCACGGCCCGCGGCGCCGGCATCGGCGCGCAGGAGTGGCACCCGTTCTTCGAGTCGATGCGCCAGGACGCCGCCCCCGCCGCCCACGATGAGGCCAGCCTGGCCGCCTACATCCACGGCTCCGCCGAGGTGGTGGGCCTCATGTGCGTGCGGATCTTCACCGCGGACCTCGCGCCCTCCCCACAGGAGAGCGCACAGCTGGACGCGGGCGCGTGCGCGCTGGGCGCGGCCTTCCAGCGGATCAACTTCCTGCGCGACCTGGGCCACGACGGCGGCGAGCTGGGCCGCAGCTATCTGCCGCGAAGCGCCCGCGCCTTCGACGAGGCCGCGAAGGGAGCGGAGATCGCGCAGATCCGCATGCTCCTGGCCCGCGCCGCCCTGGCCTTCCCGCTGCTGCCCGCGCGCGTGCGGCCCGCCGTGCGCTGCGCCCACGCCCTGTTCGCCGAGCTCACCGACGAGCTCGAGCGCACGCCGGCGGACCGTCTGGCCCGCACGCGCGTGCGGGTGTCGAATCCCCGCAAGGTCGCCGTCGCCGCGCGCGCCCTGCGCGGCAGCCGGGGCGAGCGCGGCGCGGAGCGCGCATGAGGGTCATCGTGATCGGCGGCGGCATCGCGGGCCTGGCCTCCGCGGCCCTGCTCGCCGCCGACGGCCACGACGTCACCGTCCTCGAACGGCGCGCCGCGGTGGGCGGGCGCGCCGGTTTCGCCCGCGCGGCCGGCTTCGGCTTCGACACGGGCCCCAGCTGGTACCTCATGCCGGAGGTCTTCGACCGCTTCTTCGCCCGCTTCGGCACCTCGGCCGCCGCCGAGTACGGGCTCGAGGACATCGAGCCCGGCTACCGCGTCTTCGGCGCCGCGGGCACGGGCTCCTCCGGCCCCCTCGACATCTCACCGGCCACGGTGCGCGAGGTCTTCGAGGGCCTCGAGGCCGGGGCGGGGCAGCGCCTGGATGCCTATCTGCGCGAGGCCGACGGGATCTACGACCTCGCGCTCGACCACTTCCTCTACACGAACTTCGCCCGGCCCGGCGCGTTCGCCCGCCGCTCCGTCCTGGCCCGCCTGCCGCAGCTGCCGGGCCTCTTCGGCACGTCGCTGCAGCACAGGGTCGACGCCCGGTTCTCCCACCCGCTGCTGCGCCAGATCCTGGGCTTCCCCGCCGTGTTCCTCGGCACCTCCCCTCAGCGCGCGCCCGCCCTGTTCGCGCTCATGAGCCGCCTCGACCTCATCGACGGCCCGGCCTACCCGCGCGGGGGCATGCGCGCCGTCATCGCCGCCGTGGAGCGGGTGGCGCGGGCGGCGGGCGCGCGCATCGTCACCGGCGCCGAAGCGGTGGCCCTGCCCGCGGGCCGCGGCACAGGCGCGCGCCGGATCGAGCGCGTCGTCGCGCGGGTGTCCGACGGCGCGGGGGGCCGCGAGCGCCTCGCGGAGTTCCCCGCGGACCTCGTGGTGGGCGCCTGCGACCTCCACCACCTGGAGACGCAGGTGATCGACCCGCGCCTGCGGGCCGTCCCGCAGCGGACCTGGGAGCGGCGCGACCCGGGCATCGGGGCGCTCGTCATCATGCTCGGCGTGCGGGGCAGGGTGCCGCAGCTGGCCCATCACACGATGGTGTTCTCCGCGGACTGGGAGGACAACTTCGACCAGATCTTCGGACCGCGGGCGCGGCTGCCGTGGCCCGCCTCGGCGTACGTCTGCGCCCCCTCCCGAACCGACCCCGAGGTCGCCCCCGCCGGCTGCGAGAACCTCTTCGTCCTCGTGCCCGCACCCGCGAACCCCAGCCTGCGCGCCGGCCAGTCCGGCGTGGAGGCGTACGCGGACCGCATCGTCGACGCGCTCGGCCAGCGGATCGGCGCGGCGGACCTGCGGGAGCGGACCCTCACCCGCACCGTCATGGCCCCCGGGGACTTCGAAGGCGCCTACCACGCCTGGTCCGGCTCCGCGCTGGGACCGGCCAACACCCTGTTCCAGAGCGCCTTCTTCCGCGGCGGGGTCCAGCACCCGAAGGCCGCCAACCTGCTGCGCGCCGGCGCGTTCGCAGCCCCCGGCGTGGGCCTGCCCATGTGCCTCATCAGCGCCGACAACCTCGCCGCCCACGTCCGCGGGGATCGGCGATGAGCCTCGCGTACCTGGGCTGCCTGCTGGCCTCGCTGGCCGGCATGGCGATCCTCGACTGGCGCTTCCGCCTCTTCTGGTTCGCCTGCCCCCGCCGCGCGGCCGCGGTCCACGGCGCCGGGGTGGCCGTGTTCATCGCGTGGGACCTCGTCTGCATCGCCGCGGGCGCCTTCTCCCGCGGGCCCAGCCCCTACCTGAGCGGGATCATGCTGGCCCCGGAGTTCACGCTCGAGGAGGTCTTCTTCCTCGTCTTCCTGTGCTGGCTGGCGATGAACGCCTACGCGGGGGCCAAGCGCGCGGGCGCCCGGCTCCACGGTGCCGGGGGCGGGCCGCGGACATGACGTACGGGCTCATCAACCTCGCGTTTCTGCTGCCGGCCGCCGCGCTGGTGACCGCCGCGCTGCGGGCGGGCGCGCTGCGCTGGCGGGCGGCGGCCGCGGCCGCGGCGCTGCTCGTGGCGCTCACCATCGTCTTCGACAACCTCATGATCGCCGTCGGCCTCATGGTCTACGCGGATGCGCATGCCAGCGGGCTGCGCATCGGCCTCATGCCCCTGGAGGACCTCGCCTACACGGTGCTCGCCGCCGCGGCCCTGCCCGCGCTGTGGGAGCTGCTGGGCCGCCGGGAGCGGAGGCGGCGGTGCTGAGCGAGCTGCTGCGCGCCTCGCGCCCGGTGTCCTGGATCAACACCGCCTTCCCCTTCGGAGCCGCCTACCTGCTGGCCGGGGGCGGGCCCGACGCCGCGTTCTGGGTGGGCTGCCTGTTCTTCCTCGTCCCCTACAACCTGGCGATGTACGGGATCAACGACGTCTTCGACTACGAGTCGGACATGCGCAATCCGCGCAAGGGCGGCATCGAGGGACACATCCTGGCACCCGCCCACCACACCGCGATCCTGTGGGCCGCGCTGCTGAGCTGCCTGCCGTTCGTGCTGTTCTTCCTGGTGGTGGGCTCGTGGACGAGCACCGGCGTCCTGGCGCTCAGCCTCTTCGCCGTCGCGGCCTACAGCGTCAAGGGCCTGCGCTTCAAGGAGATCCCCGTGCTGGACTCCCTCACGAGCTCCACGCACTTCTCCTCCCCCGCCTGGTTCGCGCTCGCCCTGCTGGGCGCCTGGCCCAGCCGCGCGGGCTGGCTGGTGCTCGCGGCGTTCTTCGCCTGGGGCGTGGCAAGCCAGGCGTTCGGCGCGGTCCAGGACATCGTGCCGGACCGCCAGGCCGGCATCGCCTCGATCGCCACGGTGCTCGGCGCCCGCCCCACCGTACTCGCGGCGGTGGCGCTCTACGCCGCGGCCGGGGCCCTCGTGGCCTGCGCCGGCTGGCCGACCTGCCTGGGCGGCCTCCTCGCACTGCCCTACATCGCCAACACAGCGCGGTTCGCGCGCCTGACGGACGCGCAGTCCGGCCGGGCGCACCCCGGCTGGTCCGCGTTCATCTGGCTCAACTACGCCGCCGGCTTCTGCGCCACGCTGCTCATCATCTGGTCGCTCATGCGCTGAGCGCCGGGCCCGTCCCTGCGAACCCAAGGAGTTCCCGTGCCGCACATCCACATCGCCGCCCTGGGCGGCACCATCGCCTCGACCGGCCACGGCGCCGCGGCCGGGGTCCGCCCGCAGGTGGGCGCCGAGGAGATCGCGGCCGCAGCGGCGCTGCCCACCCTGGCGCAGGCCCCGCGGGTCACGTTCGAGCAGATCGCCCAGGTCAGCTCGGGTGAGATCCGCCTCGAGGACCTCGAGGAGACCGTCCGCGCGGCCCGGCGGGCAGCGGCGCAGGGCGCGCGGGCCGTGGTTCTCACCCAGGGCACAGACACGATCGAGGAGACCGCGTTCGCCCTCGCGCTGCTCAACGACTCCGGAATCCCCATCGTCGTCACCGGCGCCATGCGCGGGCCCGAGCAGCCCGGCGCCGACGGCCCCGCCAATGTGCGCGCCGCCGTCATCGCCGGCCTCGACGAGCGCCTCGCCGACAGCCCCGCCCTCGTCGTGTTCAACGACGAGGTCCACGACCCGCTCTGGGTGCGCAAGGCGCACACGAGCTCCCCGGCGGCGTTCACCTCCGGCCCGGCCGCCGGCCCCGTGGGCTGGCTGAGCGAGGACGCGCTCGTGCTCGCCCACCTGCCCGCGCCGGCGGCCCGCCGCTTCGCAGTCTCCGAGCGGCCCGCAGCCGAGGCGCCCGCCGGGACCACCGGCCTGCCCCGGGTGCTGCTCGTCGAGGCGGGGGTGGGCGAGGACTTCGCGATCGCCCCGGCGCTCCCCGACGCCGGCTACGCGGGCGCGGTCATCGCCGGCGTGGGCGGCGGGCACGTGCGCGCCGAGGCCGCCGAGCGCCTGGGGCAGCTCGCGGCCACGATGCCCGTGGTGCTCGCCTCGCGCACCGGCAGCGGCCGCGTGCTCGAGCGCACGTACGGGTATCCCGGCGGTGACATCGACCTCATCGCCAGGGGCCTCATCCCGGCCGGGCGGCTGGATGCGCGCAAGGCCCGCATCGTCCTCATCCTCGCGCTCGGCGCCGGCGCCGATCCCGCCGAGGCGCTGGGGGCCTTCGGCTAGTCGTCCGCGCCCAGCCACGGGCGCAGGAGCGCGGCGGCCTCCCGCTGCTCGGCGGGGGTCATCGCCCACTCCGGGGGCGGCGCCCAGTGCGTCCACTCCTCGTCGAAGGCCCAGTGGCCCGCCGCGTACTGGGCGAGCGCGAGGTCTGCGTGCGCGCAGATGGTGCGCACGGCCTCGGGGTCGTACATGCCGCCGGCCAGCGCCCCGGCCAGCTCGTCCTCGTCCTTGAGGCGGGGCTCCTCGCCGGGGTGGATGACGATGTCGAGGATGTGATCGGCCGTGTAGAGGTCCGCGCCCGCGCGGACGTGGAGCTGTTCGAGGTTGATGTACCAGGCCGCGTGCTCCCCGCCCGGGGCGCGGAAGACCCATACGGAGAACGGCAGCCCCGCCGGCACGATCCGCAGCACGCCCCGCCCGTGCCACCGGCCGGGAAGCTGGACGCGGGCGGGCTCACGGCCCGGCGGCAGGAAGCGATCGGCGTCCGGGACATCGTGCGGGTTGACCTTCTCAAAGCCCGCGATCCGCGACTCCGCGGTGGGCGTCTCGCCCGCCAGCCACAGCACGGCGCCGCGCTCGTCATCGCGCACGACGCGGGTGGGCTGGACGACCTCCGTGCCGTGCGCGGCGAAGTCGTGGCGCCGGAAGTGCCAGCGCACCCGCTCACCGGGCGCCCAGTGCGGCCCCGCGCCCACGGGCCGGGTCCCCGCGGGGACCCGCAGGGCGAACGGGTCGTGGATGCTCACTCGCCGGCCGCCAGCTGGGCCCACTCGAGCACGAGCCACGGGCTGAACGCGAACGGCGCGGCCTCGAGTGCCCGGGTGAGCGCCGCGGGCTCCAGCCACGCGAAGTCCATGACCTCCTCGGCGCGGGCGCGCACGTCGCCGTCGAGGCGGGCGGTGAAGACGGGGCAGACCTCGTTCTCCACCGTGCCCGAGGCGTCGATGGCGCGGTAGCGGAAGTCCGGGAGCACCTCGGTGATCTCCGTGACGAGGCAGCCCAGCTCGTCCGCGCAGCGCCTCACGATCGCGGCGGCGAAGTCCTCCCCGGGGCCGGGGTGGCCGCACACGGAGTTCGTCCACACCCCCGGCCACGTCCTCTTCGCCAGCGCCCGGCGGGTGAGCAGCACGCGGCCCGCGCCGTCGTGAATGAAGCAGGAGAACGCCAGGTGCAGCGGCGTGTCCGCGCCGTGCACCGTGGCCTTGGGCGCGGTGCCCACCGGGGCACCCGCATCGTCCAACAGGACCACGAGCTCAGTGGCATCCTCAGGGGCATCCGGCGTCTCATCCATGTCCCCGAGCCTAGCGCCGGGCACGGACGCGGCACCGCCCGCGGACCCGCGACACTGCGCTGGAGGCAGACACTACGCTGGGGGCATGAGCGCTCACCCCTTCTCCCAGGTCGACGTCTTCGCCTCCGGGCCCATCAGCGGCAATCCCGTGGCCGTCGTGCACGCCGCCCAGGACGTGCCGGATGACCGGATGGCGTCCTTCGCCCGCTGGACGAACCTGTCGGAGACGACGTTCCTGCTGCCGCCCGCGCACCCGGAGGCCGACTACCGCCTGCGGATCTTCACCCCCGGCGCGGAGATCCCGTTCGCCGGGCACCCCACGCTGGGCTCGGCGCACGCGTGGCTGGCCGCCGGCGGCGAGCCGCGCGAGCCCGGGCGCCTGCGCCAGGAGTGCGGCCTGGGCCTCATCGACCTGCGGATCGGCGCGGACGCCACGATCGCCTTCGCGGCCCCGGAGTTCGTGCGCACGGGCGAACCGGAGCTCATCGACCTCCACGGGGCGCTCGCCGCGCTGGGCATCGGTGAGGAGCGCCTCTTCGCCGCGAACTGGATCGACAACGGCCCGGGCTGGCTGGGCCTCCACCTCGACTCCGCCCAGACGGTGCTGGGCCTCGAGCCGGACTTCGCGGCCCTGGGCGACCTCAAGGTGGGCGTGCTGGGCGCGCACCCCGCCGGCGGTCCGGCCGACGTGGAGGTGCGCGCCTTCTGCCCCGCCTACGGGGTGCCCGAGGACCCGGTCACCGGCAGCCTGAATGCGGGCTTCGCGCGCTGGCTCATCCCCGCGGGCGACCTGCCGGAGGACTACACGGCCGCCCAGGGCACCGCGCTCGCCCGCGCGGGCCGGGTGAGCGTGACGAGTGCGGACGGCGAGATCTGGGTGGGCGGGGCCACCGCCTCGACGATCACGGGCACCGTCGAGCTGTGAGCGCCGTGCGCGTCCTCGTCACGGGCTTCGAGCCGTTCGGCGGGGAGGCGGACAACCCCACCGTGGCCGCGCTCGCGGCTCTGGCTGCCGCGGCGCCGGCCCACCCCGGCATCGCGGTCACGACGCGCGTGCTGCCGGTCGACTTCGCGCGCGCATCCGAGGCGCTCGAGGCCGCCGTGCGCGCCGCGGACCCGGCCGCCGTGATCGCCCTGGGGCTCGCGGCCGGGCGGCGCGAGGTCACGCCCGAGCGGGCCGCGATCAACATCGCCGATGCGCGGATCGCCGATAACGCGGGCGCCCAGCCCATCGACGAGCCCCTGGAGCCGGGCGGGCCGGCGGGCGCCTTCGCCACGCTGCCCATCAAGGCCATCACCGCCGACCTGCGCGCCGCGCACATCCCGGCGGCGGTGTCCCAGACGGCCGGGACCTACGTGTGCAACGCCGTGTTCTACCGGCTCATGCGGGTGTGCCAGGACCTCGGGGCGCGCGGCGGGCGCGCTCCCGCCGCCGGCTTCGTCCACGTCCCGCACACCCGCGACATGGACCAGGAGCGCATCGCCGCGGCGGTGCTGCGCTGCGTGCTCACGACGGCCGCCCACGTGCGCTCCGGGCGGCCCGATCTGCGTGCGGCCGGCGGCGCGGAGGCGTAGCAGCGGCGGCAGAGGAGCGCTGGCGGGCGCTCAGCCCAGCCGCACGGTGCTCGTGAGCGCGGTGAGGCTGGGCGCCGGGGGCGTCGAGCCGAACCCGAATGCGGGGTCCGACGCCACCGGGCGCAGCGCTCCGAGGTCCGCACCCTCCCACGCGGCCCGGCTGGCGGCGAGCGCGTGGAGGTCCGAGGCGGCGTACCACTCCGTGCGCCCCGCGCCGGCTGTGCCGTAGGTCCGCACCCCGGGCACCACCCGGCGGGCCAGCGGATCGACCGCCCGGCAGAAGGCGGCGGTGCGGGCCAGCGGGGGCGGCACGGCGCGCAGCAGCGCCCCGAGCGCGGTGCGCCGGCCCACCTCGAAGTCCCACGCGAGCACCGGCGCCCCGCCCTCGGGGCCGCCCGCGCGCACCCGCCAGCCGGACCCCGCGCCCGTGCCGGTCCGGTGCACCGCCACGGGCACGATCCGCACCTCGTCGAACGCATAGGTGGCGGCGACGAACTCAGCCACCCGCTCAGCGGGGGCCAGCAGCACGCGGCGGCCATCGGGCAGGGCGGCCATGACATCGGCGAACGGCCCCCAGGGCGTGCGGGTCCAGCAGCCGAGGACCAGCCGGGTCCCGCCGGCGGTGCCCGCCCCCGCGATGTGGCCCGTGAAGCGCAGCCGGGTGCGATCGGCTGCCACGTCAGAGCCTCGGCAGGAAGCGGCCGGTGACGGACAGCAGCACGGCATCGGCGGCCAGCAGCACGACGCAGGCGACGATGAGCCCCGTGATCGCGTACGCCACGGGGCGGCGGATGCGGGCCATCCAGCCGCGCAGCCACCGCCCGGCCGCCTCGGTCCTGCCGCACAGGGCGGCGATGAGCAGCACGAGGAGCGGGGACTGCGTGATCGCGAACCACAGGGTCATGCCCGCTGTCGTCTCCCACAGGGGATGGCCGGCGGAGAGCACGATCGCCGCGGAGTACCCGGGGTCGACGAACGCGGCGACCGCGAAGCCCGCGCTGGCCGCGGCCACCGCCCAGCTGGAGGCGGTGCGCGGCGGCCGGTCGGACTCGGGGGCCACCCCGCGGACCATGCGCACGATCGCCCAGGCGAGCAGCGCCGCGGCGACTACCGCCTCGGCGGCCACCCAGGCCCAGACGGGCACCTCGGAGGCCCACCGGTGCACGCGCGCGGCGAGCGCGGTGAAGAGCAGGCCGCCCAGCACGGCGACGGCGACGGTGACCGCCCAGTTGACGAGCGTGAAGACGACGGTGTGGAGCAGCCGGGAGCCCCCGGCGATGAAGGCGAGCATGATGACGGCGCCCAGCGGGTCGAAGCCGAACACGCCCAGCGCCGCCATCTCGGAGAGGTAGGCCGTCACCGGCCGCGCACCCGCATCGCGGGACGCGCGCCGTGGATCGCCGCTGCTTCGCTCACTGTCCGTACTCTACGGACGTCTCGCCGGAGCGGTTGTCGATGTCGATGGGGATGCCGGCGGCGCCCGCGCTGCTGGCGCGGGGGATGTCGATGTCGACGTTGCCGGAGCCGTTGGACGAGTTCACCGTGTAGCCAGGCCGGTCCTAGCCCTTCGCGTCCTTGCCGGGCCGGGGCACGATGAGCTTCGTCGAGCCGGAGTCCGTGGTCGCGGAGATGCCCTGCTGGGGCGGGGCGCCGGAGGACAGGTCGAGGTTGGCCGTGCCGACCGAGACCTGGGTGGAGGCGCGCCGCTTGACCCACAGGCTCTCCGAGTGGATCGCCCCGGATTTCGCGCGCAGATCCGCGGTCCCGTACTCGCCCTTGACGTTGAGGATCCCGGAGCTCGCGCTCAGCTCGAGCGCATCGGCCTTCGTGTGGACGGTGATGACGCCGCTGCCCGCGGTGCCCGCGATGCGCTTCCACGCACCGCCGTCGACCTCGACCGCACCGGACTTCGCATCGAGGCTCAGCGGCAGGGAGGCGGCCATGGCGGCGGGCACGGTGATCTCCAGCTGGGCGCTGCTGCTGCCGATCACGCCGCGCTCGCCCTCGACGCCCACCGTGGCGCCCCGCTTGTCGCTGCGGATGTCGATGCCCGGCGCGCTCCCGCTGCCCGTGTACGTCAGCCGGGCCACCGGCGCCCGGGCGCCGTCGTCGGCGCGCACACTCACGTTGGCGCCCAAGCCGGTGACCGTGAGGGCGGAGAAGTCCGCGGGCAGGTCTGCCGTCTTCGTCTCCTGGTGGGTCCGCAGTCCGGCGGCGAACCCGAAGGCGACGGCCGTGAGCGCGGTGAGCACGGCCAGCGCCGCGACGATCGCGATGGCGGCGCGCACGCCCGTGCGCGCCCCCGGGGAGAGGTTGAGGGGGCGGGCAGGGGCGGGCCGCGGTCCGCCCGACTGCGCGGGGGGCTGGGCGGGGGGCTGCGGGGGTCGCTGGTCGTGGAGCGCGGGGGTCGGCATGGCGGTCCTTCCTGCCTCAGGGGCGGGCCTCAGTTGCCCAGGAACTTCAGCACGGCGAGCACGCGGCGGTTCTCATCCGAATCCGCGATGAGCCCGAACTTGGCGAACACGGAGCTGATGTGCTTCTCCACCGAGCCCGGGGACAGGTAGAGCTGGCCGGCGATCGCGGAGTTCGACTTGCCCTCGGCCATGAGCTGGAGCACCTCGCGCTCACGCGCCGAGAGCATGGCCAGGCCCTCCTGCTTGCGCGAGCGCACGAGGATCTGGCCCACGACCTCGGGGTCGAGCACCGTGCCGCCCCCCGCTACCTCGCTGACGGCGGTGAGGAAGTCCTCGACATCGGCCACGCGGTCCTTGAGCAGGTAGCCGAAGCTGCCGGTGTTCTCCGCGATGAGCTCGCTGGCGTAGCGCTCCTCGACGTACTGGGAGAGCACGAGGACGGCCGAGCCCGGGTTCTGCTTGCGCATGAGCACGGCGGCGCGGATGCCCTCGTCGGTGAACGTGGGCGGCATCCGCACGTCCACGATCGCGAGGTCCGGCGAGTGCTCCGCGACGGCCGCGAGCAGCGCGGAGGCGTCCGCGACCGCGGCGGCCACCTCGTGGCCCGCATCGGTGAGCAGGCGGACCATGCCCTCCCGCAGGAGGACGGAGTCTTCGGCGATCACGATGCGCATGGCACCTCCGCAACGATGGTGGTGGGACCGCCCTCGGGGCTGGTCAGGGTCAGGGTGCCGCGGGCGGCCGCCACGCGGCCGGCGAGCCCGGCCAGGCCGGAGGCCGAGGCGCTGCCGCCGATGCGCGCGCCGCCGCGCCCGTCGTCGGCGATGGAGACGGTGAGCAGCCCGGCGTGCTCGGAGATGGCGACGCGGATGCGGGCGGCGCCGGAGTGCTTGTTCGCATTCGTCAGCGCCTCGGCGACGACGAAGTAGGCCACGGATTCGGCCTCCGCCCCCACCGGCCCGGACACGGCGACGTCCACCTCGACGGGGATGACGGAGCGGGCGGCGAGCGCGGAGACGGCGGGGTCGAGGCCGCGGTCGGTGAGGACGGCCGGGTGGATGCCGCGGGCCAGCTGGCGCAGCTCCGTGATCGCCTGCTTGGAGTCCGCGTGGGCCTCCGCGACGAGCACGGCGGCGCCGTCGGGGCCGGAGGCGAGCTTGGCCTTGGCCATGCCGAGCTTCATGGACAGCGCCACGAGCATGGGCTGGACGCCGTCGTGGAGGTCGCGCTCGATGCGCAGGCGCTCGGTGGTCGCGGAGTCGATCGCCCCGGTGCGCGCCCGGTCGAGGGTGTGCACCTCCTTCTCCAGCTCCGCAGTGCGAGCCGGGCGCAGCAGCCAGCGGTCGATGAGCCGGTCGAGCCACGCGGAGAACCACACGACGGGCCACGCGGTGAGGAAGAGCGCCGCCCCGCCGGTGCCCGCGGCCAGGCGCGCCCAGGCACTCGCATCGGTTCCCAGGGAGCCGCGCAGTCCCGGGTTGAGCGCGCCGCACAGCAGGTAGGCGCCGGTGCCGACGGCCAGCAGGAAGAGGATGCCGACGGCACCGCCGTAGAGCTGCTTGAGCAGGTGGTGTGCGGTGCCGCGCCAGAACGGCGCGGACGCCAGGACGAACCACTGGTCCTCGAGGAAGCCGGGGAAGCCGTCCCGGGCGCTGCGGCGCGGGCGGGGCACGGGCAGTCCGAGCCCGTACACGGCCTCGGCGCGCACCCGCTCACCCGCGTTGATCGCGCGCTGGAGGAAGAACCACGCGGCGAGGGCGATGAGCCCGGCGCCCAGTGCGAACAGGCCGCCGATCCCGGTGGCGAACAGCGCCACCGGCACCCACAGCCACACGACGCACAGCACGGCGGAGGCCGTGACGTTGGCAAAGCCCATGGGCCCCGGGCCGCGGCGCCGGGTGCGCGGCGGCTGCGCTGGCCGCGGCGGCAGGGGCTGCTGCGGTCGCTGCGACGCCGCGGGGGGCGGTGACTCGCGCGGCAGTTCTCTTGTCTCCATGTCCCCCACGCTATTGGGCCCGCAAGCCGCTGCCCACGCGGCTGGCCCGCCGCCCGGGTTCCGGTTTTCCCCACCCGCGCGGCCGCGCGGGACGCGGGGAGTCCGTCCGCCCTATTGTCTCAGCCCCGGCGCGGGGCCAGGATGGTCGCATGCGACTGAGCCCCCGCCCCTGGATCCCAGCCCACGCCCAGGCGCGCATCGAGGCGATCGGGGAGGAGCGCCTCGGGGGCGGGCCCGCGCAGCTCGCGGACGCGATCGACTCGCTGGCCTCCGCCGCCCAGCGCTACTACGCGGGCTCGGCCATCAACCTCAACCCGGCCTCGAACCTCATGAACCCGCGGGCGCAGGCGCTGCTCGGCATGGACCTCGCCCCGCGCACCTCGCTGGGCTATCCCGGGGCCAAGATCGAGACGGGGCTGTTCGACATCGAGCAGCTGGAGGTCGCCACGGCCGAGCTCGCCGCGCGGGTGTTCGATGCGGACTTCGCCGAGGTGCGGGTCATGTCCGGTGCGGCCGCGAACCTCACCGCGTTCATGGCCGCCTGCCGGCCCGGGGACACGATCATCGCGTCGCCGGACACGATCGGCGGCCACGTCACGCACCACGCCGACGGCGCCGCGGGTCTCTACGGGGTGCAGACGGTCGAGGCGCCGGTGGATGCCGGCCGCTACAGCGTCGACGTCGCGGCGCTGGCCGAGCTCGCGCGGGCCGTGCGCCCCTCGCTCATCACGCTGGGCGGCTCGCTCAACCTCTTCGAGCACCCGGTGGCCCAGGTCCGCGAGATCGCCGACGAGGTGGGCGCGGTCCTCCTCTTCGACGCCGCGCACGTGTCGGGGATGATCGCGGGGCGGCAGTGGGCGAATCCGCTGGCCGAGGGCGCCCACCTCATGACGATGAGCACGTACAAGTCGCTGGGCGGGCCCGTCCACGGCCTCGTGCTCAGCAACGACCCGGGGCTCGCCGAGCGGGTCGAGCAGATCGCCTTCCCCGGGCTGACCGCGAACTTCGATGTGGCGGAGGTCGCAGCCCTCGGCATCACCCTGGCCGACTGGCTGGCGGTCGGCGAGGACTACGCGGCGCTCATGCGCGCCTGCGCGGGGGCACTGGCCGAGGAGCTCGCCGCGGCCGGCCTCGAGGTCTTCGCCGGCGCGCAGGGCTTCACCGACTCCCACCAGTTCGCGCTGCTCGCCGCCCCCTACGGCGGCGGTTCGCGGGCTGCGGCCGCCCTCGAGGAGGCGAACCTGCTCGCCTACGGCATCGGGCTGCCGGCGCCCGCAGTGGACGGCGATGCGAACGGCGTGCGCCTGGGCACCCCGGAGATCGTGCGGATGGGCATGGTCGAGGCGGACATGGAGCGCCTGGCGGGCCTCATCGCCCGCGCCCTGGACCCGGCCGCCGACGCCGCGGCCCGCCAGGCGGTGGGCCGCGAGGCCGCCGCGTGGCGCTCCGAGTTCAGCGGGGTGCGCTTCACGGTGTGAGCGGCGCGGGCGCGGCCTCGCGGGGCGGGGCCGCGGCCCGCGCCGGTGCGCAGCGCTTGCTGTGCGCACGGCAGATGAGCCCCGCGGCCAACAGCGGAGTGCTCAGGGAGCCCACGAGCGCCCAGGGGCTCGCGTCCTGCGCATTGAGGTCCCCGACCCCCAGGGCCCCGAGGGCGAACACGGTCACGTTGTTGACCGCGTGCACTGCGATGGGCCCCTCGAGGCCTCCGGTGTGCCAGGCGACGACCCCCACGATGAGGGCGAAGGCCTCCACGTCGACGCTGCCCACCCAGCCGTATTCGTGCCCGGCGACGAAGAGCGGAATGGGCAGGAGGATCGCCCAGGCCGGGCCGCGCAGCCACTGGCCCACCGCCTGGGGCAGGAGCCCGCGGAACAGCACCTCCTCGCCCGCCGCCTGGAGCGGGACGAGGAGGATCACCACGGTGAGCACCGCGAGCGCGCTGCCGCTCAGGTGCGGGTGGAACTGGCGGGTGGCGGGATCGAGCAGCATGAGCGGCGCGGTCACGGCGGTGGCGATGACGGCCAGCGCGGTGCACGTGCCCAGCCAGCCCCAGCGCAGCCGCCCGGCCGTGGAGAAGAGGGTGCCCATCGGCCGGTGCCAGCCCCAGCGCACGGCCGCGCAGCCGGCGGGCACGAACACGGCCAGCAACAGGCCCAGCGCCGCGATCTGGCGCGGGTCGCGCAGGTCGGTGGGCGCGTCCAGCCGGAAAACGCCCCAGATGTCGTCGGCCATGAGGATCGGCAGCGACAGTGCCGCCGCGGACAGACCGAAGACGAGCAGGCCCAGCAGGGGGCGCCACCAGCGGGCGTTGGGCGCGGCGGCGCCCAGGCGGTGGAAGGCGGGGCGGGCCGAATTCGGCGAGGAGGTCGGTGTCGGATTCGGTGTCGAGGTCTGTGTCGAAGTCATGGCCCCCACCCTCCCGCCCCGCGGTGGGCGCCGGTATCGTCCGGCGGAACGGTTCGCAGCACCGGGAGTCATCCTTTCGGACGACACCCGGGCGCGGCGGCCTCGCCTACGATCGTGGGGTGAGTTCGCGCCGACACCTCCTCGCCGTCTGGGCCGTGTGCGCCGCGGCCGGCGCGCTCATGGTGCTCGTCGCCGCCTACATCTACGTGGGCCCCGAGCCCGAGGCGCTCATCGGCCGGGATGCCGAGCGTGCCCTCGCCCTCCTCGCCGTCGACGTGGCCCTGGGCGCGGCCGCCCTCGCCCTGCTGCCCGTAGCGCTGCGTCGGCCGGACGGCGCGCCCGCCTCCGCTCTCGCGACGGCCCTCATCGTCACCGCCGTCTCCGGCTTCTCCGCCACCTCGCTGCCGGCCGCGGCCGCCGCGCTGTTCGTCCTGGGCGGGCGCCGCGCTGGCGGTCGCCGCGGTCTCCACGGTGCTGGGGCTCGCGGTCACTTCCCCCAGCGGGTTCACGGGTGCCGACTGGCTCGCCGCGGTGCTCGGCGGGGTGGGCGCGCCGGCGCTCGTCCTGGCGCTGGGCACCGCGCGCGGCCGGCGGCGCGAGGCACGCGCGCTCATCGCGGCGCGGGCGCGGCTCAGCCAGGCGTACGCGGAGTCGCTGGCCCAGCAGGCGCGGCTGGGCGAGCGCGCGCGCATCGCCCGCGACATGCACGACTCGCTGTCCCACCGGCTCAGCGTCATCGCAATGCACGCGGGTGCGCTCGAGCTGCGCGAGGACCTGCCGCTGCAACAGGTGCGCGCCCAGGCCCACACGATCGCCACCGCGGCGCGCGCCGCGGACCGGGACCTGCGCTCGGTGCTCGTCCTCCTGCGCGAGGAGGAGGGGCGCGCGCCGCGCCTCGACCTGGCCGAGCTCGTCGCCGATGCTCGGGCAGCGGGCACGCCCGCCGCCGTTGAGTGGCGGGAGCCGCTGGGCGCCGATTCCCTCGGCGCAATGCCCGCCCTCATTGCCCAGATGCTCTACCGCGCCGTGCAGGAGGCGCTGACGAACGCCCGCAAGCACGCCCCGGGCCAGCCGATCACGGTGGTCATCGGCCACGTCCGAGGGCGCCTCGAGCTGCGCGCGGAGAATCCGGTGCCGCTGGTCCCGGGCCAGCCGTGGCGCCCCGGCACCGGGCAGGGGCTCATCGGGCTGCGCGAGAGGGTCGGGCTCCTGGCCGGCACCGTCGCGGTCGAGGAGCCCACGGCCGAGCGCCCGCGGTTCACCGTGCGCGTGAGCGCCCCGCTCGACCTGGCAGGCGGGGCCGCGGGGACTGCCGGGGCCGCCCCGTGATCCGCGTGCTGCTGGCCGATGACGAGCCGCTCGTACGCGCCGGGCTGCACCTCATCCTCGAATCGGCGCCGGACCTTGCGGTCGTGGCCGAATGCCGGGACGGCCGCGAGGCGCTCGAGCGCGCCTATGCCCTGCGCCCCGACGTCGTGCTCATGGACGTGCGGATGCCGGTGCTCGACGCCATCGAAGCCACGCGCCGGCTCCTCGCGCGCAGCCTGGCCCCGCCGGGCGTGCTCGTGCTCACCGCCTTCGACGCCGACGAGTTCGTCGTCGACGCGCTGGCCGCCGGCGCCGCGGGCTTCCTGCTCAAGACCACGGAGCCGCGCGAGCTCCTGGCCGCCGTGCGCACGGTGGCGGGCGGCACCTCGGCGATCGACCCGGGAGCCCTGCGCCGGCTGGCCGACGCGCAGCGGCGCACCGCGGCACCGCGCCCGGGCGCCTCGGTGCTCGACGCGCTGAGCGAGCGGGAGCGCGAGGTGGCCCGCCTCATCGCCGACGGGCAGACGAACGCGCAGATCGCCGCCGCGCTGCACCTGGCGCTGCCGACGGTGAAGACGCACGTGGCTCGCATCCTGCACAAGACCGGAGCGGACAACCGGGTGCGCCTGGCAATCGAGGTGCTGCGCGCCCAGTCCTGACCGCGCGCGGCCCGCACCGCGCGCTCGGCTGTGTCTCAAGGTGCCTCGCTACAGTGACCGCATGAAGTCCCGCCGACCGCTCAAGCCCTCGCCCGTGCGCTCGCGCACCCGCACGACCGTGCTGTTCTGGCTGGCCGCGGTGGCCGGCGTCGTCATGTTCGCCGCCCAGCAGATCCTCATGGCCACCGGGGTCATCGAGTCCACGGTGCCCGGCGGGGACGGCCTGGGCGGCGTGCGCTTCGGGGTCGACCTGAGCCTGGGCGTGCTCGCGCTGGCGCTCCTGCCCTCGGCCATCCGGCACGACCCCATGGAGGTCGAGGAGTCCTACGTCGGGCCGCCGTCGGCGCTCGTGGCGTGCCTCGTCATCCTGTGCGTGTGGCTCGTGTCCGTGCTCGCCGCGCCGGCGGGCGCGGTCGTGCTCATCTCGCTGTCCGCGCGGCTGTCGGCCAACTGGACGGTGCCGGCGGTCTTCGCCTCGCTCCTGTCGATCATCGTCCACGAGCTCACCTACTACCCGGCGCGCGCCAGCATCGACCCGCCGGTGGTCGCCGGGGCACTGCTGCTCACGCTCCTGCTCATCCTCATGGGCAGCGCGCGCGGGCTCGTCCTGCGCCGCCAGGCCCACGAGGCCGAGGTGCGGGCACAGCCGCAACCGGTCCGCACCTCGGGCGCGGACCGGCCAGACCAGCCCTGACGGGCCGACCCCCGACTGCTCAGCCGCGGGCGCGGCTCACTTCGGGGCCATGCGGATGGCGCCGTCGAGGCGGATCGTCTCGCCGTTGAGCATGGGGTTGGCCACGATCGCCTCGACCAGCTGCGCGTACTCCTCCGGTTTGCCCATGCGCGAGGGGTGCGGGATGGACTTGCCGAGCGACTCCTGCGCGGCCTCGGGCAGGCCCGCCATCATGGGCGTCCAGAAGATGCCCGGCGCGATCGTGACGACGCGGATGAGGGAGCTGGCGAGCTCGCGGGCCATGGGCAGCGTGACCGCCGCGACGCCGCCCTTCGAGGCGGAGTAGGCGATCTGGCCGATCTGGCCGTCGAACGCGGCCACGGAGGCGGTGTTGACGATGACGCCGCGCTCCTCGCCCTGGGGTGCGGTCTTCTCCGCCATCGCGGCGGCGGCCAGGCGGCAGACATTCACGGTGCCCACGAGGTTGATCGTCACGACCTTGACGAAGTCCTCGAGCGGCAGCGGGCCGCGCTTGGAGACGAGCTTGCCCGGCGTGCCCACGCCCGCGCAGTTGACGACCACGCGCAGCTCGCCCAGCCCGGTGGCGGTGTCGATGGCCTGCTGCACCTGCGCCTCGTCGGCCACATTGGCCTGCGCGAAGTGCGCGCGCTCGCCCATCTCCGCTGCGGCGGCCTGGCCGGCTTCGGCGTTGAGGTCGACGATGACGACCTGCGCGCCCTGTGCCAGCAGGGCCTCGGCGGTGGCCCGGCCCAGGCCGGAGGCGCCCCCGGTGACGAGTGCGACGGCGTTGTTCAGTTCCATGTCTCTCCTTGGGATGGGGTGCTGCTGCGATCGGCGGGCCCCTCGGCACCGCTGTGGGCTCACTATCTCACGCGGCGCGGAGGAAAACGTGACGCGGATCTCGACGCGGGCCCCGCGCGGTGGTGGAATGAGCTCACACCATCGATCAGGAGGCGCTTATGCACGTCTACGCAGCACCCGAGGCCGGGGCCCGCATCGAGGCCATGGACATCGACGCGCCGGAGCTCTCCGGCAGCGAGGTCCTCATCGACGTCACCCACTCCGGCGTCTGCCACTCCGACGTCCACTGCCGCGAGGGCTTCTTCGACCTGGGCTCGGCGGGAAAGCTGCCGCTGAGCGCCTCCGGGGTGACCTACCCCGCCGTGTTCGGGCACGAGATCGTCGGCACCGTCGCCGCCGCCGGGCCGGACGCGAAGGTCCGCCCCGGGGACGAGAAGTTCATCGTCTTCCCGTGGATCGGCTGCGGGAAGTGCCAGGCGTGCCGGGAGGACCGGGAGAACTACTGCCCGCAGGGGCGCAACCTGTCCGTCCAGCTCAACGGCGGATATGCGGAGCAGGTGTGGGTGCCCGATGAGCGCTATCTCATCCCGCTGGGCGATCTGGACCCCGCGTGGGGCGCGACGCTCGCGTGCTCCGGCGTCACCTCGTACTCCGCCGTGAACAAGGTGCTGCCGCGCGGTGCGGACGACACGATCGCGGTGATCGGCGCCGGCGGCGTGGGGCTCATGGCCGTGGCGCTGCTGCACGCGCTGGGGCATCGGAGGATCGCGGCCGTGGACGTCAACGACGATAACCTCGCCGCGGCCCGCGAGCTCGGCGCCACGGTGACGTTCAACTCGCGGGCCGACGACCCCGTGGCGGGGCTCGTCGAGGCCGCCGGCGGCAGGCTGTCCGCCGCGATCGACTTCGTCAACAACGGGGCCACCGCGTCCATGGCGATGCGCGCACTGGAGAAGGGCGGGACGCTGGTGAGCGTGGGCCTGTGCGGCGGCGAGCACACCTACCCCACCACCGTGCTGGCGCTCAACCTCATCTCCATCCTCGGCAACTTCGTGGGCAGCCTGCCGGAGCTCAAGGCCCTCGTGGAGCTCGCGAAGTCCCAGGACCTGCCCCGCCTGCCGATCTCGGAGCGGCCCATGAGCGCCGAGGCGGTCAACGAGGCCCTCGACGCCCTCGAGCAGGGCCGGGCGAAGGGCCGCACGGTGCTGACGAACTGAGCCCGGCACGGCGGGCGGCGGCACATGGGCGCCAGCGCCCGCCGGCACGGGGCCTCACTCCTCCGGCAGCGGGCTGACCGAGGGCTGGTTGACGACCTTGTCCGCGTCCGCGACGACCTCGATGACGAGGGGGAAGCGCTGCTGCGCGATCGCCTCGGCCGCGCGGTCCAGACCGCCGCGGTCCGTGACGCGCACGGCGTGGGCGCCCAGGCCGCGGGCCACCTCGGCGAACGAGGACCACGGGACGAACGAGGTGCTCGCCTGCGAGCCCACGAGCTGGAGCTTGATGTACTCCGCGCCGTAGCACTGGTCGTTCATGACGACGACGATGAGCGGCAGGCCGTGGCGCACCGCGGTGTTGACCTCGACGATGCCGTGCATGGCCCCGCCGTCGCCCACCCACGCGACCGTGGGCACGTCATCGCGCACGGCCGCCGCGCCCGCGCCGAACGCGATGCCCAGGCCGATCGAGCCGAAGTGGCCGGCGTAGTGCCAGCGGCCCGGCGTCGTCGTGATGTGGGGCCACACGGAGTAGGAGTAGCGGCCCACGTCGTGGACCTGCTGGGTGCCCGCGGGCAGGGCATCGGAGATCGCGAGCGCGGCCTCGCGCATGTCCATGAAGCCCCCGCCGCTCGTGGAGCGGAAGAGGTCCTTCGCCTCGCGCCCGGGCGCCGCGGCGATCGCGGCGAGGTAGCGCGGGGGCTTGGCCGGCCCCGTGTGGCCGGCCTCGTCCAGCCGGGCGAGCATGGCCTGGGCGACGGCGCGCGCATCGCCCACCACCCCGTGCGTGATGGGCCCGTACTTCGCGAGCGCGCCCGGATCCCGGTCGGACTGGATGACGCGCTTGCCGGCCAGCAGCTCGTAGTGGTCCGTCGTCCAGTTGTTCAGCGAGGCCCCGAAGCTCACGACGACATCGGCCTGGCCCATGTAGTCGACGGCCGCGGGCGTGGACAGCGTGCCGTGCACGCCCAGGTTCTCCGGCTCCCCCAGGAACAGCTCGCGGCCCAGCAGCGTCGTCATGACCGGCGCGCCCACGGCGCGGGCGAGCGCGAGGATGTCAGCGCGCGCCCCGGACTCCACGGCGCCGCGGCCCGCGATGACGAGGGGGCGCTTGGCGGACATGAGCAGTCCCAGCGCCTCGTCGACGGCGTCGGGATCCGGGGCGATGCGCTGGAGGTCCGTGGAGGGCCACGCGGTCTCCGTCCACTCGACGTCATGGCCGACGAGGGGGTAGGGGACGTCGACGACGATGGGCCGCGAGTCCAGCCGGGCCCGCACGAAGGCCTTGCGCAGGGTCTGCAGCGCGGTCGCCGCCGTCTTCACCCGCTCGTAGCCCGCCCCGGCCGAGCGCGCGAAGCCCTGGATGTCGACGTACTGGAAGTGCTCGTTGACGTCCGGGGTGTCCCCGGTGAGCAGCACCATGGGCGTCTTCGCCTGGACGGCCTCGATGAGGGCGGTGAGCGTGTTCGTCAGGGCCGGGCCGTGGGTGACCGTGACGATGCCCAGCTGCCCGCTCATGCGCGCCCAGCCGTCGGCCATGAGGACGGCTCCGCCCTCCACGGCGGCGGCGATGTAGCGCCCATGGTGGCGCTCGATGTAGGCGCCCAGGTAGGCGAGGTTCGCATCGCCCATGAGGCCGAAGACCGGCCGCCCGTCGCGTTCGTCCGCGAGGAATCGCGCAATCGCCTCGAACAGCCTCATGTCCACACTGCCTTTCGTCGTCTGCCGGGCGCGCCGGTGCGCCCGGAGCATCATAGCCGCCGGGGAGGCGGCAGCCGGTGCGGGCGGGCCCGCACCGAGCTCCGCGGGCCCGCACCCCCGGGGGGGGCGCCCGCTCAGTACGTGACGAGGCCGCCGGGCACCAGGTGGGCGTGCTCATTGCCGGTGACCATCATGGCGCGCCCGGCCTCCGTGTCGAGCGGCCCCTGCAGGTCGAAGCGCACCCGGGTGATCCCGGCGTGGACCGGGCGGAAGAGGAAGTCGATCGCGATGCCGTACTCCTGGGCGAGGAAGGCATTGATGATGCCGCCGTGGCAGGCGATCGCGATCGTGGGCCCGGGCTCGCCCTCCTCGACCGGCGGCTGGTCCCGGGCGAACGTGCGCACGATGTCCCAGATCGCCGCGTGGGCGCCCCGGCGGAAGGCGTCCGAGGACTCGCTGAGCGGGACCGCGTCCCACTTGCGCGTGCGCACGAGGTCCGCGGCCGCGGCCTGGGCGGCCGTCTGCCCCACCGTGTCCATGATGCTGGCGCCCGGAGGGACCCGCTCGAAGATCCCCACCTCGCGCAGGCGCTCATCGGCTTCCACGCCGAGGCCGTGGCGGGCGGCGATGGCCTCGCCCGTCTCGCTCGCGCGGCGCAGGTCCGAGGCGAAGACCGCCTGCAGCGGCTCGCCGGCCAGCGCCTCGGCGGCGGCCTGGGCCTGGGCGCGGCCCAGCTCGGACAGCGGCGGGTCGAACGCATCCGACTCGGGGGCATCGGCGCCGGGCCGCTCCTGCTGACCGTGCCGGATGAGGATGACGTCGGTGGCGCCCATGCCCCGGCTGAGCAGCGCGCGACCCAGGGCGCGGTTGAGGAAGTCGCTCACCGGCTCAGGCTCCCAGCAGCGCGCGGGCCTGGAGGGCGAGCTCCTCGACCCCGGCCCCGGCCGCCTCGACGTCGATGTCGAGGTCGCCCATCTGGCCCTTCACGAGGCGGGTGTAGACGCCCTCCCGGATGCAGGCGAGCTTCCACAGGGCGAAGGCCTGGTAGTAGTCGATGTCGTGGGCGGTGATGCCGGACGCCTCCTCGTACCGGGCGACGAGCTCGTCCACGCTGGGCAGGTCCGTGCCGGGCCGCGGCACCCAGATGCTGGTGAGGTCGAGCTTGGCGGTGAGCATGGCGATGAGGTAGCCCAGGTCGGAGAGCACCTCCCCCACGGCGGAGAGCTCCCAGTCCACCACCGCGCGGATGTCGCCGCCGTCGGCCCAGATGAGGTTGTTGGGCTTGTAGTCGCCGTGGCACAGGCCCGTGGGCGAGTGCGCGGCATCGGGCATCCGGGCCAGCAGCAGGTCGTGGACCTCCTCGATCGCGGGGATCTCGCGCATGCTGATCTGCCGGAACTGCCCCAGCCAGCGGCGCAGCTGGCGCTCGATGAGGCTGCCGGGCCGGCGCAGGTCGCCCAGGCCCACTGCGTCGACGTCGACGCGGTGGATCGCGGCCAGCGCGTCGACGAGGTTGAACCCGGCGCGGCGGCGCTCGGCCTCCGGGATGCGGGCCAGGTCGTCCGGGTCGTTGAGCGGGAAGCCCGCGCAGTAGTCCTGGAAGACGAACGGGACGTCGAGCACGGCGGGGTCGTTGACGATGTCGAGGACGGTGACGGTGGGCACGTCCGTGGGGCCGAGCGCCTGCATGATGCGGCCCTCGCGGGCGACGTCGTGGGCGCTGCCGCCGGCGTGGCCGAGCGGCGGGCGGCGCAGCACCCAGCGGCGCTGCCCGTCGACGGTGACGACGTAGGTGAGGTTCGACCGGCCCACGGACAGGACCTCCCAGCCCAGCTCCGGGGCGTCGAAGCGGTCGGAGATCCATCCCACGACACTGGGCTCGATGCCCGCCGGGAGCCGTTGATCCGTCACCGCTGACCTCCAGTTTGAACAATCGTTCGACGCTCATTAAAACTAGTGTTGGCCCCGTAGGGTGTCAAGGAAGACGAGCGCCGAAGCCCCCGCGCCCGCGCAGCCGCGGACGGGGGCGCGGCAGACAGGAGTACCCCATGAGCGCAGCGCACAGCGCGGCCGAGGCCATCACCGCGCCGGCCCGGCAGCACGCGAAGGCGAGCCCCACCGGCGCCGGCCCGCTCGACGACATCGTGGTCGCCGACTTCTCGCGGGTGCTGGCCGGGCCCTACGCGACGATGATGCTGGCGGACATGGGCGCGACGATCATCAAGGTCGAGGGCCCCACCGGGGACGACACGCGCAAGTGGGCCCCGCCGTCGTTCCAGGATCAAGCGAGCTACTACCAGGCGGTCAACCGCAACAAGAGCTCGATCGTGCTCGACTTCGCAGACGCGGACGACCTGGCGACGGCCAAGGAGATCGCGGCGCGCGCCGATGTCTTCATCCACAACTTCAAGCCCGGTTCCCTGGAGAAGTTCGGGCTGGGCTACGAGGACGTGCGGGCCCTGCGCCCCGACACCGTCTACGCCCACATCAGCGGTTTCGGCAGCCAGGGCGGCGGCAGCCTGCCCGGCTACGACGTGCTCATCCAGGGCTTCTCCGGCTTCATGGACATGTGCGGGGACCCCGAGGGCGCCCCCACCCGCTCGGGCGTCTCGCTCTTCGACATCTCGACCGGCATGATGACCGCCTACGGCATCCTCGCGGCCATCCGGCACCGCGACCGCACGGGGCAGGGCCAGCTCGTGGAGAACAACCTCATGGCCAATGCGATCTTCACGATGGCCAACCAGTACCAGGTGGTGGCGACCACGGATGAGCTGCCCAGCCGCCAGGGCAAGGAGCACGCCACGCTCTACCCCTACAACGCGTTCCCCACCGCGGACGGCGACCTCATCGTCGTCGCCGCCAACGACGGGCAGTTCGCCCGCCTGGCCGCGGTGCTCGATGCCCCCGAGTGGCTGGAGGACGAGCGCTTCGACTCCCCCGGCAAGCGCAACCTCAACCGGCGCGCGCTGGCCCCGCTCATCAACGTCAAGCTCGCGGCGGACACCCGCGCGAACTGGTTCGCCAAGCTGCGCGCGGCGGGGCTGCCGTGCGCGCCGGTGCAGAACGTGGCCGAGGGCCTCGCGTTCGCCGATGAGCTGGGCCTCGACCCCCTGTGGACGGCCGGCGAGGAGGGCACGATCCCCACCGTCCGCAACGCGCTGCGGATGTCGGCCACCCCGCCCACGTACCGCAAGGAGCCGCCCGCGCTGGGCGAGGACTCGCAGGCGGTGCGCGCGTGGCTCGCCGGCGAGGGGCAGCTGGGCGGCGCCGGCGGCGGCCCCAGCGCGCAGGGCTAGCTGTGGTGTCCAGGGACGTTGTTGCGTGAATCGCGGTCTACCCGCTGACAGGTGAAGGCCTCCCATTGCGAGAGTGGAGCTGTCGACAAACCGCTCACGCATCACAGGAGGCCTTCATGTCCCACGCTAACGC
>NZ_WWEQ01000158.1 GCF_009857845.1 Brevibacterium rongguiense | reverse complement strand
GCCGCCAGGGTGACGGTCGGGTTCATGATGGTCTCGTATTCGATGGGGGTCAATCGGCCCAGGCGGGCCTGACGCCGGCGGCGGTGGTAGGTCCGTTCGATCCAGGTAATGATCGCGATCCGGAGTTCCTCACGGGTGCGCCAACGGCGCCGGTCCAGGACGTTCTTCTGGAGTAGCGAGAAGAAGGATTCCATCGCCGCGTTATCACCGGCAGCACCGACTTGGCCCATGGATCCGATGAGGTGATGCTGGTTC
>NZ_WWEQ01000157.1 GCF_009857845.1 Brevibacterium rongguiense | reverse complement strand
AGCAGGTCGGGGAACTTCGAAGCTGTCTTGTCCTGCCGTGTGAGCCCGTTCCGGCGCTTGATCCGGCGCGCGACCAGCCCCTGGCGGCGCATGGAGTCCGCGACCGTCTTCTCGCTGACCTCCCACCTGTCGTCGCGCAGGTCGGCGTGCAGCCGAGGCGAACCGTGTAGACCACGCTTCTTGGCGAACATCACCTTCACGGCCCGGTCGATGGTGTCGCGGCGTCGGTCCATCGCGGTGAACAGGCCGCTGGAC
>NZ_WWEQ01000156.1 GCF_009857845.1 Brevibacterium rongguiense | reverse complement strand
AGCAGGTCGGGGAACTTCGAAGCTGTCTTGTCCTGCCGTGTGAGCCCGTTCCGGCGCTTGATCCGGCGCGCGACCAGCCCCTGGCGGCGCATGGAGTCCGCGACCGTCTTCTCGCTGACCTCCCACCCGTCGTCGCGCAGGTCGGCGTGCAGCCGAGGCGAACCGTGTAGACCACGCTTCTTGGCGAACATCACCTTCACGGCCCGGTCGATGGTGTCGCGGCGTCGGTCCATCGCGGTGAACAGGCCGCTGGAC
>NZ_WWEQ01000155.1 GCF_009857845.1 Brevibacterium rongguiense | reverse complement strand
CCGATAAGGACGGGTGCGTTTATGTCGCACACCAAGTTCGGTGCACGCCTCACGCCACGCAGACGACCGGTAAGCCGAACCGTTGTCTGACAGCACGCGCTCAACACTCACGCCACGGTCTGCAAACCACGCCACGGCCCTGTTGAGCACACCAAGGGACTGATGCACGATCAGGTGTCAGCTTGGTTTAGGCCGCCAGGGTGACGGTCGGGTTCATGATGGTCTCGTATTCGATGGGGGTCAATCGGCCCAGGCGGGCCTGACGCCGGCGGCGGTGGTAGG
>NZ_WWEQ01000154.1 GCF_009857845.1 Brevibacterium rongguiense | reverse complement strand
AGGCACGTCGAGGTCTTCCGGACGGGTTGTGTGAGAACTCCCATCATCGGAAGACCTCGACCCTCACCCCGACACCGACGCGCCGCCCCAGGTCGCACCACAGCTACACCCTCATCTGTGAAGAGCCCCCAAAGGAGCGGAGGCAGCCAGTGCAGGAACCGGGCCGGAGCGCAAAGTTTTTCAGCGAGGAACGAGCGCCCGGAAAAAGTTTTCGCGTAGGCCCGGCGGCGCAGCCGCTGCACTTGTGCCGCAGCGACGACGGCGTAGCTTGTGCTGCAACAAAACGGCTTCGCCGG
>NZ_WWEQ01000153.1 GCF_009857845.1 Brevibacterium rongguiense | reverse complement strand
GCGTAGGCCACCCGGGAGTGGTCATCGATGACAGTGTGGACGAATGCGGTGCCGATACGAGGTCGGTAGTCGTGGCCGCGCTCACCGGTGAGGCGGGCCTGGGCACGGGCGTTGAGCTTGCTCTGGCGCCGGGTGAGGAACTTGTGGCCGCCACCGTCGGGGATGTTGCCAAACTTCGTGACGTCGACATGGATCAGCGCCCCAGGGTGGTCGTGCTCATACCGGCGGATCGGTTCACCGGTGACGCGGTCGATACGGTTGAGTCGGTTGATCCGGCAGCGCACGAGCACCGCGTGAAC
>NZ_WWEQ01000152.1 GCF_009857845.1 Brevibacterium rongguiense | reverse complement strand
CTACCACCGCCGCCGGCGTCAGGCCCGCCTGGGCCGATTGACCCCCATCGAATACGAGACCATCATGAACCCGACCGTCACCCTGGCGGCCTAAACCAAGCTGACACCTGATCGTGCATCAGTCCCCCACGGCCCTGTTGAGCACACCAATGGCAGTGAGGGCCTTCTCATCGGCGCATATCTCCGCGTAGGCCACCCGGGAGTGGTCATCGATGACAGTGTGGACGAATGCGGTGCCGATACGAGGTCGGTAGTCGTGGCCGCGCTCACCGGTGAGGCGGGCCTGGGCACGGGCGTTGAGCTTGC
>NZ_WWEQ01000151.1 GCF_009857845.1 Brevibacterium rongguiense | reverse complement strand
TAGGTGGACGGGGACTGGTGGCCGCACCAGGAGTGGCGTCGGCGGGTGTTGTAGCGGGTGGCCCACCGGAACACAGCCCGCCGGCAGCTGGTGGCGTCGGTGAACGTGGCGGCGCCAGCGAGGAGTTCGCGTTTCAGGGTGGCGTTGAATGACTCGGCCAGGGCGTTGTCGGCGCTGGTGCCGACGGCACCCATGGATTGGGTGACGCCGAGTTGGCCGCAGAGTTTGGCGTAGTCAGCCGAGGTGTAGACCGACCCGTGATCGCTGTGGAACACCGCCCCGGCCAGGCTGCCCCGGTCACGGCGGGCAGCCTTG
>NZ_WWEQ01000150.1 GCF_009857845.1 Brevibacterium rongguiense | reverse complement strand
GCCAGAGCAAGCTCAACGCCCGTGCCCAGGCCCGCCTCACCGGTGAGCGCGGCCACGACTACCGACCTCGTATCGGCACCGCATTCGTCCACACTGTCATCGATGACCACTCCCGGGTGGCCTACGCCGAGATCTGCGCCGATGAGAAGGCCCTCACTGCCATTGGTGTGCTCAACAGGGCCGTGGCGTAGTTTGCAGACCGTGGCGTGAGTGTTGAGCGCGTGCTGTCAGACAACGGTTCGGCTTACCGGTCGTCTGCGTGGCGTGAGGCGTGCACCGAACTTGGTGTGCGACATAAACGCACCCGTCCTTATCGG
>NZ_WWEQ01000014.1 GCF_009857845.1 Brevibacterium rongguiense | reverse complement strand
GGCCGGCGCGCCGGGGCAGCGCCGGATGCGGCCCCCGGCGCGCCCGTGCCCCCGGGTGCGGCCGCGTTCGATCTCGAACCGTCCCCCATGCCCCCACAGCCTAGCGAAGCCGCGGGGCCGGTGCCGCCGCGCGGGCGGCCCGGGGTTCGGGTGCGAGCCCGGGGCCCCGAGACCCGGCTGCGTGCCCAGGGCTCGGTGGGCCGGAGGCGGCCGCGCAACCGGCGTTGACAATACCTCCGGGGGGTATATATTCGAGGCGTGAAGATCGACGAGAGCCAGCCGCCGGGCTATACCGCGGAGAAGGACGCGCTCGCCAAGCGCATGCGGCGCATCGAGGGCCAGGTGCGCGGCGTGGGCCGGATGATCGAGGAGGACACGTACTGCATCGACGTCCTCACCCAGATCTCCGCGATCAACGCGGCGCTGCACGCCGTGGGGGTCACGCTCCTCCACGACCACATGTCCCACTGCGTGGCCGACGCGGCACGCGAGTCCCCGGAGGCCGGGGAGGCGAAGCTCGCCGAGGCGAGCGCCGCGATCGCGCGCCTCATCAAGAGCTGAGCACAGCCCGCCCATCGCACGGCCCCACGATCACGCAGTCCCACGATCACGCAGCCCACCATCGACCGGCCCCACCAGGAGGAGCGCCATGAGCACCGAGCACTACACCGTCACCGGCATGACCTGCGAGCACTGCGTGCGCGCCGTGAGCCAGGAGCTGGGCGCGCTGCCCGGCGTCGAATCGGTCGACGTCGACCTGGTCCCCGGCGGCCGGAGCCGGGTGAGCGTGACCGCGGCGCAGCCGCTGGCCGCCGCCCAGGTCGCCGCCGCCGTCGACGAGGCGGGATACGAGCTGGCCTGATGCCCGCCTCCCCCGCCCGCCCCGGCACGGCCGCCGCGTCCGCCCAGTCCCCCGCGTCGCCCGCGTCGCCCGCCCGCGAGGTCGACCTCGACATCTCCGGGATGACCTGCGCGGCCTGCTCGGCGCGCATCGAGAAGAAGCTCAACCGCATCGACGGGGTGCACGCCACCGTGAGCCTGCCGCTGAATTCGGCCCATGTGCGGGTGCCGGCCGGGGTCAGCGACGCGCAGCTGACGGACACCGTCGAGCGCACCGGCTACGGCGCCTCCGTGCGCTCCGGCGCGGACGGCGGTGGGCTCGTGGAGGACTACGACCCGCGCGCGCTGCGCCCCCGCCTCATCGGCGCGCTCGCCTTCGGCCTGCCCGCCATCGTGCTGTCGATGGTCATGCCGTGGCACTTCGCCGGCTGGCAGTGGGTCGTCGCGTTCCTCAGCCTCCCGGTCGTCACGTGGGCGGCCTGGCCGTTCCACGTCGCCGCCTTCAAGGCCGCCCGCGGGGGCTCCTCGACGATGGACACCCTAGTGAGCGTGGGGATCATCGTCTCCACGGGCTACTCGCTGGCCACCGTGGCACTGGGCTCGGCCGAGCACGTGTGGTTCGAGGCCGCGGACGCCGTCACGCTGTTCCTGCTGGCCGGCCGCCTCATCGAGGAGCGCGCGAAGGGCAGCGCCACGAAGGCGCTGCGCGAACTGCTGAGCCTGGGCGCCAAGAGCGCCCATCTCGTCGAGCGGCCCGGGGCGGCGCCCGTCGACGTCCCGGCCGACGGGCTGCGCCCGGGCGACCTCGTGCTCGTGCGCCCCGGCGAGACCGTTCCCGCCGACGGCGAGGTGGTCGCCGGGACCTCCGCGGTCGACACCTCGATGCTCACCGGCGAGCCGGTGCCCGTCGACGTGGCGCCCGGCGCTCAGGTGGTGGGCGGCACCGTCAACACGACGGGTGCGCTCACGGTGCGCACCCAGCGCGTGGGCGCGGACTCGACCCTCGCCCAGCTGGCCCAGCTCGTCTCCCGGGCCCAGGCCGGCAAGCCGCGCATGCAGCGCCTGGCCGACCGGATCTCCGCCGTCTTCGTCCCCGTGGTCTTCGCCATCGCCCTGGCGACCCTGCTCGGCTGGGGGCTCGCCGCGGGCGACTGGCCTGCGGGCCTGCGCGCCGGCCTCACCGTCCTCGTCATCGCGTGCCCGTGCGCCCTGGGCCTCGCCACGCCCACGGCGCTGGCGGTCTCCTCCGGGCGCGGCTCGCAGCTGGGCATCCTCGTCTCCGGCGCCGAGGCGCTCGAGTCCGCCCGCTCGCTCGACACCGTCGTGCTCGACAAGACGGGCACCATCACCGAGGGGCGGATGCGCGTGGCCGGCACCACGCTGGCGGCCGCGGACCTCCGGCTCGCCGCCGCCGCCGAGGCCATGTCCGAGCATCCGATCGCGCGGGCCATCGCCGCCGCCGCACCGCAGGAGGGCACCGCCCGGGCCGCCGTCTGTGACTTCGCCGCGATCCCCGGCGGCGGTGTCCGCGCCCGGGTGGACGGGCACCGCGTGCTCATCGGCCGGCCCGGGCTGCTGCGCGAGTAGGGTGTCGACGTGCCCCCCGCGGCGGACGGGGCCGGGATCGCGGTGGCCGTCGACGGCTCCTATCGCGGCAGCGCCGCGGTGGCCGACACCGTGCGGCCGGGGGCCCGCGAGGCCATCGCGCAGCTCCACGCGCTAGGGCTGTCCACCGTCCTGCTCACCGGCGACAGCGAGGCCAATGCGCGCGCGGTCGCCGCCGAGGTGGGCATCGCCGAGGTGCGCGCCGACGTCCGGCCGGCCGACAAGTCCGACGCGATCGCCGCCCTCCAGGCCGCCGGCCGGCAGACGGCGATGGTGGGCGATGGGATCAACGACGCCGCGGCGCTCGCGCGGGCGAACCTGGGGATCGCGATGGGCAGCGGCACGGACGCGGCGATTGCGGCCGCGGACATCACGCTCATGCGCAGCGACCCGCGCCAGATCCCGCAGGCCATCCGGCTCTCGCGGGCCACCGTCCGGCTCATCCGGGGCAACCTGTTCTGGGCGTTCGCCTACAACGTGGCGGCGCTGCCGGTGGCGGCGCTCGGCCTGCTCAACCCGATGATCGCGGGGGCGGCGATGGCGTTCAGCTCGGTCTTCGTCGTCCTCAACAGCCTGCGCCTGCTGCGCTTCCGCTGACGGGCGCACCGGCCCGGACGCTCGATGCAGCCCGGCCGTTCGATGCAGCCAGACATCTCAGTGCAGGACCGGGTACTGCTCCTCCTCGTCGCCGCCGTCGTTGCGGATGAGGCGGTTGAGGAGCATGGAGATCCCCGCGACCAGGACGAACGCGGCGACCGTGTAGATGCCGCACAGGCCCATGGCCGCCAGCGACAGCCAAGCCCGCGTGAAGACGATCGTGCTGATGAGCACCACCGCGGCGGCGATCATCCCCAGCACGAGGGCATCGGAGTAGGGCACCTGTCGCGAACGGCGGGGCCGGTGCGGGGGCTGCGCCGGCGACTGCGGCGCGTGATCTGAGGCCTTCATAGCGCCGCCCATTCTACACTTGGGGCGTGCCCCTCCCCCTGTCCCGCGCCGCGGCCCGCGGCGGCGCCCGCACCGGCTTCCGCACCGGTGCCCGCGCCGCCGCCCGCGCGCTCGCCACGGCGCTCGCCTGCGCGTGCGCGCTCAGCGGCTGCCAGCCCGCCCGGCAGCACAACCTGCGCGTCGAGGCGCAGGAGACCGCCCAGGCGCCCACCGCCGCGAGCACCGCCCAGGCGGGGCGCGCGGACCGCCCGTACTCCGCGGCCCGGCTGCGCACCGCCATCCTGGCCGAGTCCCGGCTGGCCGACCAGGCAGGATACGATCAGGCAGGCGAGGTGCTGCGCTCGTGCGAGGACTGCCTCGAGCTGCGCACGCCCCTGCGGATCGGCAGCGAGAAGTTCCAGCTCGCCGCGCTCACCGCGCCCAGCGAAGACCAGCCGTTCGCCGCGTTCGTCGTGGCCGACCAGTCCGACCGGCCGGCGGTCAAGCTCTTCGTCACGGGCCACGACCTCACGGTCAGCCCCGGCCAGGGCGGGACGCTCGTTGCACAGGAATCGCTCTACCGCAAGGGCGACCCGCGCTGCTGCCCGTCCGGGTGGTCGGTGCGCGTGTACCGTTACCACAGCGGGCGCTTCGAGGCGGGGCAGAGGATCAGCCGGGACACCACGGGCTGAGGGGAGGACAGGGATGCACATCGTGCTGGTCGAGGATGACGAGGTCATCCGCGAGACCACCCAGATCGCGCTGGAGCGCTTCGGCTACACCGTCACCGCGTTCGAGGACGGCCGCGACGGCTACGAGTTCGTCGCCTCCCACGGCACGGACATCGTCCTGCTCGACCTCATGCTGCCCACCATGAACGGCGCCTCCATCACGCGCGCGATCCGGGAGCGCTCGACGGTGCCCATCATCGTCATCTCCGCCCGCTCGGAGCCCATCGACATCGTCCAGGCCCTCGAGGCGGGCGCCGACGACTACCTGACGAAGCCGTTCGATATGCAGGTGCTCAACGCGCGCATCCGCGCGGTCGTGCGCCGCTTCATCACCGCCGGCACCGGCCAGCTGGGCTTCAGCCCCGATGAGATCGGCGCCCCGGCGCAGGCCCCAGAGCTGGGCGCCGGCGGCACCGTCGACTCCGATGGGATTCCCGAGGTGCTTGGCCCCAGCCCCGGCCTGACGAACCCCACGACGTACGACTCCCACGGCCACGGCAGCCAGCCGGCGCGCCCGGAGAGCAGCGCGGGGCCGCAGGGCGGCTTCGGCCACGCCGGCCAGGACCTCGAGGGCCATCGCACGAAGCTCGGCTCGCTCACCCTCGACACGGCCCGGCTCACGGTGCTCGTCGACGGGGAGGACGTCCACCTCACCCCCACGGAGCTGCGCATCCTCCTCCTGCTCACGGAGGAGCCGGGCCACGTGTACTCGCGGGAGAAGATCGCCTACACCGTGTGGGGCTACGAGTGGGCCGGCGACTCCCGCGTCGTCGACGTCCACATCCAGCGGCTGCGCAAGAAGATCGGCGCGCGGATGATCGAGACCGTCCGCGGCTTCGGCTACCGCTTCGCAGGCTGAGGCCCCCGCATGTCCCTGCGGTGGAAGATCGTCATCGTCATCGTCGCCTCCGTCGTCATCGCGGTGCTCTCCTGCGGCTTCATCGTCCGCCACTCCGCGGCGTCCGCGGAGGACAACCGGATGCGCGAGAACGTCACCGACCAGCTCTCCGATGCCACGACGATCTACGCGGAGACCGGCGTCCTCACCCTCAACACGAGCGTCGACGACTCGGCGCTGCCCGCGGAGGCGCGCAGTGCGGCCCTCAAGGGCCAGAGCGTGACGATCCGCTCGCAGGTCGACGGCAAGAACGTCATCTGGGCCGCCGGGCCCATCCAGGTGGGCTCCCACGCCGCGGTCATCTCCGTGCGCGCCTCCACCGAGGAGTCAGCGGAGCTCCTCGAGCGCATCGACCGGGCGATCCTCTACGGCATGATCGGCTCCGCGGTGGTGATCGGCGGCATCGGCTCGCTCGTGGCGGGGCAGATCTCGCGCCGGCTCACGCTGGGCGCCCAGACGGCCCGGCGGATCGCCGCCGGTGACACGAGCGAGAAGATCTCCGATGTCGTGGCGGCCGGCGACGACGAGGTCTCCGCCTTCGCCGAGGCGGTCGACTCCGCCGTCGCCCGGCTCGCCGAGCGCCTCGACTCCGAGCAGCGCTTCACCGCCGACCTCGCCCACGAGATGCGCACCCCGCTCACGGGCCTCGTCAACGCTGCGAACCTCCTCGAGGAGGACTCGCGGCCGGCCGAGCTCGTCCGCGATCGCGTGCACCGGCTCCAGGTGCTCGTCGAGGACCTGCTCGAGGTCTCGCGCCTGGACGCCGGGCGCGCGGAGCCCGTCATGGGCCCGGTCACCGTCGTGAGCGCGGTGAAGTCCCTGCTCACCACGCTGCGCGCCTCGGGGGCGCTGGGCGAGCACGTGGTGATCGAGGACTACCGCGCCCCGGACGCCGTCATCGTCACCGACCAGCGCCGCTTCGAGCGGATCGTGAGCAACCTCATCACCAACGCGGTGCGCCACGGCGCCGACCCGATCTCGATCGTCGTGGACAACGGCGCGGTCATGGTCAGCGACGCGGGCGCGGGCTACCCCGCGGACATCATCGACGCCGGGCCCACCCGCTTCGTCTCCGCGGGCGGCGGCGGCATGGGCCTCGGGCTCGTCATCGCCCAGGGGCAGGCGAAGCTGCTGGGCATGCGGCTGGTCTTCCGCAACGGCGCGAATGGCGGCGCGCAGGCGCGCGTCGAGTTCCCCTCGCCGGCGGACCAGGCGAGCGCCGCCGCCGAGGCGCGCCCCGCCTCGGCCGCCCCCGCGGACACCGTGCCGGGCCCGCACGGCGCCCGGCACTGAGCCGAACCCGGCGGCGACGCACCAGGCGGCGGCCTGTCAGGCGCCCGTCTGTCAGGCGACCCGGCTGCGCGCGCGGCGGCGGCGCAAGCGCCAGGCGGCGGTCTGTCAGGCGCCCGTCTGTCAGTCCGCCCGGCCGCGCGCGCGGCGACGGCGCAGGCGCCGGATGCCGACGGCGAGCGCGCAGACGATCGCGACGGCCGGCGCCACGAGGCACACGCTGAGCGCGGGGCCCATGATGAGCCCGATCCCGGCGGTGGAGCTGTCCGAGGTGAGGACCGAGACGTCGACCCACACCTCGAGCGCCCCCGCCAGCAGGGCGTAGGCGAGGCCCCCGGCCCAGGCGGGGCCGCCGGTGCGCACGAGCGCCATGAGCACGGCCGTCGCCAGGAACGGCAGGGTGCGCAGCAGCAGGAGGACGGCGCCGAGCGCCAGCAGCTCGACGTCGGCGTCGCGGGGGCTCGGGCCCAGGTACAGGTAAACCCCGCGGCCAGCGCGGCGCCGGCCAGCGGCACCGCGATGCCGAGCCACCAGAGCGGGGTGCGGGGCGGGATCCTCATGGGGGCACCCTACCCGGCGACCGCACCGCCGCCGGGTCTCCCGGTCTCCCGGGCTCCCGGCCGGCGCTACAGCGCGTCGAGCATCCGGGCCACCCGGATGTAGCCCAGGTGGGAGTATGCCTGCGGGTGGTTGCCCAGGTGGACCTCGGAGGCGGGGTCGTACTCCTCGGAGAACAGCCCGGTGGGGCCCATGAGGTCCGTGAGGCGGGCGAACAGGTCGCGCGCATCGTCGTGGCGGCCCACGAGGATGAACGCCTCGATGAGCCACGTCGTGCAGATGTGGAAGCCGCCCTCCAGGCCGGGCAGCCCGTCCTCGTAGCGGTAGCGGAAGACCGTGGGCCCCACCCGCAGGTCGCGCTCGATGGCGTCGACGGTCGCGATGAAGCGCGGGTCATCCGGGGCCAGCAGCCCGGACAGGCCCACGAACAGGCACGCGGAGTCGAGGTCGTCCTCGCCGTAGGCAACCGTGTAGGCGCCCACCTCCTCGTTCCAGCCGCGGGAGATGACGTCCTCGGCGATCTCCTCGCGCAGCTGGCGCCAGGCGCCGGGCAGTTCGCGCCCGAAACGGTCGGCCAGGCGGATCGCGCGGTCGACCGTCACCCAGCACATGACCTTCGTGTAGACGTTGTGCTTGGGCTCCCGGCGGGCCTCCCAGATCCCGTGATCGGGCTCGCGCCAGCGCCGCTCGACGGCGATGACCATCTGGCAGGCCAGCTCCCAGTGCTCGTCGCTGAGGTCGCCGAACTCGGCGGCCAGCGCCGCGATGAGCTCCGTGACGGGCCCGAAGACATCGAGCTGGACCTGGTGCTCGGCGGCGTTGCCCACGCGCACGGGGCGCGAGCCGGCGTAGCCGGGCAGGTGCTCGAGGACCGCCTCGGTCGTGAGCACGGAGCCGTCGACCGCGTAGAGGGGGTGGAGCTGCTCGGGCCCGGAGGCCTCGGCGAGGATGCCGCTGAGCCACTGGAGGAAGCCCTCGGCCTCCGCCGAGGAGCCCAGCTGGAGCAGCGTGTGCACCGTCATGGACCCGTCGCGCAGCCAGCAGTAGCGGTAGTCCCAGTTGCGGATGCCGCCGATCCCCTCCGGCAGCGAGGAGGTGGCCGCGGCCAGCACCCCGCCCGTGGGCGTGTGGCACAGCGCGCGCAGCGTGATCGCGGAGCGGATCACCTCATCGCGGCGCAGCCCCGGCAGCCGCAGGCTCGCCACCCAGTTCGTCCAGTAGCCCTCCGCGCGGGCGCGCACCGCCTGCTCGTTGCCCTGGGTGAGCGTGGCGATGTCCTCCGACTCCCCGCACACGAGGGTGAGCACGGCGTGGCCCGATTCGCAGTCCGCGGGCCGCACCCGTGCCACCGCGGTGTCGGAGCCGCGGACCTGGACGATCTCGAACTCGAGGCCCGGGGCGTGCAGGACGATGGGCTCGGGGGTGCCGAGCACGCGCACGGTGTCGCCGTCGGCCTCGAGGCGCACGGGCGCGGAGCCGTAGTCGGGGCGGGGGGCGAAGCGCACCTCGGCCTCCGCGTCCCCGGTGAGCACGCGCACGAGCACGGTCTCCGAGCTGTCCTCGTCCACGGGGGCGAGGTAGTCGAGCAGGGTGAGGCCGGCCCAGCGCGTCTCGACGATCGTGGAGGCGCCCCGGTAGCGCTGCGTGAGCGGCTTGGCCGCCCGCCCGCTCAGCGCCGCCGGGGTGACGGAGAAGTAGCCGGCGATGTCCGAGCCGAGGATCTCGGAGAACAGCGAGGCGGAGTGCGGCAGGGGGTGGGGCATCCAGCAGATGCTGCCCTCCGGGTCCACCAGCGCCGTGGACTGGCCGTTGGCCAGCAGCGAGTGGCGCTGGATCGGCACGGCGGTGCGGCCGAACAGCCACGCCCGGCGCAGCTCGAAGATCGTGGTGAGCACGAGCGCCACGGCGTCCGGGTCCGCCACCCGGTAGGCGGCGACGGTGGGAGCGTCCGCACCGTCCTCGGCGACCCTGACGCCCACGTCCGTGCCGCCGAGCGTGACGAACGCGGCCTCGTCTGAGGTGTCGTCGCCGATGTAGAGCACGGCCGGATCGCCGCCGCGCTCGCGCAGCTCGCGCAGGGCGTCGCCCTTCGTGGAGTCCGTGGCGGTGAGGTCCGCGACCTCCTTGCCCCACAGGACGCCGATCCCGTCCACTCCGGCCAGCGAGTCGATGACGGCCAGGGCATCCGCGCGCGCCTCCGGGGCCAGGCCGCGCAGGTGCACGGCGACGCCGGTGGGCTTCTTCTCGATGTGGATCTCCGGGCGCTGCGCGGCGAGCTCACCGGCGGCCGCGAGGATCCGGTCGATGCTCGCCCGCTCGCGCTCGTCGAAGGTCTCGTCGAAGTCCGTGTCGCGCTCGCTGCCGTGCGAGCCCACGAGGGCCACCTCGCGCGGCAGGCGCGACATGGCGGCGAGGTCGCGCAGGGAGCGCCCGGAGATCACCGCGGTGGAGGTGTCGCGCAGCGCGGCGAGGGCGCGCATCGACACGACGGACAGCTCGAGCGGGTAGGCGTGGGTGGGGCGGTCGACGATCGGGGCGATCGTGCCGTCGTAGTCCGTCGCCACGAGCAGCCGGGGCGAGCGCGCCACCTGCACGAGCGCCTCGAAGAGGGCGGGATCGAGCGTGCGCATCGCGACGGCGAGGTCGCCCAGCGGTCCCGCGGTGGGGGCTGCCGGGTCAAACGAGTCGGGGAAGGGCCGGGCGGCCTCCAGGCTTGGGTTCATGCTTCTTTCCGGGCGCGCATGCGGCGGGTGGCGCCGCCGACGATGAAGAGGACGGAGACGATGAGGACGGCGGCGCCGGCGAACCCGAACACCGACAGGGCCGCCATCTGGGTGCCGAAGCCCACGATGACCGCGAGCAGGACGTGCAGCCCCGCGGAGATGAGGAAGTCGGCGGCCATGGGCTCCGCGCGGCGCACGCGGTACATCCACAGCTCGAGCAGGCCGTAGAGCAGCGCCCAGATGCACACGGCGGCGCGCAGCTGGCCCGGCTGCTGGGCCAGCAGCAGGAAGACCGCGGCCGGCAGCACGATGATCGCCTCGCACTGGAGGACCAGGCGCACGGTGCCGCGCTGGCGCACGCTCTGGAGGAACAGGAGGATGCCCGCCACGAGCAGGTAGCCGAGGGTGACGAGCGCGGCGGTGCGCACGCCGATCGCCAGCTGGGCGGCGCTGGCCAGCTGCACGCGCGGCCAGAAGACGGTCGCCAGCCCGAACGCGGCGCCGGCGGCGCCCCGGGCGATCATGAACGCGCCGTCGCGCGCGCTCAGGCGCGCCGGCGGCGGGGCGGGGGCAGCGGTCGCTGCCGTGTCGTGGGCTGGAGTCACCGGATCAGTCTAGAGGATCGCCGGCCCGCGGTTCGGGGCCCGCCGTCGGGGCGCCGGCCGGGATTCATGCGCCCGTCGCCGCCGTGTTCCGCCCCGTTTCCCGCCCGCCCCTAGCGTGGGCCCATGGTCGCCGCTCATCCGCGCTCCCCCGCCGTGCCGCCCCCGCGCCGGTTGCCGCTGGGCCGCTGCGCGCTGTGGTTCTGCCTGGGGCTGGGCTGCGCCCTCACAGCCGCTGCCGCCGCCGGCTCCACGACGGGCAGGCTGCCCGGGCTCGATGCGGGGCTGCGCCCGCTGCTGCTGGGCTGGCCACCGGTCCTCGCCCTGGCCGCCGCCTGGTTCCTGGCCCTGGGCGCCCGCCCCGGACGTACCGTCGAAGTCCCGCGCCGCGCGGCCGGCGAGCTCGCGGCGCGGGGAATCCCGGGCTCCGCACGGGTCCGCACCGTCAGGCGCAGCCGCGCCGGCACCGGGTGGCGGCTGGCGCTGCTGGTGAGCGCGCGCCCCGAGGCCCGGGGCGCGCGGCCGGCCCCGCCCGTGCGCTCGCGGCTCGTCTGGCACCTCGAGGCCGTGGACGCCGAGCGCGTGGTGGCCGGGGCGCTCATCCCCGTGCGCCTGGACCCGCTGGACCCGGCGCGCATCGCCTTCGACGCCCGCGCGGATTCCCGTGGCCGCAGCGGCGACCTGCCGGAGGGGGCCCGGACGTGGCGCGCCCGACTGGCCGGGCTGCGGCTCACGAGCGCGGCCGGGGCCGCGGCGGGAGCGGCCGCGGGCCTCGCGCTGGCGCTGGGATCGCTGTGAGGCCTCAGCGGCGGCGCATGGCGTCTGAGAAGCGGTCCCGCTCGTACGTGATCGTCGAGTAGCCGTGCTCCTTGGGGCGCCCGTCCTCGCCGATGCCCACGAAGACGATCTTGTCGATCGAGAGGATGATCTGCTCGGTGAGGATGTTGCGCACCTCGCAGCGCATGGTCAGCGAGGTGCGGCCGAAGTGCACGGCCTGCAGCCCGATCTCGATGATGTCGCCCTGCACCGCGGAGGCGAGGAAGTTGATCTCGGAGATGTACTTCGTGACGATGCGCTGGTTGCCCAGCTGGATCATCGCGTAGACGACTGCCTCGTCGTCGATCCAGCGCAGCAGGCTGCCGCCGAACAGCGTGCCGTTGGCGTTGAGGTCCTCCGGGCGCACCCACTTGCGGGTGTGGAAGTTCATCTGCTCGAAGCGCTCGTCGCTGTCCATGCCCCGACTCTACCGCCGGCCGGACAGCGCACCCTAGTTCTACGTAATTACGTTATTATCGGTCTATGGCCGATCAGGATGACAGCGACAGCCCCGCCCCCCACGAGCGCCTCGAGCGGCGCATCGACGCGCTCGAGGGCGCCCTCCAGCGCCTTCTCGCCGCGCTGCCGGGCGCATCTGGGCTGTCCAGTGCCCCGAGGCTGCCCGGTGCACCCCGGTTGTCCGGTGCACCCCAGTTGTCCGGTGCCGCCGGACAGCCGGGCGCCCCTGGGCTGGCTCCGTCGCCCGGTGCTGCCGGTGCCGCCGCAGCGAGCACCGCAGCCGAGGCGGGCGCTGGGGCTGCTGGGGCCGGCGCTGGGCCTGCTGGGGCCGAGGCGGCGCCGCCCGAGGGCGACTTCTGGGTACTCGACGGCATGCGGGAGCGCTACGGGGACGAGGATGTCGTGCTCTACGCCGGCACCGCCCCCGCGCCCGGGGGCGGGCGGTTGCGCTGGCAGTACGGCCTGCCCACCGCGGCGCTGCTCGACGGCGACTTCGCCGATGCCGCCGAGCGCCTGAGCGCCCTGGCCCACCCCGTGCGGCTCGCCCTCGCACAGGCGGTGCTGGCGGGTGTGGACACGGCCGCGGATCTCGCGGCGCTGCCCGGCCTGGGCACCTCGGGGCAGGTCTACCACCACCTGGGGCAGCTGTCGGCCGCCGGCTGGCTGCGCAGTCCCCGCCGGGGCCACTGGGAGGTGCCCGGCGACCGGGTCGTCGCCCTGCTCGCCCTCATCCTCATCGCCTCCCACTGAACCCGCCCGCACCCGTACGCACGAACGCCCCCCCTGCACCCGCACGCACGCACGCCGGCGCTCAGGTCTCCGGCCCGCGCCGCACTCCGACCCACACACCACTCCGACCCATACCGTTCCACCGCCCGCAGTGCCCGACTCCCGCCGAAGGAGCCCACCGGTGTCCACACCCGCCGCCCAGCCACAGCCCCCCGGCCCACCGCAGGGCCCCGCCCCACTCGAGCGCCCCGCCCCGCCACCGCGCCTGCGCGCCCTGCTCCGCAGCCGCCGCGGGATGCTCGCGGCGGCCCTCGCCCTGGCCCTCGTCGCCGCGTGCGCACTGGCCTTCCCGTGGCCGCGCGGCTTCCGCGGCGCGCCCGCGGGCGACGAGTCCCTGGCGCGCAGCGTGCAGGCGGCCCTGCCCGCCGGATACCGCCACAGTGGAGCGTTCGCGCTGGTGAAGGACGGCAGCAGCCCCCGGTTCGGAGGCTTCGGCGCGGATGAGCACACGGTGTTCGAGATCGGCTCGGTCACGAAGACGTTCACCGCCGCCCTCTTCGCCGATGCGGTCCGCCGGGGCGAGGTGCGGGCCGCCCAGCGCCTCGGCAGCATCTTCCCCGAGCTGCGCGATGCGCCCGCGGGAGAGCTCACCCTCGAGCAGCTGGCCGAGCAGCAGACCGGGTTCCCCCGCCGCGCGGACGCGGCCCCCCTCGGGCAGCTGCCGCGCACCCTGGCCCGCCTCGACCCCTGCACGAAGGACCTCGCGGGAGTGCTCGCACACGCCGCGCGGACGGAGCCGGACCCGGGCCACTACGCCTATTCGAACCTGGGCGTCGCGCTCCTGGGCCAGGCCGTGGCCCGCGCGGCGCACACGGACTACCCGGCGCTCGTGCGGGCGCGGCTGCTAGAACCCCTCGGGATGACCGAGACGACCGTTCCCATGCGGCCGGCCGACCTGCCGGCGGGCAGCCCCCACGGCTACACAGCCGCGGGGCTGCCCGCCGGCCCCTGGACGCTGGGGGCACTGGCGCCGGCCGGCTCCATCCGCTCCACCGCCCACGACATGGCCCTGTGGGTGGCCGCGATGGCGGACGGCACGGCGCCCGGCGCGGCCGCGGCGAAGGAGCGCGCGGACGCCGACGACGGGGCGAAGATCGGCTACGTCTGGATGCACACGGACGGCCTGACCTGGCACAACGGCGCCACCGGGGGCTACCGCTCGTGGGCCGGGTTCGACGCCCACGGCCGCGGTCTCGTCGTGCTCACCGACAGCGCCGTGAGCGTGGACGAAGCGGCGGATGCGCTGCGCGAGGAGGGCGCGGACTCATGATCATCGCACTCACGGGCGCCCTGCTCATTCTGGTCGCCACCGCCTGGCCGCTGCTGCGCCTGCACCCCGCCTCCCTGGCCCGCCGGCCCCTGGGCCGGCTCGAGCTCGCCCGCCTGCCGGTGTCCGCGGCGGGCTGGCTGGCGCTCATCCTCGCCTTCTTCTCCCTACCCGCCTGGCTGGCCCCGGTCTGGGCGGTGGGCATCCTGGGCCTCGGGTTCCTCGTCTGGGCCGCGTGCGCCCTGTGGCCGCACGCCCGTGCGGTCGACGCGGTCGCACTCCAGACCGGGGACGCCCGCGCCGTGCGGGCCCGACGCTCGCAGGGCTGGGCGCTGGCGCTCGACCTGCTCATCCTCGCGGTCGCCGTCTGCGCCATCGCGGCGCCGCTCGTGCTGCGCTGAGGGGCGCGGACGCTCAGGCCTGGGAGACCGTCAGCTCGCCGCCGCTGCGCTCGAGCTTGGCCGGCGCGAGCCCGCTCTGCGCGGGACCGGACTTCACCGAACCGTCGGCGGTGGAGAAGTCCGAGGAGTGGCATGGGCAGATGATGTCGTCCTTTGTCACCGTCTTGACCATGCAGCCCTGGTGGGGGCAGACGGCGGAGAACGCGTGGAACTCGCCCTTGACCGGCTGGACGACGACCCAGCCGCCGGTGACGACGCCCGAGCCCACGGGCACCTCGGCGGCCTTGAGCGTGACCGGCCCGGCATCGGACTTCTCCTCCGAGCACGCGCTCAGCGCCCCGGCGCTCACGAGGGAGCCGGCCAGCGCCGCCCCCTGCATGGCGCGCCGCCGGCTCACACCGGCACCCCGCACGGCATCCTCCACGGCCCGTCCGCCCATCAGCTCTCCCCTGTCTCCGTGTCCGCCGGCGCTCTGAGCACCAGCTCCGCTCCCCTGACCCCGGCCAGCATGCCGGGGTCGATGCGCTCGCCGGCCCGGATGACGCTCAGGCCGCCGCTGGGCTCCAGGATGACGCACTGGGCCTGCTCGAAGCGAGCCAGGCCCGCCTTGCGCAGGGCGACGACGACATCGGCGTCGGAGACGTGCGCGCGGCGCACCGCCTCCTCGACGAAGCGGCCGTGGGCCAGCACCACCGTGGGGCGGGCGTTGATGCTGCGCACGGCGCCCACGCGGTGCTGGATGGCGCCGAACGCCGCCTCCATGCACATGAGCGTCACGAGCCCCACGATGCCCACCGCCAGGGTGGGCGGGTCGCCCAGGATGACGCGGCCGGCCACCGCGCCGAACATGATGACGACCACCGCGTCGAAGCTCGTCATCGCCGTGAGGATGCGGGGGCCGAAGACCTTGACCAGCAGGAGGAACGCCAGGTAGATGCCCACGGCGGAGACGATCGTGATGGGGATGCGCCAGGGGTCCATGCCCACCCACTCGGCGAGCGCGGCCCCCCAGCCTCCGGGCGGGTTCACGCGGCCTCCGCCTCGGCGAGGACCGCGGCGGCCACGGCGCGCACGACGGGCCAGGTGCGTCGCATCCGCGCGCGGCCGTATTCGGCCTGCGGGTCCCCGTGACCGGCGGTGAGGGCACGCGCGGTCCACGTGCACGCGTTGAGGCACAGCCGCGCGAGGGCGGAGAGCTCGATGAGGCGCGCCTCGGCGGGGGCCAGCGGGTGCTCGGCGGCCTCCTGATAGGCGGCGGCGAAGGCCGCGAAGGCGGCGCGCGGGTCCGCCCGGCCGAGCATCGTGTAGCTGCCGGCGATGGCGGCCTCGGCCAGGCGCGGGGCGCTGCGGCAGTCGCCGAAGTCGATGAGGCCGGTGATCCGGCCGTCGGCGACGAGCAGGTTGAAGTCGTTGACGTCCTGGTGGACGACCTGGCGGGGCAGCTCGGGCAGGCGCGGGCGCACGCGGCGCTCGAAGGCGAGCGCGGCGCGGCGGGCCAGGGCCACGTCCGCGGACAGCGCCGCGCCGTAGTCCGCGGGCACGCGCCCGGCGGCCTCGAGCGTGCGGATGCGGTCGCAGGCGAACGCGACGTTCGCCCCCGTGGTCTCGAACGCCCACGGGTGGAGGACGGGTGCCGGCTCCGGTGCCGCCGCGGCCAGCGCGTCCGCCAGGCGGGCGGCGAGGCGGCCCACCTGCGCGGGGTAATCGGGGTAGGAGTCGCGGCCGGCGGCCACGCTGCCGGGCAGGTACTCCTGGAGGCGGAACATCGCGAGCTCCCCGTCGATGTCGACGAGGGCCAGGACGCCGGAGGACTCCCCACCCGGGGGCGCGAACGGCTCCACGGCTGGCCGCTGGCCGGCGACGGGCAGACCCGCGGCGTGGGCGCGCTGCTGGACCCGGCAGACCCAGTCGGCGTGCTCGGGCATCATGGCGGGGTTCGGGTACTCGCCCTTGAGGACGAGGCGGCCCGCGCCGTCCGCGGGCTCCACCGCGACGTTGACCGCGATCTCGCCGGCCATGAAGCCTCCGGCGCTGACCTCGCAGCCGAAGTGCCGCGCGCAGATCTCCGCGATCTCCGCGCGGGTCAGCGAGTGGAGTGGCCTGGGCATGGGCCCAGCGTAACCCCGGCGCCTAGAGTGGGGTCATGGACGACCTCGGCGAGACGGCGCGGCCCACGCGGGCGGTGCAGGCTGTGCGGGCGGAGGCGCCCTCCCGGCCCACGCGGGCGGGGACGCTGCGCGAGCGCCGCGCGGCGGTGCTCTCCCCCTCCTACCGGCTGTTCTACTCCGAGCCCGTGGAGCTCGTGGCCGGCCGGGGGGCGCACCTGTTCGACGCCCAGGGCCGCGACTTCCTCGACATGTACAACAACGTGCCCGCCATCGGGCACTCCCACCCGGGGGTGGCGCGGGCCGTGGCGGCCCAGGCCGCGACGCTCAACACCCACACCCGCTACCTCACCGCGGGGCTGGTTGACTACGCCGAGGCGCTGCTCGACACGTTTCCCGCCGAACTCGACCGGGTGACCTTCGCCTGTTCGGGGTCCGAGGCCGTGGACCTGGCGCTGCGCATGGCCCGCTGCGCCACCGGCCGGCGCGGGATCATCGTGAGCGCCCACGCCTATCACGGCACGACGGCGCTGGCCGCCGCCGTCTCTCCCAGCCTGGGGCCGGACAATCCGCTGGGCCCCGAGGTCGTGACGGTGGACCCGCCCGACCCCGCCGAGGCGCCCGGGGACTTCGCAGCGCGCGTGGCCGCGGCCGCCGACCGACTCGAGGAGTCCGGTGCCGGCGCCGCCTGCCTCCTCGCCGACTCGATCTTCTCCTCCGACGGGGTGCGGCCCGGCCCGGTGGGCGCGCTGCCGGCCGCTGCGGCGCAGGTGCGCGCCCGCGGCGGACTGTGGGTGGCCGACGAGGTCCAACCCGGGTTCGGCCGCACCGGCGCCATGTGGGGCTTCGAGCGGCACACGGGAGCGAGCCGGGATGCGGCCGGCGGCGCAGGAATCAGTGGCGCAGGGGCCAGTGGGGTCGCGGGCAGCGGGACTGTGACCGGTGGGGCTGTGGCCCGGGACGGTGAGCCGGGTGAGGCCGGCGGTGCGGACGACGTGCCCGATATCGCCGTGCTCGGCAAGCCCATGGGCAACGGGATGCCCATCTCCGCCGTGATCCACCGCGAGGCGCTCGGCCGCGAGTTCGGCCAGCGGGTGCGCTACTTCAACACGTTCGGCGGCAGCCCCGTCTCGATCGCCGCCGCCCAGGTCGTCCTCGCAACCGTGCTGGGCGAGGACCTGCCCGGGCGCGCCGCGAGGCTGGGCGAGCGCATTGCGCGGGGCATGGCGGACACGGGAGCGTTCTCGCAGGTCAGGTACGCCGGGCTGTTCGCGGGAGCGCAACTGGACTCCGCGGAGCGCGCCCAGGCGGTCGTCGATGCGCTGCGCGCCCGGCGGGTGCTCATCAGCGCCTCGGGAGCGGGCGGGGACGTGCTCAAGGTCCGCCCGCCGCTCATCGTCGACGACGATGACATCGACCGCTTCCTCACGGAGCTCGACGCGGCCCTGGCGGAGGTGGGGCGCTGATGCCCGAGGCACCCGAGCTCGATGCCGCGGCCGCCCGCCTGCGCGAGCTGGCGGCCGGGCGCACCCTCACCCGGCTGGACATCGCGGCCTTCAGCGTCCTGCGCACCGCGCAGCCGCCGGCGGATTCCCTCATCGGCCGCGAGCTCAGCGGCGTGGGCCGCCGCGGCAAGCACCTCCTGTTCGACTTCGAGGGCCGCACGGCCGTGCTCCACCTGGCGCCCGCCGGCTGGCTGCGCCACCATCCCACGGCCCCGCGCGGGCGCGTGCCCCACCGCGGGCCCCTGGCCCTGCGCCTGACGTTCGACGACGGCTCCGCGCTCGACGTCACCGAGCAGGGCACGAAGAAGTCCGCCGCGCTGTGGGTCAGCGATGAGCCGTCTTCGCTCCCGACGCTTGCGCGGCTGGGCCCCGAGGCCGGGGAGCTCGCGGAGGGGCAGTGCGAAGCGCTGCTGCGCGCCACCTCGGCGCAGGCGAAGACGGTGCTCACGGACCAGGAACGGATGGCCGGGATCGGCAACGCGTGGTCCGATGAAATCCTCCACCGCGCGCGCCTGTCCCCCTTCGCCGCCGCGAACCGGCTGGGCGAGCGCACGGGTGCGCTCTGCGCGGGCCTGGCGGAGACGCTCGAGGTCGCCCACGCAGGCCTGGACGGCGTGCCCCTCGACAAGCTCAAGGCGGCGAAGAAGAAGCTGCTGCGCGTCCACGGGCGCACCGGGCAGCCGTGCCCGGTGTGCGGCACCGCCATCGCGGAGGTCTCCTTCGCCGAGCGCTCGCTGCAGTACTGCCCGGGCTGCCAGACCGGCGGCAGGCGGCTGAGCGACCGCCGCATGGATCGGCTGCTGAAGTGAGCGCCCAGGAGGCGGGAGGGCCGGCACCCGGTCACGCGCAAAGGCAAGGGCAACGGCAAGGGCAAGCAAGGACGAGGGGATATGGAGTGGCGGACGCGGGCAAGGCGGAGCGGGCGGTGGGCGAGCGCCCAGCGGGTGAGCGCCCGGCGGGTGAGCGCGCACCGGGGGCGCCTCGGGTGCGGCTCGTGCCCCTGGACCCGGACGATCCGGCCCATGTCGAGGCCGTCTTCGACATGCACTCGCGCCTGGAGATCGTGCGCTGGCTCGACGACCCGCCCTGGCATCCCATGGAGACCCGGGACGAGGCGCGGGCGCTCATCGAGCGACGGCGCGAGCGCGAGGCGCGCCTGCACTTCGACCGGCTGCGCGGCATCCTCGATGCGGACACGGGCGAGGTCGTCGGCACCGCCCACATCGTGCTCCTGGGCAGGAGGGACGGCACCTCGGACGATGACCACCACATCGGCTGGGCCCTGCGGCCGGCCGCCCAGGGCCGCGGCTACGTGACGGCGGCCGCGCGCCTGCTCGCCGCCGAGGTGTTCGCCGAGGGGCTCGACATGCTCTACATCGACATGTGGGCCGACAACGAGCCGTCCGCGGCGGTGGCCCGTCGGCTGGGCGCCGCGGACCGGGGCGTCGTGGACGACCCCTGGTACCACGGCACCTCGCGCGTCTTCGAGCTGCGGCCGGCGGACCTGCAAGGCTGAGCGCCGAGCCGAAACCGCCGGCCTCAGCGGCCGCTGTAGACCGGGAACGCGCTCGACTCGCCGTAGTCGCGCGCGTCGAGGCGGCGCAGCGCCGCCATGTCCTCGGCGGAGATCTCGAAGTCGACCTGCGCATTGGCGCGCATGTGCTCCGGGTTCGCCGTCTTCGGCAGTGCGACCGTGCCCAGCTGCAGGTCGTAGCGGATGCACAGCTGAGGGACGGTCGCACCGTAGCGGTGCGCCATCGCATCGAGGTCCGCGTTGTCCAGGATCTCCCCGTGGGCGATCGGCGAGTAGGCCTCGACGAGGATGTCGTGCTCGGCGCAGTAGGCGAGCAGCGCCTCCGGCGTATTGCCCGCGTGCACGAGCAGCTGGTTGACCTGCGGGGCCACCGTCGCCGCCGCGAGGATGTTGTCGAGGTCAGCCTCGAGGAAGTTCGACACGCCGATCGAGCGGATGCGCCCCGCGGTCTGCGCCTCCTCGAGCGCCCGCCAGGCCTCCCGGTTGCCCTGCGCGTAGTCGCCGCCGCGGAAGTCATCCCACGGCTGCGGGCTGTGGATGAGCATGAGGTCGAGGTAGTCGAGGCCCATGGTGGCAAGCGACTCGTCGATGGCGGCGGTCGCCGTGTCGTAGTCCTTGGCCTCGGCGGCGAGCTTCGTGGAGACGAACAGCCGCTCGCGCGCCACTCCCGAGGTGCGCACGCCCTCCCCGACGCCGCGCTCGTTGCCGTAGGCCTGGGCGGTGTCGATATTGCGGTAGCCCATCTCGATGGCCTCCCGGACGGCCTGGGCCGCCCGGTCGTCGTCGATCATCCAGGTGCCGAGGCCGAGCTTGGGGATCGGGGACCCATCGGCCAGGGTGTAGGTCTCGTCGAGGATGCTCATGCGCGCTCTCCATTCGCGGTGTGCTGCGGGTGATCGGTGGGGTACGGGTGACGGGTGTTCTGTGAATGACCGGCAGCCTCCGGCAGCGCGGCGTACTGCGCATCCGAGACGGGCTCGAGCCACTCATTGCTCACGCCCTCCCCGGGCGTGATGAAGGCGAGGTGGGAGAACCAGGCGCCCGCCTTCGCCCCGTGCCAGTGCTTCGTGCCGGCGGGGACGCGCACCGCCGAACCGGGTTCGAGGGACACGGGGGCGGCGCCGTGCGCCTGGTACCAACCGCTGCCCGCGGTGCACAGGAGGATCTGGTCACCGCCGCCGGCGCTGCCGTTGTGGATATGCCAGTTGTTGCGGCAGCCAGGTTCGAACGTGACGTTGCTGACGGGCACGCTGCCGTCCGTGAGCGGTGCCAGATAGCTCTGCCCCGTGAAGTACTGGGCGAATGCGTCGTTCGGCTCCCCCTGGGGGAACATCTGGTCGAATGCCGGTGCGGACATCTGCGCTCCTCGCCTGTGGAGATCGTGGGCCGGCCCGGGGTGCGGACCGCTCCTGGACGTGATCCCATTCAACGCCCTTCGGCACAGCTTGGCCAGCGGGAACGCAGCGCTTCCCTGGCCGTCGGGTGCATCGATGTCTTGGCGGGATGAAGGCGCGACGCCGCGCTGCGGTGGTGTGCGGCTTCCCGGCACTGCGCGCGGGGCTCGGGTGCTCCGCCATCCCACGATCGCCGGGGCCGGCCTCCGTCCTGCGGCCGTCGGGTGCGGCCACCGGGCGCGGCACCGCGCGCCCGCGACACCGCACGCCCGCGACCGAACCGGTCTCAGCGCTTGGGGCGCCGGAAGACGCCGCGCGTGCCCCGCAGCTTCGCGTCGATGCCGCGGTAGGACCAGCCGCGCATGGGCTGGGGCACCCGCCACTGCAGGTTCCACGCCACCATCCGGAACGCGAAGACGAACGCCGCGATCGCCAGGGCCGTCCACAGGTTCCACGCGTGCAGCCGGACCGCCATTGCTGTGAGCACGGCGCCCGCGGTGGCGGGCAGCAGGTAGAGGTCCGAGCCGTTGAACAGCGCGGGGACCTCGTTGGCGACGACATCGCGCAAAAGGCCGCCGCCGCAGGCGGTCATGAGGCCCAGCACGATAGCCGCGGGCACGTTCATCCCCAGGTCCAGGGCGCGCACGGTGCCCGTCATGCAGAACAGGCCCAGGCCCGCGGCGTCGAAGGTGACGATGAACCAGCGCACCCGCTCCAGGCGCTGGCCCACGAAGTAGACGATGACGGTCGTGACCAGCGGCGGAATCAGGTAGACGGGCTCGCTCAGCGACAGGGGGCGCGTGCCCAGGAGGACGTCGCGCAGCATCCCCCCGCCCAGGCCCGCCAGGGCGCCCAGCACCAGGCCGCCGGTGATGTCGATGTTCTTGCGCGCCGCCAGCAGGTTGCCGGAGAGTGCGAACGCAACGATGCCCAGCAGGTCCAGGGCAAGGAGCGTCGTGGCGGTGTTCGTCATGGCCTGCCCAGTCTATGCAGGCGGCCCCGCCCCTGGTTCGCGCCGATCGGGCGAACGCTCGCGCGCGGCTCGGGTGGCGCCGCCACTTGGGCCCGGCCGCGCAGCGCGCCCCGGGCCGCACCTCGGGCAGGCGCGTCTGGGGTGAACGCCCATGCGCGGCTCGCGTGCCGCCGCCACTTGGGCCCGGCCGCGCAGCAGGCCCCGGGTCGCAACTCGGGTCGGCCCTCCCCACAGCAGCCACGCCCTCCGCAGCGGGGCCAACGTCCGCACCCGGGCACCGTCCGCGTCAGGGCCGGGGAGCGACTCGCGCCTCGGGCCCGCGTTCCGCGCGACGGTGCCCGCCCGTGTCCTCACTCCTTCCGCACCCGGGCACTTCCTGCGCCAGGGCCGCAGGGCGACCCGCGCTTCGGGCCCGCTTTCCGCGCGACGGTGCAGGTCCGTGTCCTTACTCCTTCCGCACCCGAGCCGCGGGGCGACCCGCGCCTCGGGCCCGCACCCCGCGCCACGGCACCGGGCCCGCGCGACCCTCGCGCCCGCCCGCACCCAAGCCCGACCCGTGCTCCTGCCCGAACCCGTGCTCCTGCCCGAGCCCGAGCCCGAGCCCGAGCCCGAGCCCGAGCCCGGGGAATGCTCGGACGTCGGTGCGCGGGCCGTGGGCCGACGCGCACCCGTGACGCGAAAGGCCCCCAGGTCACACCTTTGCGCTGCCCGGTGGCCGCCCGGCCCGCGCGTAGGGTGGAGCGCGTGAACAGCCTTCCTCGCCGCTATGACCAGTCCCAGAAGCTCTCCGACGTCCTCTACGACATCCGCGGCCCCGTCCTGGACGAGGCCGAGCGGATGGAGGCGGAGGGCCACCGGATCCTCAAGCTCAACATCGGCAATCCCGCGCCGTTCGGCTTCGAGTGCCCGGACTCGATCCTCGTCGACATGATCGCCCACCTGCCCACGGCGCAGGGCTACAGCGACTCCCGCGGCATCCCCTCGGCCCGCCGCGCGGTCGTCCAGTACTACGAGACACGCGGCATCGACGGGCTGGACGCGGACGACGTCTACCTGGGCAACGGCGTCTCCGAGCTCATCACCCTCAGCCTCCAGCGCTGTGCGATCCGGGCGATGAGATCCTCGTGCCCACGCCGGACTACCCGCTGTGGACGGCCTCGGTGACGCTCTCCGGCGGCACGCCCGTCCACTACGAGTGCGATGAGCAGGCCGGCTGGCTGCCGGACCTCGACGACATCGCCGCGAAGATCACCGACCGCACTCGGGGCATCGTCGTGATCAATCCGAACAACCCCACCGGCGCCGTCTACCCCCGCGAGGTGCTCGAGGGCATCGTGCGCATCGCCCGCGAGCACGGGCTCATCGTCTTCTCCGACGAGATCTACGAGAAGATCACGTACCACGGTGCGGAGATGGTCAACACGGCGCAGGTCGCCGGCGACGAGGTCCTGTGCCTGACGTACTCCGGCCTGTCGAAGGCCTACCGGATCGCCGGCTACCGCTCGGGGTGGCTGGCCATCACGGGCCCCAAGGGCCAGGCGGCCAGCTACATCGAGGGCATCCGGCTGCTCGCGAACATGCGCATGTGCGCCAATGTGCCAGGCCAGCACGCCATCCAGGCGGCGCTGGGCGGGCGGCAGTCCATCGAGGAGCTCGTGCTGCCCACCGGCAGGCTGGGGGCGCAGATGGACCTGTCGCTCGAGAAGCTCAACGCGATCGACGGCATCGAGTGCCAACCCGCACACGGCGCGCTCTACCTGTTCCCCAAGCTCGACGTGGAGCGCTTCGGCATCGTCGACGACGAGCGCTTCGCTCTCGACCTGCTGCGCGAGCAGAAGATCCTCGTGAGCCACGGCAGCGCGTTCAACTGGGCGCGCCCGGACCACTTCCGGCTCGTCACGCTGCCGAGCGTCGAGGTCCTCGACGAGGCGCTCAACCGGCTCGGCGACTTCCTCTCCGGGTACCGCCAGCAGGCGTAGCGGCGGCAGCCCGGGTCCGCGAGGGCCCCGGCGGAACACTGTGGTCTTACCAGCACCAGGAAGACGGCAGCCCGGGTCCGCGAGGGCCCCGGCGGGCTGCGCGGCAGGAGTGACTGCGCGGTACGAGTGGCTGCGCGCTTCCCCGCTGGGGGGCGGGGAGGTGTGGCGACGTGGGTGCGGCGGGAGGCAGCGCAGCGCCTCGCACGCGGAGCTCGAAAAGAACTCTTCACCTGATCAGCCCCCACCCGTCAGGGGAAGACTTTCCGCCCGGGTTCGGGCCGTAGCGCTCAAAAGGTCTTCACCCGCTCGCCGCGACGCAATCACGTGAAGACTCCCCCACAGCGGCCCACCCCGCGAACGGCGCCACCCCGAGCAGCGCCTACAGAACCGCCCCTAGCCGAACAGCTCGCGCCCGATGAAGCTGCCGCGCGCCGGGTTGGGCGGCACGGCGAAGATCGCGGAGCCACGGTGGGCGATGTACTCGTTGAGCATGTCGCTGGCGCCCAGCCGGTCTTGGAGCGTGATGAAGTGCTGCGGGTCGTTGACGTAGGCCAGGAAGTGCAGCCCGGCGTCCAATTGGCCATCGGAGTTGATGCCGTCGGTGTAGTTGTACGGTCGGCGCAGGATCTTCACCCCGCCGTTGTTCTCCGGGGCGCTCAGCGCCACGTGGGAGTTCACCGGGATGACGGGGTCGCCGTCGGCGCCCTTGGCGTGGAAGTCCGGGGTGTCGAACTCCGCGTGCCCGCTCAGCGGCGCGCCGGAGACCTTGAACCGGCCGAAGACCTCGTTCTGATCCGAGACGCGGTCGGCGTCCCAGATCTCGATGAACATCTGGATCTTGCGGCTGATCTGATAGGTCCCGCCCCTCATCCAGGCCACATCGTCGTCGCCCACCCACACGAACTTCTCGTGATCCGGGTCGGTGGAGACGTTGCGGGTCCCGTCCTTGTAGCCCAGCAGGTTGCGCGGGGTCTCCTGGCCGCCCTGCGCGGAGGCCTTGCCGAAGCCCATGACGGTCCACTTGGTCGTGGCGGAGCCCCGCGCCATACGAGCGAGGTCGCGGATCGCGTGGTACGCCACCTGCGGGTCATCGGCGCACGCCTGCAGGCTGATGTCGCCGTCGCACACCGCGGGGTCCAGACGGTCGGAGGAGAACTTGGGCAGCTTGGCCAGCTTCTTGGGCCGCTTCGCCGCGAGTCCGAACCGCCCGTCGAACATGCCGGGCCCGAAGCCCACGGTGACCGTGAGGTTGTTGGGCCCCAGGCCCAGTGCCTCGCCGGTGTCCGTTGCGACGCTCTGCTCGTGCTCGGGCTCCACCTGGCCGATCGAGTTGCCCTGCATGAGTTGGTCGATGGCCGCGGACCAGCGGGCCAGCAGCACCTGCAGGTCCTGGGCGGTGGCCAGGGTGAGGTCGAAGGCCATGAATACGGAGTACTGCTGGGGAATCGTGGAGACCCCCACGGGGTGGGGCTGGTCGTAGAACTCGTAGTGCGACTGCGCGATCTTCGAGCCGGCGCTCGCCTCGCGCTCCCGGTGGGCGGCGTCGACGGACAGGCCGCTGACGAGCCCGCCCGCGGCAAGGCCGCCGAAGCCTCCGACGAGGAGGCCTCGGCGGCCGATGCCCTTGGGGCCGGAATCCGGCTTCATCAGGCCTTGGCGACCTTTTCCGCCAGCGTCGACAGCGGATCCTGCAGGCCCTGCACGGACTGCGAGAGCTTGTTCGCGTCCTTCTTGCGCAGCTCCGGCGTCCACGCCTTGTAGCCGCCCAGCGCATCCGCGTCGCGGTAGGCGTTGAGGTCCTTGCGGACCTTGTCGAACTGGCCGGAGATCTTCTTCGTCAGGTCCGGGTCGATCTTCTCGAGGCCCGGCTTGAGGCTGGCGAAGGCATCCTGCGCGCCCTCGACGTTCGCCGCGAAGTCGACGAGGTCGAGGTGGCTGTAGGCCTCCTCCTCACCGGTGATCTTCTCCGACTGAACCTCTTCGAGCAGGCCGGCGGCGCCGTTGGCGAGGTCCTCGGGCTTGAACTTCAGATCCTGGACCTGCTCGTTGAGCTTGCCCACGTTGTCCGTGAGCTCCTTCGCGTACTTCTTGGTGCCGTCGTCGATCTTCTTGCCCTGCCACAGGTCGCGCTCGATGGCGTGGAAGCCGTGCCAGCCCACCTTCTTGTCGATGTTCGACTGGCGCATGTCGATGAGGTAGTCGAGGTTCGTGGCGTTGTCGTCGGGAGAGCCACCGGGCAGCAGGAAGCTGTCGACGTCGGACTCGACCTTCTCGTAGAACGGGCGGGCATCCGCGTAGGCCTTCTTCGCGGCCTCGACGTCGCCCTTGTCCACGGCTTCCTGGAGCTTCTTCACGGCGTCGTTCATCTGGCCGACCTGGTCCTTGACGAAGTCCGCGTACTGGTCGGCGCCCTGCTGCAGCAGCTCCTGCGTGTCGCCGGTGGGCTTGGCGGCATCGCCGGTGACCTTGAAGTCCTGCATCTCCGTCTCCGCGCCAGGGCAGTAGACCTGGTAGTCCCCGCCGGAGAGCGTGACGGTGAACGACACGGGGGCCAGGCCGGGGGCCAGGTTCTCCTTCTCGCCCAGGATCCGCTGGTCCTGGAGCAGCTCGACCTCGGTGATGCCGGAGGCGGACTTGTTCTCCACATTGAACTTCACGGGGCCGCCGTTGGCCTCGGTCTTGTCGATCGAGCAGGTGTCCTTGCCGTCCTTGTTCTCCAGCGAGACGTTGACCTCGGTGGTCCCGCCGTCGGAGCTCGAGTCCGAGCTGTCGCTGGAGCCGCTGCCGCAGCCGGCGGCGGTCAGCGCGATGGCCGCGATCGAGGCGGCGGACAGGCCGCGCGCGATGGTCCTGGTCTTCATGGTGTCTCCTTGCGGTGGGCCGGCTGCGCCGGTTCGGTGGGGGTGGTCAGCCTGCGGTGGGCAAGCTGCGCCTGGACTGCCAGGGCGATTGCGGTCAGGCCCGCCGCAATCGGCAGCCACATCTTCCACAGAAGACGTTCGGCGCGTGCCTGCTGGGTCTGCTGGAGCTGCTGCTGGGCAGCCTTCGCAGTGTCCTGGTCGATCGAGGCGCCGCCGCCGGACAGGCTGACGGTGCGCGGTGAGCTCAGGCCGCCGCCGCTGAGCGCGGCGGTCCCCGTGCGGGTCACGCCGCCGCCCAGCAGGCCGCCCTCGTACGTTGTGGCGTCGATGGCGTCGGTGGCGTCCACGGTCGCGGCGAACGGTCCAGGCTGACGGTCGACGTTGATGCCGACGGGCAGGCGGCCGCCGTTGAGCTCGGCGAGCTGGGCGAGTGTGATGGTCTGCTTCGCCGCCGGCTCCTTCTTCTCCGTGCGCCACTGGAGGGTGCCCGAGGCGCCGGTCGGCTGGCCGTCCTCCGCGGCGAATCCGTATTCGGCGGTCTTGCCGCTCGCGTCGGTGACGCTCAGCGTGGCAGAGCCGTCGTCGCGCTGGGCGAACGCGAGGGTCTCCCCGCCCGCGGTGCGCGCCTGCGCCTCGGGCGCCTGGAGAGCGGGCAGCGGCACGAAGAGGGCGAGCGCGAGGGCCGCCGCGGCCAGTGCGACTGCGCCGCCCGCCAGGGCGCGCACCCGGGCCGCGCCCGTGGGGCGCAGACGGGCGGGCAGCAGCACGATGATCATCATCGGGACGAAGTAGGCGAGCCAGCCCAGCACCTCGATGAGCCGCGGGTCCGCGGGGATGCCGAGGACGCCGGTGATGAGGGCGGCGCGGATCGTGCCGTTGGGCGCGAGCCACGACAGGTCGAGGGTGCGCTGCTGGCCGATGAGGATCCAGCCCGCCTCGTGGGCGGTGCGCAGGCCGGAGATGACGAGCCCGGCGGCGACGAGCACGAGGAACGGCCCGGTGATCTGGAAGAACTTCCCCAGGTTGATGCGCACGCCGCCGGTGTAGATGCCGTAGCCGATCCCCACGGAGACGAGGATGCCGAGCACCGCGCCGAGCGCCGCGGCGCCCACGGACGACGATGCCTGGAACGTGGCGAGGAGGAAGACGGCGGACTCGAAGCCCTCCTTGAGGACCGCGAGGAACGCCATGATCGCCATGGCGCGCGCGGTGCCGGTGGCCAGGGCGTCGTCGGCCTGCCCCTCCAGGTCTCCCTTGAGGTTGCGGGCGTGATCGCGCATCCACAGCACCATGCCGGTGACGAAGACCACGGCGATCGCGCCGATGACGGTCTCCATCCCCTCCTGCTGGCGCTGGGGAAGGGCCTGCTGGACGAGTTCGAGGGCGACGCCGACGAGGATCGAGATGATGATCGCGAGGATGACGCCCAGCCACATGGGCCGCAGCGACTGGCCGCAACGCTTGAGGAAGGCCGCGATGATGCCGACGATGAGGGCGGCCTCGAGGCCTTCGCGCAGGCCGATGACGAACGTCGCGACCACGGGCGTCTCCTCCTGGCTGTGCGGCTGGCGTGGATCGCCGGCGAACAGCGGGATTCACGTACGGTCGGGGCTGCACGCGCGGCGGTCCCGGAGGTCCGCCGCGTGGTGAGCCTCACCTCATCGTAGTCCCGGCCTCGGACGGCAGGCGAGGCTCGGGACACCATTCGGACATTCGTGACAGACATCACGAACTCGACCCTGACCTCAGCCGGGCCTCAGGCCAGAATCTGAGCTCAGTGCCTGCGTCAGTGCCTCAGCCCACAGCGGCGGCGAGGGCGCGGGCCACGCGGTCGGTCTCGCGCAGCATCGAGGGATCCGAGCCCGGCATGGGGCTGATCGTCGTGTCCCCGAAGACGTCCTCGAGCGGCAGGCCCATGAGGAAGAGCACCGGATCGGGCGTGCCGTCGGCGCGGATGGCCCGGTTGCTGGAGAGCTCCACGTCCGGCGCGCGGGAGTCCACCGCGGTGCCGTCGGCCGCGTGGTGGGCATAGGGGCGCAGGCGGCCGGCGGCCAGCAGCTCGCCCACCAGCGGGTCGGCGGTGAAGCGCAGGTCGGGCGCGTGCATCCACGCATCGAGGAGCACGCGCCCGCGCACGGGTGCCCGCACGGTCGAGGTGTGCAGGACGAAGCCGTCGCCTGCGTGCGGCCCCTCCACGCGGGGGTGCGCTCCGGCAAGCTCCACCACACCCGCCTCGATGAGCGCGAGCAGCTCCCGGGTGCGGAAGGCGGGCGGGCCCGAGCCCACCATCTGGCCGAGCGACTGGAGCGTGCGCAGGTGCCCGGAGCGCGATTCGGCGGTGAAGCGGTCGCGGCTGCCCAGCAGGGTCGCCAGGCGCCGGGCGGCGCTGAACGACCACAGGCCGTTCTTCTCCGGGCTCGCCGCCGCGGCGCGCGCTGCGGCGAGGTCGGCGGCGAGGCGCGGGGCGGCCCACGCCGTGAGCGCCGCGGCATCGGGCAGGGGCGCACCGTCCGGGGCGACGGGCAGCGCATACCGCTCGGGGTGGAATGCGTCGGCGGGATCCAGGAGCCCGGTCAGTGCCGTGCGGGCGCGGGCGAACTGCTCCTCGACGGACTGTGCGGGCTCGAGCGGGGCCGCGTCGAGAGCGGCGGTGACCGCCGCGGCGGTGCTCGCGGCGGTGAGGGCTGCAGTATCAGCGGTAGCTGCGGTGCCGGTGGGGCCGGTGGGGCCGGTGGGGCCGGTGGGGCCGGTGGGGCCGGTGGGGCCGGTGGGGCCGGTATCAGTGTCAGCATCGGAGGCGCGGTCGTCGGCATGAGCGGAACCGGTACCGGCGTCCGGGGATGCGTCGCTCGAAGAACCAGCGTCCGGGGCACCGCCGCCCGGGAAGCCGTGGCTCGAAGAGCCGGCCTCCGGGGTACCGGCGTCCGGGGAGCCGTGGCTCGAAGAGTCGGCCTCCGGGGTACCGGCGTCCGGGGAGCCGGTGCCGGCGGAAGCGAGGATCGTGAGCGCGTGGGCCTCGAAGGCGTCGCGGACGATCGCCGGCCACAGCTCGCGGTCGAACTCGATCCGCTCGGCCGCCGGGCGCGCCCGCAGCTCCGCGGCGGTCGCCCGGGCGCGCGGCAGGTGGGCGGCGGGCGGCAGACCGCCGTATTCGGACTTCGGCAGGTAGGGGTAGCCGCGATGCGAGGCGACCACCAGGTGGGGTTCGCGCCCGGAGGCGCGGTAGCGCAGGCGCCCGGCGCGCCGCGGGTCCTCCTCGAAGGTCCCCCCGCGTCCGGCGGTGAGGAGGATCAGCGCGTCGAAGAAACCCATTCCCAGGCCCCTCACCAGGACATTCTCACCCGCTGCGATGCCCGAGAGGTCCTGGGCAAGCGGATTGCCGGGAGCCACCCACAGCGGTGCGCCCGGAGCGGGAGCCGCTCGGGGCGCGGACACCTCCGAACGCAGCGGCGCACGCACCGCCGTATCGCCGATCGCCGATCCGCCCGTGAGCGCACCTTCGACAAGCGAAGCTCCAGCAGGCGCCCCGTCCGCCGGCGCCCCGTCCGCCGGCGCACCTCCAGCAGGCACCCCACCCGCCATCGCATCTCCAGCAGGCGAACCGCCCGCTGCCGCACCGCCCGCAACGGGACTGCCCGCCACCGAGCCGCCCGCGGCCCGCACGGCCGAGGCGAGGCGCGCCTCGGCGGGGGTGGGAGCGTGGGCGAGCCAGCCGCCGGTGAGGACGACGGCATCGGCTGCGATCGTGTGCGCGGCATCGCCGGGAGCGTGGGGCCGGTGCGCGGCCGGCTGCGCGGGGTGCAGCTCGACGCCGCCGCCCTCGCCCACGTGCGCCGCGCGGGCCCGGTGGACGTGCAGGTGTGCGCGCTCCGGCAGCCAGGCCCGCACGAGGTCCAGCACCCAGCCCAGGTACGCGCCGTAGAGGGCGCGGCTGGGATTGGATTCGGGGCGCGCGGCGGCCATCTCCGCAAGGAACGGCTCGAGCGGCTCCAGACGGGGCGGGTGGGCCTCGAACGGCGCGCGGTGGGCGGCGGGGATGGCCGCCAGCGGATCGCCCAGGCCGGCTGCGGCCCGTGGCTCCAGTGAGCGGCCGGCGGCATCGAGGACCAGGAGCATCCACTCGTAGAGCGTGGGCCCCTCGCGCACCGGGCCCCGGACGGAGGCGCCGGGCTCGGTGAAGAGCGTGACGGCGTGGGCGAGCGTGTTCATGCACAGCAGGCGCGTCTGGCCGGTGCGCCACACATCCCCCGCGCCCGGCTCGTGCTCGTCGATGAGGTGCAGGTCGAGGCGCTCACCGGGCGCGGGCTCGCCGCTGGCGCCCAGCACCGCGCCGAGCCGCTCGACCAGGGAGATGCCGCGCGGCCCACCGCCGACGATCGCAATCGCACTCATGTCCCCCACCCTAGGGACCGGGCGCACGACGCCGCCGCGGGCCCGTCATCTGAGGTCGCCCACAGTGACACTGCCAAACCGCGAGGGGTAGTGTCGCCTCAGCGCGACCGCGGCACGGCCACGCGGCCAGTGCCCGCGGCGCGCGCTGCACACGAAGGAGGCATCATGGCGATGCACGGGAGCACCACCGACCGGGAGCCGCTCATCGCGGTCACGGGCGCCACCGGCGCACTGGGCGGACGCGTGTCGCGCCTGCTGAACATGGCCGGCTGGCCGCAGCGGCTGCTGGTGCGCGACCGTTCGCGGGCACCGCGACTGCCGCACAGCACCGTCTACGAGGCCCCGTTCGGCGGGGGTGCCGAGGTCCAGCGCGCGCTGCGCGGCGTCTCCGTCCTCTTCATGGTCTCCGCCACAGAGGCCGAGGACCGGCAGCGGGCCCAGGAGGACTTCGCCGCCGCCGCCGCCGCTGCCGGGGTCCAGCACATCGTCTACACCTCGTTCGCCGGCGCGGACGAGTCGGCCACGTTCGAGTTCGCCCGCACCCACGCCGCCGCCGAGGCGCACATCCGGGATGCCGGCATGGCGTACACCTTCCTGCGCGACAACTTCTACCAGGAGGTCTTCCCGCTGTGGGTGGGCGAGGACGGTGCGCTGCGCGGGCCCGCGGGGGACGGGCGGGTCGCGGCCGTGGCCCGCAACGACGTGGCCCGCACGGCGGCGCGCGTGCTCGCCGACATCGGCAGCCACCTGGGCTCGGGCTCCGGCCAGGAGGCACCGCACGCCGGCCGCGCCTACGACATGACCGGCCCGCGGGCGCTCACGCTGGGTGAGATCGCCCGCATCCTCTCCGAGGCGCAGGGCCGCGAGGTGCGCTACGTGGACGAGACGCTCGAGGAGGCCTATGCCTCCCGCGCAGCCAGCGGGGCACCGCAGTGGCAGCTCGATGCGTGGGTCTCGACCTACACGGCGATCGCCAAGGGCGAGCTGGAGCACGTGAGCGACGACATCAAGCAGCTCACTGGGACGCCCGCGGCGAGTCTGGAGCGGACACTGCGCGAGGCCCTGTGAGCCGCGCGAGGACAACCGCCTGGGCCTCCGTCTCGGCGACCGTGCCCCGGACCGGTTCGCGCTCAAAGCGCGCGGTGCCCGCGAAGCCCGCCCGCTTGAGCGCCGCGGCGACCTCCGCGGCGCTACGGTGGCGGCGGTGGAGTTCCACGGCGTGGCCCCGTGCGCGGAAGGCAGCGCCCACCTCGCGAGTGCCGGTTCCGGCCTGGAAGGCAACAAGCGCGGTCCCACCGGGGCGCAGCACGCGCGCGGCCTCGGCCAGCACCGCGGGCACCGCGGAATCGGCCACGTGGACGATCGAATACCACGCGAAGTAGCCGTCGAAGGCGCCGGCCGGATACGGCAGGGCGGTGAGATCGCCCACCCGAGTCCCGAAGCCCGGGTGGTCTGCACGAGCACGGGCGATCATCCGGGGTGAGAGGTCGATGCCCCGCGGCTCGAGTCCCAGCCCGGCAAGCACCGGCAGCATGCGCCCGGCTCCGCAGCCGGCGTCGAGCACGGCTGCACCGCGCCCCGCATGGCGCGCGAACCGCTCGATCATGGCGAGCTCCCCGGGCTGCTCGGCGGCGGTGCCGACGAGCGCATCGGCGTAGGTGTCCGCGACTTCGTCGTAGGCCGCGCGGATACGGTGGGCGGCCAGTCCCCGCGGGGCCACCAGCGGCCGATCCGCCTCGGGCAGCGGCCCCTGCACCCGGGGCGAGCGCCCCTGGGCCCCGGGCAGCGGGCCCCGCACGTCTGCCGGCGGGCCGCTCCCCTCAGCCTGCGGACCTTGGCTGCCGCTCATGCGGGGCCCGCGGACCGGGTGCGGACGGGTGCCGGGCAGCTGGCCGCGAGGGCCAGGGTGTGGGCGACGAGGACGACCGGAGCGAGCGCGATCGGGCCCCAGGAGTGCATGGGCCGAGTGTACGGGCCCATCGCTCGGGGGCGGGGGTGCCGGGCCTGGCACCGCAGGCACTCGGAAGGGAGCGGAAGCGACACCGCAGGCAGCCGGAGCACAGGCCAGAAGCAGGGGGAGCCAAGAGTTCACCGGCCGTGGCTATGCTCCGCTCATGGTGTTTGGGACTCAGACTCAGAAATCGGACAAGAGCTTCGTCGTCACGTGGCTGCTCGCCTACTTCTTGGGGACCTTCGGCGCCGACCGGTTCTACCTGGGAAAGCTCGGCACCGGCCTGCTCAAGCTCGTGACCCTGGGCGGCCTGGGCATCTGGAGCCTCGTGGATGTCGTCATCTACCTCATGGGCGCCGGCCGGGACCGCGAGGGCCGCCCGCTGGCCGGGTACCGCAAGAACATCAAGCTCTGCCTCATCCTCACGGGCGTGTTCGTGATCGTGGGACTGGGCGCGTCGAGCTGCCAGGCGCGCGGCATCGGCGACGCGCTCTCCGCGGGGATTTCCGCCGAGGCGCCCGCCCCGATTTCCGGTGCGGTGCCCGGCGGGCACCCCGTTGGGGTTGCCGAAACCGGGCCGTTAGCATCGTGACCATGGCATACGACACGCACACGCGAGAGTCCACGAAGAGCTTCGTCGTCACCTGGGTGCTGGCCTGGTTCCTGGGCTGGCTCGGCATCGACCGCTTCTACCTGGGCAAGATCGGCACCGGCATCCTCAAGCTCATCACCCTGGGCGGCCTGGGCATCTGGTCGCTCATCGACGTCATCATCTACCTGGCGGGCGCGGGCCGCGACAAGGCGGGCCTCCCCCTGGCGGGCTACCTGAAGAACCGGAAGGTCTGCATCATCCTGTCGATCGTGTTCTTCATCCTGGGCATCGGCACGTCCGGCTGCCAGGCCATGAGCATCGGCGGCTCGCAGGCCGACGCCGCCCCGGCCAGCGCCTCGGCTCCGGCACAGCTCTGAGGAGCTGGGGCCGGCCCGCCATTCGCGCCGGCTCCGGCCCCCGGGTCAGGCCTTCGCGCCGCCGCGGCGCAGGCCGCGCAGCGCCTCCTCCATGCGTCCGAGCTCGGCGAGCATGGCCCGAGCGCCCTCGTCGACGGGCGCCTCGGGGCTGAACGTGCCGTCGGTGATCGACTTCTGCACGAACGGGATGGAGACGGCCTCGAAGAGGGGGGTCATCTTCAGGGTGGTGACGACCTGCTTGATCATCTGCGCGGCGCGGGTGCCGGCGGAGATGCCGCCGTAGCTCACGAGGCCCACCGGCTTATAGGCCCACTCGAGGCACAGGTAGTCGATGGCGTTCTTCAGCGCCGCGGAGAAGCCGTAGTTGTACTCGGGCACGACGAAGACGAAGGCATCCGCGCGGTCGATCGTCTCCGACCAGCGCTTCGTGTGGTCCTTCGTGTACTTGCGCATGCGCGGGTGATTGGGCTCGTCCATGAGCGGCAGGTCGACCTCGGCCAGGTCGACGAGCTCCACCTCGAACTCGCCGGATTCGCGGGCCAGGCCCTCGAACCACTGCGCCACGGGCAGGCCGACACGGCCGGGCCGGGTGCTGCCGACGATGATCTGGAGGACGGGCTTCGACATGGGGTCTCCCTTGTGAGCTGGAGGGCTTGTGGGCCAGAGGGCGCCACAGCGCCGGTGAGCCTGGGGGCGGCTCGAATGGGTGCCGGGTGGGGATCGGGCACCTCCCAGCGTAGTTCAGCCTTCAATGAGGCATGTGCGCGGGCCGTGTCTGGCTCGTCACGTGCTGCGCTGCCGGTGAGGCGCGGGTCTGTTCCGTTGACACTGCCAGGGCCTGCGGTACGGGCAGGCCACACCGCTTCGCCCTACGCTGGTGGCATGGACATCGCGGTGGAGATCGAGGGCTGGGCTCAGGCCTGCTGCGGGGCGGAGATCCGCGTGGACGAGTTCGTCGCCTGGGAGCTCTGCGCACTCGATCCTGCGCGGCGCTCAGCCGAGGGGCTGCGCCGCTTCCGCCAGGAGCTCCACGATCAGTTCCCCGACGGAGCCGAGCACCGCCGCGTCACCGGCACGGTCCGCGCGATCCAGGGGGTCGATCAGCCCGTGGAGCCCGTGCCGGGGTTTCCGGATCAGTGGCGCGCGGCGGATGCTCCGCCCATCGTCGTCGACCTCGACCGGATCACGGCCCGCGAGAGCGCGCACAGTGGCTTCCGCGTGCGCCTGGAGGTCGGCGACGATGCGCGCCTGCCGGGCTGGTCACCCCGGCCCGCCCACCGCGGTGGCCCCGCGGCATCGGCCGGCTCGCTGCCCGCTGACCATGAGTCCCCGCCCTCAGGCCGCATCCGGACGGGTGCGGACCCGGTGCTCACCGCCCTCCGGGGTCTCGCCGCCGAGGTGGAGGCGGACTTCCGCTCACATGCGCAGGTGGTCTCGAGCCTCGACGGCGATGCCTGCACGATCCAGCCCATGCGGGGCAAGCGGGCGGCCGTCCACTGGCGCAGTGACGGCACCGCGCTGCACGTCACCGTGGCCGACGCGGACTGGGAGCTGCCCGCCGCCGCGGAGTCCGTTGCGACACTTCGCCGCCTCGTGGCCGCCGCTGCAGAGGGCCGCGTGCACGAGCACGTCTCCGAACGGGCGGACGCCGTGGTGACGACGACTGTCGTCGAGCTGCCCGAGGGCCCGTGGCGACACGAGGACACCAGCGCCGTGTTCCGACCGCGGGGCGGCGAATGGTCCGCGATCGCGGGTCCTGCGGCCGAGCGCCTGGCCCGCGGTGACATCGACTACCTGCCGTGGGACGCTCCATGATCAGCACCGAGGCTCTGCTCGCCGGACCCCGCGGACGGTGCCTGCGGAAGCCGACTGGACGGCACTGGCCGACCTCCCTGGCCGCAATGCTGTCGTGGAAGCCCGCATGAGCGAGGGCACCCAGCTCGCCACCGAGCGCCTCGCGCTGCGCAGACTCTCCCCCGAAGACGCCGCGTTCGTCCTCGAGGTCCACCGCAGCCCCCAGCTGGCCCGCTTCATCCCCGGTGCCGTCATGGACTCCGTTGCCGAGGCGCGGGCCTGGATCGGCCTGCGCCTGGCCGAGGAGCGGGCCAGGGCCCAGGAGCAGGCTCCCGAAGCCTACCGATTGCGCGGCGTGTGGCTCGCGTGCCTGCCCGGCGGGCCGCCCGTCTCGCTCGTCATCCTCAAGGCGATTCCCGCCTCCGAACCGCCCGCGTGCACGAGTCCGACTACGGCGGACCAGCCCGAGGACACCGAGATCGGCTGGCGCCAGCCGGCGTCCAGCAACGGCCACGGGTACGCAAGGGAGGCTGCCGCCCGGGTCCTCACAGCGGCACTCAACTCGGGCCTCGAGCGGGTCGTTGCGGTCACCCACCCGGACAACGTGGCATCCCAGCGGGTGTGCGAGCGCATCGGCATGCGCCGCGTGGGCCGCAGCGCGGCCTACTACGACCAGAGCCTCGAGCTCTTCGAGGCGCGGCGCGATCCCCACCGACAGGGCATCCGCGGTGCTCCCGAGACCGCGGCCGGCGCGGCTCAGACCAGATAGTCCGCCACGAGTGCGAATGCGGACAGCCCGAGCATGCCCAGGCAGTTGAGCCACAGCTCGCGACCGCAGAAGCGGGCTCGAACGTGGGCCGTCGCCGCGCAGCAGAAGTAGACGACGGCCCCCAGTGCAGCGGCCGCACCCACACCCGGCACCCAGAGCCCTACCACCAGGCCCGCTGCTGCGAGAAGCTTGACCACGATGAGTACCCACCACCAGTCGCGGGGCAGCCCCACCCCGTGCAAACAGCGGCGCACGAAGGCCGGCGGCCGCAGCGAGACCAGCGCATCGCCGGCCAATCCGACCGCGAGCAGCACGCTCGGCCAGCCCAGCGCGGGCACCAGCAGGATGGCGCTCTGTCCGTTCATCGCGCGCCGCCCAGAATCGCGGCGACTGCCTCGCGCACCCGCGCGGTCACGTCCTCGTAGGCGACCGCGCCGGATGCCGCGGTCAGGAGCACGCCCAGATACGCGTAGTAGAGCGCCCGCGCACGGCGCTTGGGATGGGCGAGCCCGGCATTCTTGAGCACGGCGACGATCTCACCGAGGAGCGCACGGCCCAGCGAGCCGAAGATCGCGGGCCGCTCGGCCTCGGCTCCGGCCCCAGCTCCGGCCTCGGCTCCGGCAGCCAGGCTCCCCGCACCGGCGCCGGGAGCAGGACCGGCAACGAGCACCGCGGCATAGGCGCGCGACAGTTCCAGGTCCTGGCCGAAGTACTCGATGAACGGCGCGAACAGCGCCATGACCGCGTCCACCGGGGCGAGGGGTCTGCTCGCTCCCGCGCGCTTCCGTGCGCCCTTCTTCCCACCTGCGCCACCGGCTGCTCGCACCGCGTCCCCCGCCGCCGAGGCGCCTGCCGCCGTGCGCTCGGCATGCACCTCGGCGATCCAGTCCTCAAAGGAGCGGACGAGCAGCGCGCTCTTGTCCCCCACGCCCATGACGGTGCCCACGCTCACCCCGGCGCGCTGGGCGATCTGGCGGATGGTGGTGCCCGCATAGCCGCCCTCGCGGAAGAGCTCGCGCGCGGCTGCGAGTACCGCCTCCCCCGTCTGAGCCCTCCGCGCACCCCGGTCCTGAACACGTTCATTGAACATGTTCACACCATAGTGCCCTCAGGGCACGATGACGAGCTTGCCTCGCGTCGAACCGGAGCGGCTGGCATCGAATGCGGCGCCCACCTCGTCCAAGCCAAACGCCTGCGCAACGTTGACGCGCAGCTCACCAGCGGACACGTGCTCGCTGAGTACCTCGAGCTCCGCCCCGGACGGGCGCACCCACACGAACTGGCCCCCGTGGGCGAGCACACTCGGATCCGCGACCGAGGCGTGCGCACCGCCCTCGCGCAGCACCGCCAGGGTGACGTCCTCGACGCCGCCCACGAAGTCCACGACCGCGTCGACGCCCTCCGGCGCCAGCGGCTGAACACGTTCACGCAGGCCCTCGCCGTACTCCACTGGCTCGGCGCCGAGCCCGCGCAGGTAGTCGAAGCTGCGCTCCGAGGCCGTGCCGATGACCCGGGCGCCCGCCACCCTCGCCAGCTGCACGGCCATGCTGCCCACCCCGCCCGCCGCGGCGTGGACGAGAACGGTCCTGCCGGCCCCCTCGGGGTAAACACCGGTCAACCGCAGCACTCGCAGGGCGGTGAGCCCGGCGAGCGGCAGACCGCCTGCCTCCTCCCACGACAGCGCGGCCGGCTTCGCCGCAACCGCCTCGACGGGCACGGCGACGTACTGCGCGAACGTCCCGCCGTGGACGGTCTCCTTCCGCGCATACGCCATGACCTCGTCACCGGGGGCGAACTCCGGGGTATCGGGCCCGGTCTCCACGACGACACCAGCGACATCCCAGCCGGGAATGGCCGGCAGACGCGTGTCCATGAGCCCGTCCAGGCCGCCGGCCATGACCTTCCAGTCCACCGGGTTCACCCCAGCGGCCCGCACCTCGATGAGCACGGTGCCCGGCCCCACCGTCGGGGAGGGGCGCTGCCCGGTTCGCAGGGTCGAATTGTCCTTGGCCGGCTTCTCGTAGAACGCTGCGCGCATCGTGGCTGCTCCTCTCCCCCGCCGGTGCGAGTGCGCCGGCGGTCGCGGTGACCGCACGTCCGCGGCCCGCTGCGTCAACCGGGCGCGGGCGCCGCCCATTCCGCGGGCCGCGTGTCTGCCGGCCCACAACCGCTCAGCGGATGACCTTCTGGCAGACGTAGACGTCCTCGGCGCCGGGCCGGTCGGGGGCATCGCGGATCTCAAGCACATCGAATCCGGCGGCGCCCAGTGCCGCCCGGTTCTCATCCCGGCCGCGGAAGCGCAGTGTCGACTCCGAGCGCAGCTCCTCGCCGTGGGGGAACGCGTAGACCTGGGCGAACGAGACGAGGGGCGGGTGCGCGACGACGTCGGTCCGCGTCTCCCGCACCCGGCCGATCCCGGGCACATGGTGTTCGACCGGCTCCGCCCGCGCCCACGCTTCCCACGCCCGCGCCTCGGGCCTGCGGGTTTCGAAGACCAGGTGGCCACCGGGCACGAGGCGCTGGGCGAGGGCATTGAGCGTGGCCGCCCACGCGTCATCGGTGAGGAACACCTGTGCGACGTTGCCCGTCATCGTCGCGAAATCCGCGCTCACCGGCGGCGGATGGAGGGAATCGGCGCAGAACCAGTCGACGAACTCGCCACCGGGCTTGTGGCGGGCGACGTCGAGCATGGCCTGGGCGGGATCGATACCGGCCGCGGCCATGCCCGCCCGCTGGGCGAACAGCGCGAAAGCACCCGTGCCGCAGCCCACGTCCAGGACGGAGGTGGCCCCCACCGCCTGCGCGATCGACATGTAGAGGTCCAGATCATCGCGGGGCCCCTCGAAGGCGTCGTAGACCCGCGCCAGCCGCTCGTCGGCGTAGTGCGCATCCGGGTGGGTGCCTGGGTGGGCGTCGTGGTGCGCGCCCTCGCGGTGGTCCGCCACCTGCCGCCTACTTCCCCCGCTTGAGGAGCAGGGCGAGCGCGATCGCGGCCAGCCACACATTGTGCGAGACGGCCACGCCGTCCCCGGCCGGGCGCAGGCCGTCGTCCTTCGTGAATTCCTCGGTGCGGAAGTACATCGTGAGCATGCCGCCGGAGAACGCCGCCAGCCCGAGCCCGGCGAGCTTCGTGGGCACGAAGGGGGCCAGCAGCGCTGCGCCGACGGCCACCTCGGCGGCGGCGAGCAGCTTGCCGAACTGCGCGGGCTCGAGCTTCGCGAGCGCAGGGAAGCCCTTCGCGGCCATCTGCTGGAGGAACGCCGCGCTGCCGTCTTCGAGCGCGAACTTCTCCACCCCGGAATTGAGGATGGAGGCGCCGGGGATGGCGCGCAGGATCGCCGTGGACGGAGAGAATGCCATGGAGGGTGCCCTTCGGGTGGAGTGGGGTGTGCGCGGCAGCGGCCGCCCGCGGCGGCTGCCCGGATGGGTCCGCCGCACCCCGCACCCTAACCGCCCGGCCTGTGCCGCGTGGCCGGGACCCCGGCGCGGGCCCGCGCCGGACCCGGGCAGACCCGGGTGCACAACCCCGGGCACGCCCGGGCCAAGCGGACCCGGGGCCCACAAGTCCCGGGCCCACGAGACCCGGATGCGGGGTCCGCGCGTGAGAGGCTGGCCCCATGACCGCGGAACCGGGAAACAGCCAGGACGTGCGCGAACTCCTCCTCGACTACTTCGAGTTCTACCGCCGGACGGTCGAGGAGAAGGTGCGCGGGCTGCAGCCCTCCGAGCTCTACGCCTCCCAGCTGCCCTCGGGGTGGACCCCCGCGGGCCTCGTCAACCACCTTGCGCACATGGAGCGGCGCTGGTTCCGCTGGGCGTTCCTCGCCGAGCAGATCGACGATCCGTTCGGCGACCGCGAGGGCGGCGTGCGCGCAGGCCCCATGGTCAATCCGGATCAGGACATCGACGACCTCCTGGCAGCGCTGCACGCGGCCGGGGCCGACTCCCGCGCGATCGTGCGGGCCCACGCGCTCGACGAGTGGGCGGCCCCCGGCGGCCGCTTCGCGGATGCGGACAGCGTGGCGCAGCTGCACTGGATCATGCTCCACGTCCTCCAGGAGTACGCGCGCCACGCGGGCCACCTCGACATCGCCTGCGAGCTGCGGGCGGCCAACCGCGGCGACACCGGTGAGGCCTGAGACCGCGCAGGCGCCCGCCGTCCCCGGGCCGTGCGCCGACAGCACTCAGCCCTCGCTGCCGGCTGCACCCCGGCCCCGGGCCGCACGATCCGGACCGCCGGCCCGCAGCACCCCGACTGCGGTCCGGCACCGCTCCGGTGCCGGTAAGACGCTGCGTCTCACGTCACCCGTGCGGGGGTATCGCGCGGGAGATCGCGCGCCTAGAGTTCAGCGCGGCAGTGCGCAGCCCCCGCCGCGCGCGCTGGCCACGGCGCCCCTCGACGGCGCCGCCGCCCCGCCCGGCCGCACCTTCGCAGCCGCGGTGCGGCGCCCCCATTCGCCCGGCGGACTGAGACAGCAGACTCGGAGGACACGGCCGTGGCCGATCCCACCTCACAGCCCACCGCGCAGCCGGGCTCGCAGCCCGCGGCGCAGGGCCCCGCCCAGCCGGACGAGCGGGCGGCCGCCCGCCGGCAGACGCGCGGGCTCATCGTCAAGTTCGCGATCATGGCCGCCGCTGCGCTGGCCATCTACTTCATCCCGCCGCCCGCGGGAGTCGACGAGCGCGGCATGCACATGCTCGCGATCTTCGTCGCCACGATCCTGGGCCTCATCCTCCAGCCGCTGCCCACCGCGTCCGTCGGCCTCATCGGACTGGCGGCCGCCATGCTCACGGGGGCCATGAACGCCAAGGACGAGGCGCTGTCCGGCTTCGGCAACTCCGCGGTGTGGCTCATCGTCGCGGCGTTCTTCATCGCCGACGGCTTCCTCATCACCGGACTGGGCCGGCGCATCGCGCTCGTGTTCGTCTCCTGGCTGGGCAAGTCCAGCCTGGGCCTGTCCTACGGGCTCACGATCACGGACCTCATCCTGGCCCCGGCCACGCCGTCGAACACCGCCCGCGCCGGCGGCGTCATCTACCCGATCATCCGCTCGCTGGCCGAGGTCCACGGCTCCACCCCGGACACCGATGCCTCGCGCCGCAAGCTGGGCTCGTATTTGGGCATGACCGAGGTGCAGGTCAACGCCGTCACGGCGGCCATGTTCCTCACGGCCATGGCGGGCAACCCCATCGCGCAGGCCGCGGCGGCCCAGCAGGGAGTCGAGATCACCTGGGGCGGCTGGGCGCTCGCCGCGCTGGTGCCCGGGCTCGTCACCCTGCTGCTCATGCCGTGGGTGATGTCGAAGATCTACCCGCCCACGGAGAAGAGCACGCCGGGCGCTCCCGCCGAGGCGCGGGCCGAGCTTGCGCGCATGGGCCGGCTGAGTTCCGGCGAGTGGACGATGGCGGGCACGTTCGTCCTCCTGCTCGTCCTGTGGTGCCTGGGCACCCAGCTGCACGTCAACGCGACGGCGGCCGCCTTCGCCGGCATCGCGATCCTGCTCGTCACCCGGGTGCTGACCTGGAAGGACCTGGCGAAGAACGCCTCGGCGTGGTCCACCCTCATCTTCTTCGCCGTGCTCGTGGGCATGGCCGACCAGCTCAACGCCCTGGGCGTCATCGGCTGGATCGGCGACTCGGTGGCGCACGCGGTGGGCGGTCTGAGCTGGGTGCCGGCGTTTGCGATCCTCGTGCTCGTCTACTTCTTCGCCCACTACTTCTTCGCCTCGAACACCGCCCAGATCGTCGCGATGTACGCGGTGTTCCTGGGGGCGGCGATCACCGCGGGCGCCCCAGCGCTGTTCGCTGCGCTGAGCCTGGGCTTCGCCTCGAACCTGTTCGGCGGCCTCACCCACTACGCCTCCGGCCCCGCCGGCGTGGTGTTCGGCTCCGGCTACGTCAAGGCCGGCGAGTGGTTCCGCGTGGGCGCGATCGCGGGCATCATCATGCTCATCGTGTTCTTCGCCGTTGCGATCCCCTGGATGGCGCTCACCGGCTTCATGGGGTGAGCACGGCAGGCTGAGCACGCTCCCGGCGGTGCCGCCGCAAGGCCCCCCGCGACCCCACACGGCCGTCGCGGGCCCACGCCGGTGGTGGAAGAATCGGGTCATGGCGGACGCAGCGAACCCGGAACCGGACGAACGCGGTAAGCCGGCCCGCACCTCGGCGGCACAGCGGGCCGAACGGGCCTTCACCGGCATCATCGAGGTGCGCGGGGCACGCGTGCACAACCTGCGCGACATCGACGTCGACGTGCCGCTGGGCAAGCTCGTGGGGATCGCCGGGGTGTCCGGGTCCGGGAAGTCCTCCCTGGCCATGGGCGTGCTCTATGCGGAGGGCTCCCGGCGCTACATCGAGGCGCTGTCCACCTACACGCGCCGCCGGATGGGCCAGGCCGCCCGCGCGGACGTGAACCGCGTAAGCCACGTGCCGGCCGCGCTGGCCCTGCGCCAGCGGCCCGGCGTGCCCGGTGTCCGCTCCACGTTCGGCACGTCCACGGAGCTGCTCAACGTCCTGCGGCTCATGTTCTCCCGCCTGGCCGGCCACCTGTGCCCCCACGGCCACCGGCAGGAGCCCACCCTGCGGGTGGCCGAGGAAGTGCCGTTCTCCTGCCCGATCTGCGGGGCCCAGGTCCACCCGCCCGGCGCGGAGGAGCTCGCCTTCAACTCCGAGGGGGCCTGCCCCGAGTGCGAGGGCACCGGGGTGGTGCGCACGGTCGACGACGCCTCGCTCATCCGCGATCCGCACCTGAGCCTCGACGAGGGCGCGGTCATCCCCTGGCAGATGTTCGGCTTCCGCGTCCAGCCGCAGATCGCCCGGGAATTCGGCGTCCGCACGGACGTGCCGTGGGACGAGCTGAGCGACGCGGAGCGGCAGATCGTGCTCGACGGGCCCGAGGAGAAGAAGCACATCACCGTCACCACGAAGAACGGGGTCCACGACCTCAACTTCACCTTCCGCAACGCCCGGCTGACCGTGCTCGAGGAGCTCAAGCGCGCCGGGGATGAGAAGCGGCTGCGGCGCGTGAGCCGCTTCCTCACCGTCTCACCGTGCCCCGCCTGCGGCGGCAGCCGCCTGAGCGAGCGCGCCCGCGGCCCGGAGATCGGGGATGAGAACCTCGCGGCGGTCACCGCGAAGACCCTCGATCAGCTGCTCGCCTGGACGGACACCGTGCCCGCCACGCTGCCGGAGGACATGCTGCCCATGGCCCGCAGCCTCAGCGACGCGCTGCGCGGCATGGCCCGTCGGCTCGTGGAGCTGGGCCTGGGCTACCTCGGCCTCGACCGGGCCTCGGCGACCCTGTCGACCGGCGAGCGGCAGCGCGTGCAGCTGGCCCGCGCGGTGCGCAACGAGACCACCGGGGTGCTCTACGTCCTCGACGAGCCGTCGATCGGGCTGCACCCGTCCAACGTCACCGGGCTGCTGGGCGTCGTCGAGGACCTGCTGGCCGACGGCAACTCGGTGGTCCTCGTCGACCATGAGCCGCTCGTGCTGCGGCAGGCCGACCACCTCATCGAGATCGGCCCGGGCTCGGGCGCTGCCGGCGGCCGGGTCGTGGCCACCGGCACCGTGGCGCAGCTGGGCGCCGATCCCGCCTCGCTCATCGGCGGGTTCCTCACCGGCAGCGAGCGGGTGAGCGCGCGCACGCCCGCCCCCGCGGCGAAGACGTTCGACCACGGCACCATCCGGCTGAACACCGCCCCCATCCACACGGTGCACGAACTCGAGGCCGCCTTCCCCGTCGGCCGGATGACGGCGGTCACGGGCGTCTCCGGCTCGGGCAAGACGACGCTCGTGCTCGACAGCCTCATCCCCGCCCTGCGCGCCCGCACGGAGGCCAGCACCGGGGGAGCCACCAGTGGCGGCAGCGGGGGCGGCGGGGGCGGGTCCACAGGCGGCTCCGCGGCCGGCGGCGATTCCGGTCCCACCGTGCCCGCGCACGTGAGGGCGGTGGAGCCGGGCGGCATCACCCGCGTCAACGTCGTCGACGCGGCGCCCATCGGCATCAACGTGCGCTCCACCGTCGCCACCTACACGGGGATCATGGACGAGCTGCGCCGTGCATACGCCCGCCTGCCCGCGGCGCAGCAGGCTGGCCTGGACGCCGGGTCGTTCTCCTACAACACGGGTGCGCTGCGCTGCCCGCGCTGCGAGGGGACGGGCCAGGTCACCCTGGACGTGCAGTTCCTGCCGGACGTGGACATCGCCTGCCCCGAATGCGAGGGCGGCCGCTACGCCCCGCAGGCGCTCGACTACCGCCGCCCCAGCGCGGATGGCGGGCCCGCGCTGGCGCTGCCGGAGCTGCTCGCGCTCACCGCCGCCGAGTTGCTGGACCGGGTGGGCGACCTCGCGCCGGTCCGCACGCGCCTGGAGGGGCTGCGCGATGTGGGCCTGGGCTACCTCACCCTCACCGAGGCGACACCCGAGCTCTCCGGGGGCGAGGCCCAGCGCCTCAAGCTCGTCTCCGAGCTCCAGCGCGGGCAGCGGGGGACGCTCTTCGTCTTCGACGAGCCCACCGTGGGCCTGCACCCGCTGGACGTGCGCACGCTCATCGGAGTGCTCCAGCGGCTGCTCGACCAGGGCGGCACCGTCCTCGTCATCGAGCACGACCTCGACATGATCGCCAACGCGGACCACATCGTCGACATGGGCCCCGGCGGCGGCACCGAGGGCGGGCGCATCATCGCCACCGGGACGCCGCGCCAGGTCGCCGCGGACCCCGACAGCGTGACGGGGCGCTACCTGGCCCAGCAGCTGGCAGACGACGAGGGCGCCTCGGGCTCGGACCGCGCGTGAGCAGGGCCGGGGCCGCAGGGCCGGCGGACCGGGGGGCTGAGGGCAGGCGGTCCCTGGGGCCCCGGTCGCGCAGATGCCGGAGTGATCGCAGCTCGGCGCGCGGACCTCAGCTCTGCACGACTGCCGTGAGGACGGGCGCGAGGGCCTGGAGGAGGGGGTCGAGGTCCTCCGCCTGCGTCTGGGTCTCCAGCTCGCCGATCTCGAGTCCGACGATCTCACTGCCGGTGAGCACGGCCGCCGCGGCACGGAGGTCGCCGAGGCTCAGGCCGTTCGGCACCCGGTAGTCCGTGGGCACCGTGTCGGGATCGAGCACATCGCAGTCGATGTGGATGTACACCGGCCGACCGGCGACGGCCTCTCCCAGCCGCCGTGCGAAGTCCGGTCCGGGTGCCACGAGCGCCACGGCGTGGGAGCGCATGAGCTCGGCCTCCGGCGGGTCGATGTCGCGGACGCCCGCAAGGACGGTGCGATCGGGGGCAAGGCCGGCCCCGAGCCCGGAGTCCCACCAGCCGAGCGAGCCGGACAGCGCCAGCCCGCCCAGGTAGCCCGTGGGGGTCGTGGCCGGTGTGTTGAGGTCCGCGTGGGCATCGAACCAGATCACCACGGCATCCGGGCGGTGCTGCGCGACGGCCGGGAGAGTGGCGAGCGCGACCGCGCACCGGCTCAGCGCCGTGACGGGCGTGAGGCCGCGGCCGAGCACGTCGTCGTAGTGCGCGCGCATCGCCTGGAGCGCGGGGCGCGCGGCGGTGAGCTCGACGTCCCAGTCCGCGGCGAGGGCCGGCTCCGGGGCGCCGATGACCGTCGGGGGCTGGCCGAGGAGCCCGGCGAGGGCCTGCGCCAGGCGGGGTGAGGCCGCCATCGCACGGTCGTTGTGGTCGCCTGCGCGAGCGGCGAAGTGGGTGAGGCCGGGAGCGGGCGGAGTGGGCATGTGCGGTCTCTTCTTCCGGGAGGCGTTCGCTGACACCCGCCACGCTATGACTCGGCAATGTGGTCGTTCAATCGCCGAATGGACCATATTCCGCCTAGGAAACAGGCATTCTGCGGTCCTGGAATAGGCTATGTGCCATGTTGGACGACGTGGACCGCCGGGTAATCTCGCTGCTGCGCGCGGACAGCCGAACCCCCATCGCCGAACTCGCGCGGCAGGTCGGGGTGAATCGCTCGACCGTGACGGGCCGCATCGAGAAGCTGGTGGCCGAGGGGGTCATCGAGGCCTTCACCATCCGCCTCGCCAATGATGTGGACCGCGATGCGATCCGCGGCGTCGCCATGGTCTCGATCGCCCCGAACCGCGGCCGCGACGCCGTGCGGGCCATCCGCGGCTACCCGGAGGTCGAGCAGCTCCATTCGACGATCGGCGAATGGGACCTGGTCGTGCATCTGCGCGCGATCAGCCTCTCCGAGTTCGACACGGTCCTCGAGCGCATCCGCGCCGTCCCGGGGGTGGTCGACACCCGCACGAGTCTGCTCTTCAACTCGCTGACGGGATAGCACCGCGCGCCCGGCGCCTGCCCACGTATGCGCTCAGCGGCCCCGCCGGGCGCGCGCGGCCCACCGGCCGTGGGCCTTCGAGACCTCGATGGGATGCTCGAAGGCCGCGCTGATCGTCTCCGTGGTCAGGACCTCGTCCACCGGCCCCGCCGCGACCGCGCGACCGTGGGCGATGACCATGGCATGCGTCGTGGTCTCCGGCAGCTCCTCGAGGTGGTGCGTGACGAGGACCGTGGTGAGCGCGGGACCGGGGTCCAGCCCATTGATCGTCTCGAGGAACTGCTCGCGCGCCGCGACGTCCAGACCGGTGGTGGGCTCGTCGAGGAGCAGCAGCGCCGGCTCGATGACGAGGGCGCGGGCGATGAGGGCGCGCCCGCGCTCACCCTGGGACAGGGTGGTCCAGGGCGCGTCCCGGCGCTCGGACAGGCCGATCCGCTCAAGGGCTGCGCGGGCCCGTTGCGTGTCCTGCGCCGTGGGCTCCCAGCGCATGGGCATCTCGATCGTGCCCGTCAATCCGGTGAGCACCACCTGCGTGACGGTCAGCGGCGAGCGCAGCGGGTGGCGCGGATTGACGTGGCCGATCTCGCGCCGCAGCGCCTGCATGTCCACTCGCCCGATCCGGTGGCCCAGCACGTCCACGGTCCCGCTCGTGGGGTGGGTCTGCGCCCCGCAGAACCCCAGCATTGTGGTCTTGCCGGCGCCGTTGGGACCCAGCAGTGCCCACCGCTGCCCCGCGTGCACCGTGAGGTCGACCCCGTGCAGGATCTGCGTCTGCCCGCGCCGCAGCGTCACCCGGTCCAGGCGGATCACGGGCTCCGCTGCCGAGGCGGGGGCCGGTGTCGCCGAGGCGGCGGCGGGCATTGACATACCGGGGGCGGTTTCACTCACGGGGCAATCCTCTGGATTCGGGCGGTCGGGGGGCGGCGGGCCGAGTCAGGGGCCACCGTCAACACCCGTCGTGGCCAGGAACTCGCGCACCCGCGGCAGCACCTCGTCTGCGTATTCGGAGAAGAACCCGTGGCGGCCGGGGAACAGCTCGAGTCGCGCGCCGGGGATGCGCTCAGCCAGCAGGCGCGCATTGGCCGCGGGCGTCATCACGTCGTCCTCACCGTGGATGACGAGGGTGGACGCGGCGATGCGGGGCAGTTCGCCCCACGCGTCGTGGGCCAGGCTGCCGCGGCGGTGCGCGGTCTTCTCCGCGCGCGTCATGCTGGGATCACCCAGCAGCGTGCTCTCCTCCAGGGGATGCGGCCACGCGGGGGTGTAGAACAGCTCGAAGAGGAAGCGCAGCCGCTGGCGCACGTCGCCGTGGCCCATCGCCCGCGTCACTGCCGGATCGCGCGCGACGGCGTGCTCGCCGCCGGGCGCACTGCACCCGATGGCCAGCGCCGATACGCGCTGCGGGTGTTCGATGGCGAGCTTCTGCGCCACCCGGCCGCCCATCGAGGTGCCGAATACGCAGGCCTCGTCATAGCCCAGGTGGACGAGCACGGCGGCGGCATCGGCGGCGAAGAGGGACGTGCCCCACTCCCCCACCTCACCGCGGCTGTCACCGGTGCCCCGGTAGTCGAAGGTGATCGTCCGAAAGACCGGCTCGAACACCTCGCGCAGGCCGTCCCACCAGCGGTGGGAGTTCGCCTGCCCGGGCAGCAGGAGCAGCGGCGGCGCAACGGGCGGGCCGCCGGTCTGCACGGCCAGCGCGAAGCCGTCGGCAGCCCCCACGGTGGTCACCGGCACGCTCCTACTCCGGCCGCGGCGGGTGGCCGCTGGCGATCGAGATGCGGTTGAACGCGTTGATGAGCACCGCCGTCCATTCGACGGCGGCGATCTGGTCGGCGGTGAGCGCCTGGGCGGCCCGCTCCACCAGCGCATTGCGGTCCGCGGACTGGTCGATGACCGTGAGCGATTCGGCCAGCAGCAGGGCCGCGCGCTCGACGTCCGTGTAGACCCCGCGCGCCTCGGGCCACGAGGGCAGCAGGTCAAGTTGGCGCTGGCTCACGCCTGCGGCGCGGGCCTGCGGGACATGGATGCTCAGGCAGGTGGGGCAGCCGTTGAGCTGCGAGACGCGCACGTTGACCAGCTCGATCGTGGAGTCCTCCAGGCCGGCGGCGTGCGAGGCCTCCCGCGCGGCGACGGCCGCCTTCTCCATGGCCTTCTGGACCTGCGGCGCATCCTTGTCGATGTAGGGCCGCTTCACGCCTGCCCGCCCTGCACCGCGTCCTCGACGGCCTCCATGTCCTTGCCCGTCGCCTTGCGGACGCGCCCGCCCGCGGCCTCGTACTCCTCGGCGTTCTTCTGCAGCCACGCACGGACCATGGGGCAGATCGGCACGACGGTGATGCCCTGCGCGCGCACGTCGGCCATGGCCGCGGCGATGAGCACCGTGGCCAGGCCGCGGCCGCCGAACTCCTCCGAGACCTCGGTGTGGTAGAAGATCCACTCGCCGGGCGCCTCGGGCGCGGCCATGAAGAACGTGCGCCCGGCGACGGTGCCGTCGTCGAGCATGATCGCGTAGGCGCTGTTGGCCTGATCGACGGCAACGCTCACGGGGGCGCCGTTCTTGTCGGTCAGCTGGTCATCGGCCATGGGAATCTCCATTCGGGGCTGTCTCCGCGGCGGCTCCACCGGGAGCGGGGGTGAGCGGCTGGGTCCGGGAGCGCTGGGCGCTGGGCGGCGGATTGCGGCGGGGACGCAGCTCGACATCGGGCAGGGCGGGGGCGGGCAGGCGCGCCAGGCCGTCCTTGCTCCGGCCGGGCCCGAGGTGCCCGACGTAGCCGTCGACCTCCCCGAACCGCTCGCCGTGGGCCTCCCACTCCGCCCGGTAGCGGGCGATCTCCTGCGAGTCGCGGCCCACGAAATTCCACCACATGACGATCTCCTCGCCGAACGGCTGCCCGCCGATGAGCACGAGCAGCGCGGGCTCCTCGCCGAGGTTGGCGATGCGCAGCGACTGACTGCCCACGCCGGTGTAGGCCAGCCCCGCACGGGGGATCTCGACGCCCTCGAGCGCGACGGCACCGGAATCCAGCAGCAGACCGTGCTCGAAGGAGGGATCGACGGCCAGGTCCACCACGGCGCCCGGCTCCAGGCGCAGCTGCGCGCCCACGAGGGGGCTGTAGACGCTGATGGGCGAGGTGCGGCCCAGCAGGCTGCCGATGAAGACGAGCGCCTCGCCGGCGGGCGAGCCGTCCACCGCACGGTCCGAGTCGCCGGCACCCGGGGCGCCAGCGTCCGAGGCGCCAGCGTCAGACGAGCCAGTGTCCGAGTCGCCCGCGGAGGCGCGGGCCAGTGGCACCGGCTCCGGCTCGAAGTGCTCGAAGGCGCGGCCCAGCGTGCCGCGCACCGCGTCCGGCAGCGCCAGCCACAGCTGCACCCCGTGCAGGGTCTGCGTGTCCGGGGTGGAGGTCTCCGAGTGGCAGATGCCGGTGCCCGCGGTCATGAGGTTGATCTCGCCGGGCAGCACGGTGCCGCGGCCGCCCCCGGAGTCGATGTGGGCGATGGCCCCGTCGAAGAGCCAGCTCACGGTCTGCAGGCCGGTGTGCGGGTGGGGCGCTACGTCCATGCCACCGGTGGCCGCGACGTCGTCGGGCCCGTAGTGGTCGAAGAAGCACCAGGCGCCGATGAGGGAGCGCTGCCGCTGCGGCAGCGTCCGGCGCACGGTCATGGCCCGCGGTCCGCCCAGGGGCACCTCGCGCGCCTCGATGAGCTCAACCTCGGCGCCCCCGGCGCACTCCGAGCGGGGGCCGGGCAGGCCCTCGCCGCGGCACAGGACCTGCGCCGGGTGTGCTTCGACGTTGCTCATGGCGATTCCTCCTTGGGCCCAGCACCCGGCGTTCCCGGCCGGCGCCGCGTGCCCGCGTACCCTGCCTGCCCGCGTACCGGGCCCGCCCGCGGGTCAAGCGCACCGCGACGGCAGATCGTCGGCCGGTCGGCCCAGCCGCCCCAGCCGTGCGGCCGTGTCGGGGTGAGCTGGGTCCGCAGTGTATCCGAACAGGCGCATGCCCGGCCGGTCGCCCACCTCGAGCGCCTCGAAGCGCAGGCGCAGCTCGCCCACCCGCGGGTGCAGCAGGCGCTTGGCTCCGCGCCGGTGGTCGCTGACATCCCGCTGGCCCCAGCGGCACCGGAACTCGACGCTGCCGGCCAGCAGCTCCCCCACGAGTTCGCCCAGGCTGCCGTAGGCCCCGCGTGGCGCGTCCGCATCGTCGCCGGGCTCATTCCCGACTGCGCTGCCGACTGCGCTGCCATCACCGGCCCCGCCCTCGTCTGCGCGGGCGGCCTGGCTGCGGCCCACCTCCGCCTCGAGCATCGCGGCGGCCTCATCGGCCACCTGCGGCCAGTCGCCGTAGAAGCTGCGTGCAGCGGGGTCCAGGTAGACGAAGCGCGCGAAGTTCGGGCGCACCGGGTCCTGATCGGACACGGCCTCATAGAGCGCTCGGCCCTGGGCGTTGGCGTGGAGGAGGTCGAGGCGCCCGTTCTGCACGTGCGCCGGCGTCGCGAGTGCGTCGACGAGCGCGAGGAGCCCGGGCGGCGGCTGCCCGTCGCGCGCCTCGGCGGGCAGGGGCGAGCGCGGAGCCGCGGCCGCCCGGGTCGCGTGGGCGAGGTTGAACAGGTGCGCGGTTTCGGCCTGGTCCAGCCGCAGGGCGTGCGCAATGGCCGCCAGCACCTCGTCCGAGACCCCCCGTGAGCGGCCCCGCTCGATCTGGATGTAGTAGTCCGAGCTGACTCCGGCCAGCGCCGCGACTTCTTCGCGGCGCAGCCCGGGCACCCGCCGGCGAGGCCCGCGGGGCAGGCCCACGTCCTCGGGGCGCACGCGGGCGCGGCGGGTGGCGAGGAACTCCTGGAAGCGGCTGCCGGTCACGCACACCGACGATACTGCACACCAACGTGCCCAGCGGGGGGCTCGCAATACCCCCCTTAGCCGTGCCTTCCGATGCGCGGGCCGCTCGCATAGCGTGCACGGTGACAGTCGGCACCAGTGACCGACTCAGCACCACCGAACCACTCAGCACCACCGACCCGCAGAGGAGAACACCATGGCAGATGCCAGTTCCGCACAGCTCATCGAGGACCTCGGGATGGACAAGGACACCCGGGAGGCCTTCGACGGCTTCCTCCACCTCTGGACGACGGGGACCACCGCGGGCCGCCGCACGCCGATCCTGCGCAGGCCCGATGAGTACGGCATGGAGTACGAGGATGTGACGTTCCCGTCGCTGGACGGGACCCCGCTGTCCGGCTGGTTCATCCCGGCCGAGGATGCCAAGGCGGTCATCATCCACAATCACTTCCTCCCCGGTTCGCGCTACGGCTATGCCGGGCACCTGCCGGAGTTCGGGGGGCTCGGCGGCTTCGAGGTCAACTTCCTGCCCGAGTACAAGGCCCTCCACGACGCCGGCTACGCGATCCTCGCCTACGACATGCGCAACCACGGCATGAGCGGGCAGGGCAACGGCGGCATCGCCGGCATCGGGATGACGGAGTGGCAGGACGTCGTCGGCTCCCTGCGCTACGCAAAGGCGCGCCCGGACACGCAGAACATGCACAAGGCGCTGCTGTCCGTGTGCTTGGGCGCGGACTCCACCGCGATCGCGTGGGACCGGATGCCGGAGGAGTTCTCCGAGGTCGAGGCGATGATCATGCTCCAGCCGGTGTCGGGCACCTACATCGTCGACACGTTCGCCGAGGGGCTGGGCCTGGGCGAGGCCGGCTACACCGCGTTCGACGCGGCTGTGCACGAGCGCACGGGCTTCCGTTTGGCGGAGCAGACACCGCTGCCGCACATGGGAGCGATCGGGGTGCCCACGCTCGTCGCGCAGGTCCACGACGACTCGATGACGAAGCCGCAGGACGTCCAGGACATCTACGACGCCCTGCCCACCGACGACAAGAAGCTCGTGTGGATCGAGGGCACCACGGAGCGCTTCCGCGGCTACAACTACTTCGGGGAGCACCCCGCCGAGGCGGTCGACTGGTTCGACTCCCACGTGGGCTGAGCGCACGGCCCGGCTCCCGTCCCCGCTGCCCCTGCGGCGCCGGGATCTGGGCCGGGGTCGGAATCTGGGCCGGGGTTGGGGCTCAGGCTGGAACCGGGTGCCGGACTCGCGCAGCGGGGTCGGAGGCCACACCCGGCCCGGGCCACCGTGCCTGGGCCCGGCGGCCCAGCCTCACCCTCAGCGCGCGGACGGGAGGTGTGAGGCCTCCTCGGCCACCGCCTCGGCCCCGGTGGAGACGGGCGGGAAGCCGCGGCGCATCGGGAACCAGTGCATGAGGGCCACGTAGGGCACCGCCGCCGCGAAGATCCCGAGGATCCAGGAGATGTCCGCGCCGTCGAAGGCCTGCGCGAGCGGCCCGGTGTAGAAGTCGCTGGAGATGAACGGGACCTCCACGGCGATCCCGATGCCGTAGGCGAGCATGGTCCGCCAGTCGATGCCGCCGTATTCGCCGGCGGGATCGAAGAGGGCCCGGATGTTGTACCGCTCGCGGCGCACCAGGTAGAAGTCGGCCAGGTTGATCGACGTCCACGGGATGAGGAAGTACGCGAGCAGCAGGATGAAGTTCGTGAAGTTCGCCAGGAAGTTCTCGCGCCCCACCAGGCTCACCGCGCAGGCCACCGCGGCGCCCACAACGATGATGGACAGGCGCACGGCCGGCGTGACCCGGAACCGGAAGAGCGAATTCAGGATCGTCGTCGCGGACATGAAGAGGCCGTAGAGGTTGAGCGCATCGATGCCGATCACGCCGGCGATGATGATGAGGTAGAACGCCGCGTGGCCGAACGGCGCCTGCCCCACGATGAAGTCCACCGAGCCGCCCTCGAAGGCGTCGGCGGCGACGGCCGTGGCCACCGCGCCGAAGCCGAACATCCAGATCGTCGCAATCGTCGTGCCCGCATAGCTGAACCAGAAGGACTTCGCGACCGAGGTCTCGGGCGGCAGGTAGCGGGAGTAGTCGGCGACGTAGGGCGCGTAGGTCAGCTGCCAGGTGGCCCCGATCGCAATCGCCAGCACGAAGGGGCCCCACGCGAACTCGTCGAACGTCCACACCGCGGCCACGTCGTTGTTGAGAAGGAGGCAGACGGTGAGGATGAGGAAGGCCGCGCCGCTGAGGATCGACAGGAGCTTCTGGGCGGCGTGGATGAGCGGGTAGCCCAGGACGGCCACCACCACGATGACGGCGATGATGACGACGATCGCCGCGGAGATGTCGAGGTGCGTGAGCGAGGCGAGCGCGGCCCCGCCCTGCACCGCGGTCGTGGAGAAGTAGCCCAGGTACATGAGCACGACGAGGACCAGGGGCAGCACGGCGCCCACGTAGCCGAACTGGGCGCGGCTCTGGATCATCTGCGGGACGCCCAGGATGGGGCCCTGCGCCGAATGCAGCGCCATGAAGACCGCGCCCACGAGCGTGCCGATGATGGTGGCGAGCAGCGCCCACGGCAGCGAGAGCCCCACCGTGACGGTGAGCGCGCCCGCGGCGATGGACGTCACCTGCAGGTTCGCGCCGAACCACAGCGTGAAGAGGCTGCGCGGGGAGCCGTGGCGCTCGGTCAGCGGCACGAACTCGATGGACCGGGTCTCCGGTGTGAGGAGGGGGCTGGGCATGGGCGGTCTCGCTTGCGCTCGGAGGGGATGGGACCGGGCAATGGACCCACGTGGTGGGGGCCACTGGTGAAGGCGGCTGCGGACCCGGTCGGGTGCGCGGCCAGTTGCGCGACTGCGTCGGGTGCGGGACTGCGTGTGGTGCGCGACTGCGTGTCCGGTCATTCGAGCACGGCCGAACGTCGCGAGTGTAACCAGCGCGTGAGCGCCGTGTTTCGCGGCGCGCTTCGGCGAGACCGGAGGGGGCGCTGGGGGCGGGCGACGCGGCACGGCGGAGCATGCTGGGGCGGGTTGTGGCCGGCCTCCGGTAGCGTTCGCGGCATGGACACTGCCCAGGCGGATGTGCCCCGCCGCTACCTCATCACCGGCGGCACCAGCGGGATCGGGCGCGCCTGCGCGGCCCACCTCACCGCCGCCGGGCACCGCGTGTGGATCACAGGCACCCGCCAGGAGTCCCTGTCCCCCGCACTGGAGGCGGGGGTGGCCGCGGGCGGTTCCGTCGCCGAGGCGCGGGACGCCTCCGCGCTCACCTCGGCCTTCGCCGCGGCGCACGATGCGTTCGGCGGGGTGGACGCGGCCTTCCTCAACGCCGGCATCGACGGCGAGGCCAAGCCCGCGCAGGACTTGGACCCCGAGCACTTCCGCCGCGTCCTCGACGTCAACGTCGTGGGGGCGCTCATCGGCGCGCAGGCGGCCCGCGAGTGGCTGGTCCGGCCGGGCACGCTCGTCATCAACGCCTCGGTCAACGCCGTTCGCCCGGAACCCGGCTTCGCGGACTACAACGCGAGCAAGGCAGCCGCCGAAGCGCTGGCGAAGTCGCTCGCCCTCGACTGGGCCGGAGACGGGCTGAGCGTCATGGCCGTGTGCCCGGGCTACTTCCGCAGCCGGATGACCGCGGGGTACATGGACGACCCGGCCGTGGGGCCCGAGCTGCTGGCCCACATCCCGATGGGCCGCTACGGCAGACCCGAGGAGATCGGCGCGCTGCTGGAGTTCCTGCTCTCCGGGCGCGCGGCGTTCATGTCCGGCGCCTCGATCCCGATCGCGGGCGCCGCGAACGTGTGACGGTGTGGCATAGACTCCACAGCAAATCTCAACGCCACATCACTGGGAGCGCCTCATCATGGGGGACTGATGCACGATCAGGTGTCACATGATCTGTGGCGCCGTGCGGCGTTGCAGGGAAGGATGTGCGCCATGCCCGCTCCCTATCCCCAAGAGTTCCGTGAGGACGTCGTCCGCGTCGCGAGGAAC
>NZ_WWEQ01000149.1 GCF_009857845.1 Brevibacterium rongguiense | reverse complement strand
GACCGACATCACCGAGCACTGGACTGATGAGGGCAAGCTCTACCTCTGCGCGATCAAGGACGCCTTCTCCGGCCGGATCGTCGGCTACTCCATGAGTGACCGGATGAAGGCCCGCTTGGCGGTGAACACCCTGGCCAACGCGGCAACGCGGCGCGGCGACGTTGCTGGCTGCATTGTTCACTCAGACCGCGGGTCGCAGGGCGGATTCAACTGGTTGTCGCAACACCTCGATCGAGAGGTGTTCAACGATGGTGACGGCGGATTGGAGCAAGAAGACCAGCGAAGTGCCCGTGAGTGCGCGTCGGCAGTGGCGTGCGGAT
>NZ_WWEQ01000148.1 GCF_009857845.1 Brevibacterium rongguiense | reverse complement strand
GCCCGCTTTCGAGGCCGTCGAGATCTCCGACCTGTCACTGAACGACAACCCCACCCGCGCCATCCGCACACTCCACCGATCAGACCCCCGCCGACCGGGAGTGTTGCTTCGACGCTATGACACCACCGCTAACTGCGATGTTTAGATCTATGAGACGCGTAATTAACGCTGATGTCGAGTTGGCGGAAGTCGGCTCTTTAAACTCCGCTGCGAGGCTACTTTCGAGGCTCTTCACGAATGAGGGTGTAGCGCGGGTCTGAACCCTCCGGCTTCGAGCAGCGACCGAGCGATGTAGTGGGTGAGGTTGCGGAAGCCGAGGGCGGAGCCGCGGAGGTGTTCGAGTCGCCCGTTG
>NZ_WWEQ01000147.1 GCF_009857845.1 Brevibacterium rongguiense | reverse complement strand
CATGCTTCGGCGGCGCGCTTGTCGAGCACCATCCTGACGGCGTGCTCACGCAACTGCTGGTCGTACTTCTTGGGCATGATCCGATTCTCCTTCAGATGAGTCGGAACCAAACCCAGGGCGCTTCATTGTCTGACAGCACGCGCTCAACACTCACGCCACGGTCTGCAAACCACGCCACGGCCCTGTTGAGCACACCAATGGCAGTGAGGGCCTTCTCATCGGCGCAGATCTCCGCGTAGGCCACCCGGGAGTGGTCATCGATGACAGTGTGGACGAATGCGGTGCCGATACGAGGTCGGTAGTCGTGGCCGCGCTCACCGGTGAGGCGGGCCTGGGCACGGGCGTTGAGCTTGC
>NZ_WWEQ01000146.1 GCF_009857845.1 Brevibacterium rongguiense | reverse complement strand
GGGCCCTGACCCCGGGTCTTGGACACGTGGAATCCAGCAGTTGCTGGAGGAAGCGAGATGATCAGGACTATGGCCAGGAAGAACTACTCCGATGAGTTCCGTCGGCAGGCCGTCGACTTGTACGAGTCCACTCCCGATGCCACGTTGAAGGGCATCGCCGCCGATCTGGGGGTGTCCCGGGGAACGTTGGCGGACTGGGTGAGGGCGTTCGGGACAGGTTCGACGGCTGCGCCACCAGAACACTCCTCCAGCGGCGCGAAGTCGGCCGGTACCGAGTCCGCGGCGGTGAGGATCGCCCGGTTGGAGGCGGAGAACGCCCGGCTACGGGCCGACAAGGTCAAGGTCGAGACCGAGCGGG
>NZ_WWEQ01000145.1 GCF_009857845.1 Brevibacterium rongguiense | reverse complement strand
TGCGCCTCGGCGGCGGCCGCGCGGGCGCGCTCGCGGCGCTGCGCGAGCGTCGCGGCCTCGGCCTCAAGGCGCTCGAGGGCCTCGGCCGCGCGCGCCACCTCCTGCCCAGCTGCGAGGATCTGCGCGTCGGACTCGTGGAGGGCGGCGAGGGCGGTGTCCACGTCCGCCTGGGCCGCCTGGGCGCGCTCGGCCAGCGCGGGGCGCTGTGCGTCGAGGGCGGCGAGGTCCGCGCTCGCGGCTTCGAGGTCCGCGTGCGCCTCGTTCAGCGCGGTGCGGGCGGCCAGGCGGGCGCCCTCGCCGGCGCCGGCGCGGGTGAGGCGGTGGGGTCGCACGACCTCGCCGCCCAGCGCGGCGAACGTCG
>NZ_WWEQ01000144.1 GCF_009857845.1 Brevibacterium rongguiense | reverse complement strand
GGTGATCGGGGATCACCGTGCCCTTGGGCAGATACTCCCGGTAGAGCCGGTTCGTGTTCTCGTTGCTGGGCCTCTGCCAGGGCGAGTGGGGATCGGCGAAGTAGACCGGCATCGCCGTGGCCAGGGATACCTTCGCGTGCTGGGCCATCTCGCTGCCCTGGTCCCACGCCAACGATGCCTTCATCATCTCGGGCAGGTCGTTGAAAAACTCGATGACCGCGTCAGCGGTTGGCTCGGCGTGTTTCGAGGGCAGTGCCAGCAGCCCGGTGAACCCGCTCATCCGCTCCACCAGCGTCGCCGCGCACGAGGTGCCGTTCTTCCCGATGATCAGGTCACCCTCCCAGTGCCCCGGCACCCGACGCTGGGCGGCGTCCTCACCTC
>NZ_WWEQ01000143.1 GCF_009857845.1 Brevibacterium rongguiense | reverse complement strand
CCGAGGCGCCGGCAGCCCCTGCGGCCCCCGAGGCCCCCGCCGCCGCGGCTCCGGAGGCACCCGAGCCCCCGCGCCCCGCCGCGGAGGCAGCCGCGCCCGAGTCCGCCTCGGCGGCTCCGAAGCCCGGTGCGAAGCCGGGTCCCAAGCCCGCGCCGAAGCCCGCGGGCAAGCCCGAGGGCCGCTCCGGCGGCCGGCCCGGCAACAACCCGTTCGCCCCCTCGCAGGGCATGCCGAAGCCCGGTGCCAAGCCGGGCCGCGGCGGTTCCGCGCGCCCCGGCAACAACCCGTTCGCCCCCTCGCAGGGGATGCCCAAGCCCGGTGGCCGCTCCGGCAGCGGCGATGCCCCGCCGCGCCCCGGCGGCCCCAAGCCCGCGGCGCGCCCCGGC
>NZ_WWEQ01000142.1 GCF_009857845.1 Brevibacterium rongguiense | reverse complement strand
AGCATGCTTCGGCGGCGCGCTTGTCGAGCACCATCCTGACGGCGTGCTCACGCAACTGCTGGTCGTACTTCTTGGGCATGATCCGATTCTCCTTCAGATGAGTCGGAACCAAACCCAGGGCGCTTCATTCGGTCTCGGAACTGTAAAAACGCGCGTAGGCCCAGCCCTCGGCAAGCGTGCGGTGAAACCGCTCGATCTTCCCATTGGGACTGACGCAAAAGGCCGATGCGAAGGGTGTTGCGCGCTTTGCGGTGTATGGCACGAAGGTGGTGTCATAGCGTCGAAGCAACACTCCCGGTCGGCGGGGGTCTGATCGGTGGAGTGTGCGGATGGCGCGGGTGGGGTTGTCGTTCAGTGACAGGTCGGAGATCTCGACGGCCTCGAAAGCGGGC
>NZ_WWEQ01000141.1 GCF_009857845.1 Brevibacterium rongguiense | reverse complement strand
TGTCCAGGGACGTTGTTGCGTGAATCGCGGTCTACCCGCTGACAGGTGAAGGCCTCCCATTGCGAGAGTGGAGCTGTCGACAAACCGCTCACGCATCACAGGAGGCCTTCATGTCCCACGCTAACGCTGCTCTGACCCCACGCGCTCGATTGCGCCTAGCCAAGCTCATCGTTGAGCAGAAATGGCCGGTCGCCGCCGCGGCGAGAATGTTCATGACTTCACCGCCGACGGCCCGAAAATGGGCGACCCGATTCCGCATCGAGGGCCCCGCAGGCATGATGGACCGATCCAGCCGGCCCCACTCGATGCCAACCAAGACCCCGCCTGCGGTGGTCAAGCAGATCGTCAAAGCGCGGTGGCGCAGGCGGTTGGGGCCGGTGCAGATCGCCGGCGAACTGGGCATCGCGGCATCAACGGTT
>NZ_WWEQ01000140.1 GCF_009857845.1 Brevibacterium rongguiense | reverse complement strand
CCTACTCTCCCACACCCCCTCGGGTGCAGTACCATCGGCGTGATCAGGCTTAGCTTCCGGGTTCGGAATGGAACCGGGCGTTTCCCCAACACTCTCACCACCGCAAAAACACGGGACACCCCCACACCACCACAACAGGCAGCAAACAAGGGAGCACACCGGGATACGGCAATGCCAAAACAGTGGACGCGAACACCAACCATGACAGTCGAAACGTGTTTACTCGTGTTACCCGACCCGCAACCCCCACACCACAACCACCACCCCACAACAGGGCAACAGTCACAGTGCGCGAAGGCACGTAATGGGTGAGTGATCGGCGTATTAGTACCAGTCAGCTCCACCCCTCACAGGGCTCCCACATCTGGCCTATCAACCCCATCATCTCTAGGGCACCTAATAACGAAATCTCATCTCGAAGCCGGCTTCCCA
>NZ_WWEQ01000013.1 GCF_009857845.1 Brevibacterium rongguiense | reverse complement strand
GGCTCCCCGGCGGCGGACGCGAGCGCAGCCCGGCCCTCGAGCACGGGGGCCACGAGCGCCGCAGCGGCGCTGGCCCGCTCGCCGGCTCCCGCCGGGACGAAGAGCACGGGGCGCAGGCGGGGGGCGCGGTCGGGCATGACGGCGGAGACATCGCGGTTGCGCACGGCGCAGGCCCCGGTGAGCTCGGAGGCCGCGCGACCGCGGCGGACGTCGTGGACGAGCACCTGCGCGCCGGCGCGGCGGGCGGCGCGCTCCGTGCCGTCGGCGGAGGCGTCGTCGACGACGATGACGGCGTCGACGGCCGGGATCTCCTTGGCCGCGCGCACCGTCTGGGCGATCGTGCGGGCGGCGTCCTGGGCCCAGATCACGCAGGCGGCGGAGCCGGCGGCAGCGCCGCCTGCGGCGTGCTCGGCCGCCATCAGCGGATCGTGAGCTGGCGGGACACGACGCCGGAGCGGGCGCGCCGCTCATCCGCGCTCAGCGCGGCGGTGTCGGCGATCGCCGCGTCGAGTGCGCGGGCGAAGCCCTCGAGCACGCCCTCGACCTCGTCGGGCTGCTCGTGTGCGCCCAGCTCCCACACGGGGATCGCAATGCCGTGGGCGCGGAAGCAGCCCAGGTAGCGGCCCAGGCCGCCCAGCGTGTTCTCGCCCCGGGCGTGCAGGCGGGCGAGGCCGTCCATGACCGCGTCCTCCTCCTCGGAGCGCGCCCAGCGGACGTAGTTGCGCCCGCCCATCGACGTCCAGTAGACGCCCTCGGCGCCCACGAGCTTCTCCGTGGGGCTGATCGACTCGTTGGCCTGCTCAAGGGTGTCGCGGATCTCCTCGTCCTGCTGGGCGGCGTCGGCGGGCAGCCAGTAGTCGAACGTCTCGCTCACGCTGACCGTGAACGGCGCGGAGGCATCGAGGATGTCCTGCAGCCGGGGCCCCTGGCCCGGATCGCCGGTGGCCTCGGCGTGCGTGCCCGGCTGGGCGTCCTTGACCGCGAGGATCGCCGCCGCGACGTCGCGCGAGGGATCGGGCGAGGAGACGGGTGTCTGCAGGCCGGCCATGATGACGCCGTCGGCGCGGTGCAGGCCCTGCCAGGCGGCGGGCAGCAGCGAGGCGAAGACGATCTCGTCGCCCCCGTACTCGGCGGTGAGCTTCGCCGTGGCGGTGGCCGCCGGGACGAGTTCGCGCAGGCTCACGAGATCGGCCTCGAACGGCAGGCCCTCGAACGGGCGCTTGACGAACGCGGAGGCCTGGGCCCGGGCGAGGCGCTTGGCGATGACATCGGCGGTGGACTTCTTGGACTTCTTTCCCATGCCCGGCAGTCTATCGGGCGGGCGCGCGGCGGCGCAGGCACTCGAGGTCCGGCCAAGCGGGGGTGCGGGCACTCGGCGCGCCGGCGCCTAGGGTGGGGGCATGGCCGACGACGCGCAGCAGCCCGCAGCCCAGCCCCGCGCCGCCTCCGGGGCAGCCCCCAGCACTCCCTCCCGGGGGGCCGGGGCACCGGCTCCGCCCTCGGCGCTGGAGGCCCCCGCCGCCGAGCTGGCGGGCATCCGGCTCATCGTCAGCGACATGGACGGCACGCTGCTCGACGACCGCGACCGGCTGCCGCCGGCCCTGTGGGACCAGCTCGCGCGGCTGCGCGCCGCGGGCATCGCCTTCGCCCCGGCCAGCGGGCGCCCGTACGCCACGCTGCGCCAGCTCTTCGTCGAGGACGCGCCCGCCCCGCGCAGCGGTGAGCCGTACGCCCGCGGCATGTTCTTCCTGGCGGAGAACGGCGGCTTCGTCGTCCGCGACGACGCCCAGGTCTCCGCGCAGGTCCTCGACCCCGGCGTGGTGCGCCGGATCGTCGAGGCCTCGCGCAGCCCCGAGCTGGCCGGGCTCGATGCCGGGATCATCGTGTGCGGGGCCCGCGGGGCCCGCGTCGAGCGCGGCGACGAGCGCTTCCTCGCCGAGGTGCGCCGCTACTATTCGGCACTCGACGTCGCGGCCGATGTCCTGGCCTTCGACCTGGAGGGCGGGGACTCGGTCACCGGGCCCATCGTCAAGCTCTCCGCCTATGCGTTCAGCCCCACCGAGCGGCTGGCCGAGGTGTTCGCCGGCATCACCGACCCGGCCGGGCACCGCACCGTCATCTCCGGGCAGAGCTGGATCGACATGATGCGCGCGGACACGGACAAGGGGGCGGCCCTGCGCAGCCTCCAGGCCCACCTGGGCGTGGGGCGAGCGCAGACGATGGTATTCGGCGACTTCCACAATGACCTCGGCATGCTGACCGAGGCGGGCATCCCCGTCGCGATGGCCAACGCCCACCCGGACGTGCGCGCCGCGGCCCGCTTCACCGCCCCGCCGAACACGGCGGCCGGCGTCAGCCAGGTCATCGAGGCGGTGCTGCGCGCACAGGGGGCGTAACCGCCGCGCCCGCCGCCCCGCGGGGCGCCCCCCGGTGTGCCCCGGCCCGCTAGGCTCGTGCCCATGGCTCTCTATCCCGGACTCGACCCGCAGAAGGCCGCGAAGCGGCACGTCCGCTACGCCCAGGCGCTCATCGACGCCGGCTTCGAATTCGAGCTGCAGACCGGCCGGGCCGGCCGCGACGACGTGGCCGGGCTCATGGCCGAGTCGGTCGCCGAGGCGCGCGAAGACGCGGGCGATCCCGTCGCGCAGGCGGGCTTCGCGCTCAATCCGCAGGATTCGGGCATCGCGGTGCGCTCCCCGGAGGGGGAGCTGGCCGGCGCGAGCGTCGTCGCCGCCGTCGAGTTCGACGAGCGCACCGCGCTCTTCCTGCGCGGCCTGGGGGTGGCCGAGGCGTTCCGCTCCCGCGGGATCGGCACGGTCCTCATCGGCATGACGCCGCAGGTACTCACGCAGGCAGGCCTGCCGAGCCGCTCGCGGATCGTCACGCGCTGCCCCGAGGTGCGGGCCACGTTCTTCCACCGCGCCGCGTTCACGGTCGAGCAGCCCGGCGCCGAGGTGCCCGATGCGCTCGCGCGAATCGGCGGCGAGCTGCTGCCGGACTTCGGGCCCACCGCCTGCTGGGCGCACATGGACGTGCCGTAGGCGGCACTTCTCCGGGCCCGCGCGGTGCCGGGCCCATCCCCCGCCCGGCCGCGTCAGGCCGATTCGCTCAGGCCCAGCAGCCGCGCCCCGTTGTCGTGGAGGACGGCGCGCAGCCAGTCCGCGCCCAGCCCCAGGCTCTCGAGCGCCTCGAGCTGATGGAGATAGGGGTAGGGGATGTTGGGGAAGTCCGTGCCGAGCACCACGCGCTCGCGCAGCTGTGCGAGGCGCGGCAGCAGCTCGCGCGGATAGGGGTCCGCCGCCTCGACGAAGTCCGTGAAGACCATCGTCGTGTCGAGGCCGACCGATTCGTGGGCCTCGGCCAGCGCAAGGAACTCGGCGTACTCCGGCATGCCCATGTGGGCGAAGACGAGGCGCAGCCGGGGGTGGCGGCGCAGCAGCTCGGCCGGGCCGCGCGGCCCGGTGAACTCCCCGGGCCGCGGCCCGGAGCCCACGTGGATGACGACGGGCACCTGTGCGTCCTCGACGAGGCCCCAGACGGCCGCGAGGCGCTCATCGAGCGGATCGAACGCGCCCACCTGCACGTGGACCTTGAAGATCCGCGTCCCGGCGGCCAGGGCCTGCGCCACGTACTCGGGCGCGGACTCCTCCGGGTAGAAGGTGGCCGACAGGGCGCACTCCGGCACGCGGGCCGCGAAGCCGCGCGACCAGTCATTCAGCCACGCGGCCATGCCTGGCCGGTGGGCGTAGTTGAGCGAGGTGAACGCCCGCAGCCCGAAGCCGCGCAGCGCGGCCACCCGCTCGTCCTCCGGCAGGCGGTAGGCGATGGGCCAGGCACGCCCGATGAGCGGGCCGGCGGAGTCGAAGTAGTCCCAGACCTTGGCCAGCACCCGCTGCGGCATGAAGTGCGTGTGGACGTCGACGAGGCCGGGCAGGCCCAGGCTCTCGGTCAGGGCGCGGATGCGCTGGGGCTCGTCATCGGGCGGAGTCGCACTGGGCATGCCCCATGGTCTCATTCCGGCACAGCTTCCGGTGCGGCCGTATGGCCCCCACCGCAGCGCCCGCGCGCGGCCGCGCACTGCCAGCGTGCCCCATCCCGCCTCGGCATGCCGCCCAGCGCCCGCCCCCACCGGTTTGCGATTCGGCCCGGCAGCTGACTGGTCGCCAGACACTTGCGATGAGCGCAAGCGGTCCGTAGGCTCGCTGCCATGGTGAGCGCAGCAGTGCCCGCGGCGCCGGGCGGACAGTCCGCGCAGGCGCCCCCGGCCCCTGCCGCCGAGCCGCGCACCGCAGCGCGGGCGCGCGAAGCCGTCGCCGCCTCGGGCCTGGCCCAGCGCGAGGTGGCCCGCCGCATGGGACTCGACGAGACGAAGCTGTCGAAGTCGCTGCGCGGGGCGCGGCGCTTCCAACCCGACGAGCTGTTCCGGCTGGCCACGGCCACCGGCGCCACCGTCGCATGGCTGCTCGCCGACTCCGGTTCCGCGGCGGCGCCGCGGCCGGGCTCACTGCCGGCGGCCCACGGCAGGGGCGAGCATGCCTCCCGCCGCCTGGCCATCGTCGAGCGTGCCTGGGAGCTCTTCGCCCACCGCGGCTTCTCCGGTGTGCGGATGTCCGACGTCGCCCAGGCCGCCGGGGTCTCCCCCGCCGCCCTGCACTACCACTTCGAGTCCAAGCGCGAGCTGTTCCACGAGACGCTGCGCTACTCCATCAAGCTCGCCTACGACCGCCAGGCGGCGGAGCTCGCCGGCATCGCGGACCCGGCGGCCCGGCTGCGCCGCCTGTTCGCCCTCCAGGCCCCGCAGGGCGAGACCGGCCGCGCGGAGTGGTCGATCTGGATGCAGACGTGGGCCTCGGCCGCCGTGGGCGAGGGCGCGCGGGTGCACGCCGAGGGCTACGGCCGGTGGCGCAGGACCGTCGCGGCGATCGTCGCCGAGGGCTGCGCGAGCGGGTCCTTCGCCCCTGCCTCCCCGGCCGAGCAGGACGCCGCCGTCGAGGCGCTCACGGCCTACGCCGACGGCCTGGGCATCCGGGTCATGACGGGAATGATCGACGCGCCGGACATGCTCGCCCGCCTCGATGCGGCCATCGAGCGCACGCTGCGCCCGCACGCTCCCTCCCCCGCGGCGGCACGGCCGCGCCCGCCGCTGGCAACTGCCCCTGGACCCCCTCGCTCCGGGCACACCCCGCCCACCCCCACGGAAGGAACCGCGCCATGAACCGCAACGTCATCGTCACCTGCGCCCTGACCGGAGCCGGCGACACCGCCGGCAAGAGCGAGCACGTGCCCGTCACCCCGGAGGAGATCGCGAACGATGCGATCGCCGCGGCCCGCGCGGGCGCCTCGGTCGTCCACATCCACGTGCGCGACCCGCAGACGAAGCAGGGCTCGCGCGAGACCGCCCACTACGAGGAGGTGCTGCGCCTCGTGCGGGAGTCCGATGTGGACCCCGTCATCAACATGACGGCGGGCATGGGCGGCGACTACGCGATCGACCCGCAGAGCCCCCTGGACTCCGTCGCCGGCACCGACCTCGTCAACCAGGCCACCCGCCTCACCCACGTGGAGAGGCTGCGCCCGGAGATCTGCACGCTCGACTGCGGGACCCTCAACTTCGGCGAGGGCAGCCAGATCTACATCTCCACCCCGGACATGATGCGCGAGGGCGCCGCCCGCATCCGCGAGCTCGGCGTCAAGCCCGAGCTCGAGTGCTTCGACACGGGCAACGTGTGGTTCGCCAACGTCATGAACGACGAGGGCCTGCTCGACACGCCGCCGCTCTACCAGCTGTGCCAGGGCATCCCCTACGGCGCCCCGGCCGATCCCGCCCTGCTCCAGGCCATGGTGGGCCTGCTGCCCGCCGACGCGCAGTTCACGGCGTTCGCGATCGGCGCCAACCAGCTCCCGTGGGTCGCCCAGTCGATCATGCTCGGCGGCCACGTGCGCGTGGGCCTCGAGGACAACCTCTACCTCTCCAAGGGCGTGAAGGCCACCAACGCCTCGCTCACGCAGCGCGCCATCGAGATCATCGAGCGCATGGGCGCGCGGGTCGCCTCCCCGAACGAGGCCCGCGAGATCCTGGGCCTCGCCCAGCACTGAGCGCCGCCGCACTCCCCCTGACCCCGCACCGAAAGGACACCCCATGGCCGTTCGCCCGCCCCTGCGCCCCCTGGACTCCGTCGACACCGCCGCCTGCGTCGGCGCCGGCACGATCGGCGGCGGCTGGGCCGCCTACTTCCTCTCCCGCGGCATGCGGGTGCGGGTCTGGGATCCCAGCCCCGATGCCCCGGAGAAGCTCGAGCGCCTCATCGACGCAGCCTGGCCCGCGCTCACCGAGCTGGGCCTGGCCCCCGGCGCCGATCGCAGTGCGTGGTCCGTGCACACCGACCTCGCCGAGGCCCTCGAGGGCGTGGGCTTCGTCCAGGAGTCCGCGCCGGAGGTGCTCGAGGTCAAGCAGCGGCTGCTCGCCGACATCGCCGCGGCCGCCCCCGCCGACGTCGTCATCGGCTCGTCCACCTCCGGGTACTCGATGACGGAGATGGCCGGGCTGGCGGCAGATCCCTCGCACCTCGTCGTGGGCCACCCGTTCAACCCGTCCTACCTCATCCCGCTCGTCGAGGTGGTGGGCGGGGCGGCCACGGAGCCCGCCGCCGTTGCCTGGGCGGCGGCCTTCTACGAGCGCCTGGGCAAGTCCGTCATCCGGATGGACGCCGAGGTGCCCGGCTTCATCGCCAACCGGCTCCAGGAGGCGCTGTGGCGCGAGGCGCTGCACATGGTGGACAACGGCGAGGCGACCGTCGAGCAGATCGACCGCTCGATCACCGATGGGCCGGGCCTGCGCTGGCCCCTCCAGGGCCCCATGCTCACGTTCCACCTGGCCGGCGGCGAGGGCGGCATGGCCCACATGCTCGACCACTTCGGCCCCTCCCTGCTGTCCCCGTGGACCCGCCTCGAGGCCCCCGAGCTCACCGACCGGCTGCGCGATGCCGTCATCGCGGGCTCGGACGACGAGGTGGGCGAGCGCACCTTCGAGCAGCTCGTCCACGCCCGGGACGCCTCGATCATCGCCGTCCGCAAGGCCGTCGCCTCCGTGAGGGAGGCCTACGAGTCGGCCGCCGCGCAGGCGGCCCGGGAGATCGACGGCGCCGCGGAGCGGGAGGAGGGCTGAGATGGGCGTGAGCGAGTACGCGACCGAGGTCCGCGCGGAGTGGATCGACTACAACGGCCACTTCTCCGAGGGCTACTACGTCCTGGTCTTCGGCTTCGCGACGGACGAGGCGATGGCCGCGCTGGGACTGGGCGAGGACTACCGCGCCGCCAGCGGCTGCTCCCTGTACACGGTGGAGTCGCACGTGCGCTACCTCTCCGAGGTGGGCCTGGGCGCCCAGCTGCGGATCGCCACCGAGGTGATCGGCGCCGCGGAGAGGAAACTGCAGCTGGCACATACGATGTATGCGGGAAATGAGATCATCGCCACAGAGGAGCTGCTCGCGTTGCACGTCGACCAGGCGGCCGGGCGCGCGGTTCCGCTGCCGGAGGAGGTGAGAGCCGCCGCCGAGGCGCGCCTGTCGCCCGCTCCCGACTGGAGCGGCCGCCGGGTCGGCCTCTGAGTCCTGCCGGGCGGCCGCGGCGCACCCAGCGCGGCCGGCCCCGCCCCGGGTGCGCACGCGCCCGCAGCCCGCAGCGGCAGCAGCCGCCGCCTCGGGCTCCGATGCACGGCTGCGCCGGCCGCGCCGCGGCCGAAAGTGAGGAGAGACGATGCCAGAGCCCGAACACAGGAGGAGGCCGGGCGCGCACAGGCTGAGCCGCCGCGGCCTGCTCGGCTCGGGAGCGGCGCTGGGCTCGCTCGGCCTGCTGGCCGCCTGTTCGAACGGCGCCGGCGGCGGTGAGCACTTCCAGGTCGAGGGGCCCCCGCGCAAGGGCGGGATCCTGCGCGTGGGCCTGACCGGCGGCTCGGCCGCGGACACGGCCGATGCCCACTCCCCCGTCAACAACGGCGACATCGCCCGCACGGTCAACCTCTACGATCCCCTCCTCATGCGCGACGACGACTACGTCCTGCGTCCCCGCCTGGCCACCTCGTTCAAGCCCAACGCCGCCGCCACCGTGTGGACGGCCACGCTGCGGACCGGGGTGAGGTTCTCCGACGGCTCACCGCTCGAGCCCGAGGACGTCGTCTACACGTTCAAGCGCATCACCGACAAGAAGGACCCCAAGGTCATCGCGTCCGGGCTCACGATGCTCGACGACGTCGTCAAGACCGGTCCGCACACGGTGGAGTTCCGCCTGAGCGAGCCCAACAGCGTCCTCGACGACCAGATCGGGCAGTACGCCGGCGGGATCGTGCCCCGCGGCTACGACCCCAAGAAGCCGATCGGCACCGGCCCCTTCGTCCTCGAGTCATTCGCCCCCGGCGAGTCGACCGTCCTCAAGCCCAACCCGCACTACTGGGGCAAGACGGGGCCGTTCGTCGACGAGGTGCGCCTGCTGAGCTTCAACGACGACGACGCGGTCATCAACGCCCTGCTCTCCAGCCAGGTCGACGCGGTCTCGCAGATCCCCCTCGCCCTCGTCGAGGTGATCGGCTCCGACGAGCGCATGGCGATCCTCAACTCCAAGACCGGCCGGTGGATGCCCTTCACCATGCGCGTCGACCGCCCGCCGTTCGACGATGTGCGGGTCCGCCAGGCGTTCCGGCTCGTCGTCGACCGCCAGCAGATGATCGACCAGGTCCTCTCCGGGTTCGGCCAGCTGGGCAACGACATGTACGGCATCCTCGATCCCGCCTATCCCAAGGACATCCCGCAGCGCACGCAGGACATCGCGAAGGCCAAGGAGCTCCTCGCGGCGGCCGGCCACGGCAACGGCCTCAAGGTCGAGCTCGTCACGGCCCCCATCCAGTCCGGCGTCGTCGAGGCCGCCCAGGTCTTCGCCCAGCAGGCCAAGGCCGCGGACATCGACGTGAGCATCCGCCGGGTGGACTCCACGACGTTCTTCGGCGACGACTACCTCCAGTGGGACTTCGCGCAGGACTTCTGGAACTCGCGCAACATCCTGGGCCAGACCGTCGCCGGCACCGTCAAGGACGCCCCGTTCAACGAGACCCACTGGGACAATCCGCGCTTCGAGCGGCTCGCGGCGCAGGCGCGTGGCGAGCTCGACGAGGCCAAGCGGGCGAAGCTCATCCGGCAGGGCCAGGAGATGCTCTTCGACGAGGGCGGCTACATCATCTGGGGGTTCGCCAACCAGGTGGACGCCTACCAGAAGTACGTGGCCGGCATGAAGGAGAACGCGACCGGCATCCCGCTGGGCGGCTACAACTTCAACCGCGTGTGGATCGGGGAGGTCTCATGATCGCCAAGCTCATCGCCAAGCGGCTGGCCGTCTCCGTGCTCATCCTGCTGGCCGTATCCGTCATCGTCTTCGCCGCGACCCTCCTGCTGCCGGGCGATCCGGCCCGCGCCATCCTCGGCCAGCAGGCGACCCCGGAGCGGATCGCCGCGCTCAACGAGCAGATGCACCTCGACCAGCCGCCCGTCGTGCGCTACTTCCTGTGGCTCGGCGGCCTGTTCACCGGCGACTTCGGCCTCTCGACCTCCGCGAACGCCCCCGTGGCCGTGCTGCTGGGCGAGCGGCTGGGCAACAGCCTCGTCCTCATGGCGCTGGCCGCGCTCATCTCCGTGCCGGTGGGCATCGCGGTGGGAATCTTCTCCGCCCTGCACCGCGGCAGGCGCTCGGACTCGGCGGTCACGTGGGTGACGCTCGCACTCGCGGCGCTGCCCGAGTTCGTCATCGGCATCGGGCTCATCACGCTGTTCGCCACCTCGGTGCTGAAGATCCTGCCCGCCGTGACCATGTCGCCGCCCGGCCAGCCGGTGTGGCTCATCCCCTCGCAGCTCGTGCTTCCCACCCTCACGCTCGCGCTGGTCGTCGCGCCCTACATTGCGCGCATGATGCGCGCGACGATGATCGAGGTGCTCGACTCCGGCTACATCGAGATGGCACGCCTCAAGGGCGTCCCGGAGCGCCGGGTGATCTTCCGCCATGCGCTGCCCCACGCGATCGGGCCCGTCGCCCAGGTCGTCGCGATCCAGCTCGCGTGGCTGGCCGGCGGCGTCGTGGTCGTCGAGTTCCTCTTCCGCTTCCCCGGCATGGGCCAGGCGCTCATCGACGCCGTGAACTACCGTGACGTCGCCGTCGTCCAGGCGGTGTCGATGATCGTCGCGGCGGTCTACATCGTCGTCAACCTCGCCGCCGACATCATCGGCATCATGGCCGATCCGAAGCTGAGGAGCGCAGCCGCATGAGCACGCACATCCTGACCTCGGACCCCACGGGCGCGCCCCCGCGCACCTCGTCGAAGCCGCCCGGCGTGCTGCGCCGCGTGTGGGCGCAGAGCGAGGGGCGCGTGGGCATCGTCCTCACGGCCGTCGTCGTGGTCCTCGCCGTCTTCGGCCCACTCCTCGCGGCGCCCCTGACCGGCTACACGCCCTACCAGTTCGCGGACAGGCCCTTCGCCCACTCCGGCGTCTTCGGCACGGACAACCTGGGCCGCAGCGTGCTCGCCCGGTTCCTCGACGGCGGGCGCCTGCTCCTCCTCTACTCCGTGCTCGCCACCGCGCTGGGCATGGTCGTGGGCGGGGCGCTGGGCATGCTCGCCGCCTATGCCCGCGGCTGGCTCGACTCCGTCATCATGCGGCTCAACGACATCGTGCTCGCCATCCCGCAGCTCGTGTTCGCGCTGCTGGCGATCACCGTGCTCGGGCCCAAGGGGTGGGTCCTCGTCGTCGTCATCGGCCTCACCCACGCACCCCGGATCGCCCGCGTGGCGCGCTCGGCGACGCTGCGCGTCATCAACGAGGACTACATCCGCGCCGCGGAGATGTACTCGGTGCCGCGCTGGCGGATCATCGGCCGCGAGATCCTGCCCAACATCGCCGGCCCCCTGTCCGTGGAGGCCGGGCTGCGCCTGACCTACTCGATCGGCGCGATCGCCTCGCTGTCGTTCCTGGGCCTGGGCATGCAGCCGCCCACCGCGGACTGGGGCCTCATGATCAACGAGAACCGGATCGCCCTGAGCGTCCAGCCCTGGGGCGTGCTGCTGTCCGTGTTCGCGATCGCGGTGCTCACCATCGGCACGAACCTCCTCGCCGATGCGATCGCCCGCGCCACCGCCCAGACGACCGTGGAGGAATGATGACCACCGCTCCCCCCGCCGCGCCCGGCGCGGCCCCCGCGCCCGGTGCGGCGCAGCCGGCCCCGGCCGGACCCGCCGACGGCGCCGACGTCGTCCTGCGCATCGACGACCTGAGGATCGCCACGACCGGCGACGCCGAGATCCTCCACGGGATCAGCCTGAGCCTGCGCCGCGGCCAGCTGCTGGGCCTCGTGGGCGAATCCGGCTCCGGCAAGACCACCGCCGGGCTGGCCTGCCTGGGCCACTTCCGCGCGGGCCTCAAGCACACGGGCGGGTCCGTGACGATCTGGCCGCGCGGTGGCGAGCGCATCGTCGTCCAGGAGCTCGGCGAGGACGCGCTGCGCCAGCTGCGCGGCGCGCGCGTGGCCTACATCCCCCAGGACCCCGCGCTCTCCCTCAACCCGGCGATGCGGGTGGGCGAGCAGATCCGCGAGGTCCTCGACGTCCACCGCTGGGGCGATTCGGATGCCGCACGCGAGGCGCGGGTCGCCGAGGTCCTCGCCGACGTGGGGCTGCCCTCGGACCGGGACTACCGGAGGCGGTGGCCCCATCAGCTCTCCGGCGGCCAGCAGCAGCGCATCGGCATCGCGATGGCGTTCGCGATGTTCCCCGATGTGCTCATCCTCGACGAGCCCACCACGGGCCTCGACGTCTCCACGCAGGCGCACGTGCTCGACACGATCCGCGACATGACGCGCCGCAACGACGTCGCCGGGCTCTACATCACCCATGACCTGGCGGTCGTCGCGGAGCTCGCGGACCGGGTCGCCGTCATGCTGCGCGGCATGCTCGTCGAGGAGGGCCCGGTCGAGCGCGTCCTCCACCATCCCGAGCACGACTACACGAAGCGCCTGCTCGAGGCGGTGCCGGACCTCGCCGGGCGCAAGGCGATCGGCGGCGACCCCTACCGCGACTCCCCCGCCCGGATCGCCGACGACGCGACGGCACCGCCGCTGCTGGCCGCACGGAACATCCGGCTCTCCTACGGCGAGGCGCAGATCCTCGACGGCATCGACCTCACGCTGGAGCCCGGCGAGTGCACGATGCTGCTGGGCGAGTCCGGCTCGGGCAAGACGACGCTCTCCCGCTGCGTCGCGGGTCTCATCGACGACTACACGGGCACGGTGGCGCTCGAGAGTGCGCAGCTCGCGCCCTCGACCCGCAAGCGCACTGCCGAGCAGCGCTCGGCCATCCAGTACGTCTTCCAGAGCCCGTTCTCCTCGCTCAACCCGCGCCGCACGATCGGCGAGTCCCTCACGGTGCCGCTCGAGACGTCCCAGCGGGTGCCCAAGGCCCGAAGGCGCCGGGTCGTCGAGGAGGCCCTCGACGCCGTGCGGCTGGGCCGCTCGTTCTTCGACCGCCGGCCGGGCGACCTGTCCGGCGGCGAGCGGCAGCGCGCCGCGATCGCGCGCGCGCTGGTGAATTCGCCGCGCGTCCTCGTGTGCGACGAGGTCACGAGCGCCCTCGACGTCTCCGTCCAGGCCTCGATCATCGGGCTGCTGCGGCGGCTGCGGGAGGAGAACGGGCTGGCGATGCTCTTCGTCACGCACAACATCACGCTGGCCCGGCACATCGCGGACAACCTGGCGATCCTCAACCGGGGCCGGATCGTGGACTACGGGCCGGTGGACGACGTGTTCGCCCACCCCACCCACGCGTACACGAAGGCGCTGCTGGCCGACATCCCCACCCTGTAGGGGCGCACCGCCCGTGCGGGCCCACCCGGCTGTTACGATGCTGAACAATTGTTCGGCACGCTCAAATCCGGGTGTGCGCAGACACGAGGAGGAGACATGGCAGGACGCTTCGAGGGCAAGGTCGCCATCATCACCGGGGCCTCGCGCGGGATCGGGCTCGGCATCGCCGAGCGGCTCGTCGCCGAGGGCGCGCGCGTGGCCATCACGGCCCGCGGCGAGGAGGCGCTCGCCGCGGCGGTCGAGCAGCTCGGCGGGTCCGCCCGCGCGCTCGGCATCGCCGGCAAGGCCGACGACCCCGCCCACCGCGACGCGGCGATCGCGCAGACGGTCGACGCGTTCGGCCCCATCGACTTCCTCGTCAACAACACGGGCATCAACCCCGTCTACGGCCCCATGATCGAGCTCGAGGACCGCAGCGCCAGGAAGATCTTCGAGGTCAACGCGCTGGCGCCGCTGCTGTGGGCGCAGGCCGTGTGGAGCGCCTCGATGGCCGAGCGCGGCGGGGCGATCGTCAACCTCGCCTCCGTGGCGGCCCTGCGCCAGCCCGACGGGATCGGTTTCTACGGCTCGTCCAAGGCCATGCTCATCCACATCACGCAGCAGCTTGCCTATGAGCTGGGCCCCACGGTCCGGGTCAACGGCGTGGCGCCGGCGGTCGTGAAGACGAAGTTCGCGGAGAAGCTCTACGAGGCCGGCGAGGAGAAGGTCGCGCAGGGCTACCCCCTCAAGCGCCTCGGCGTGCCCGCGGACATCGCCGGGCCCGTCGCCTTCCTCCTGTCCGAGGACGCGAGCTGGGTCACCGGGCAGATCCTCACGCTGGACGGCGGCGTCACGCTGGGCGGCGGCGTCTGAGCGCCTACCCCTGTGCCGCGGCGGCCTTGCGCGCGGCATCGCGGCGCGCGGAGACGAGGAACAGCGCGGCCACCATGCCCAGGGCGATGACGGCGGCGGGCAGGTACTCGGACTGGCCCATCGCGCGGGAGAACGCGGTGTGGAGGAACCCCGGCAGCGCCCCGGAGGCCCCGGCCGCGGTGCCCGCCCCCGCGCCGCCGGCGCTCCCGGCCGCGGCGCTGAGCTCGGCGGTGATCCGCACCTCCATCATCGCGGCGATCGCGGCCGAGCCGAGCACGGCGCCCACCTGGCGCGTCGTGTTGTACACCCCGGAGCCCGCGCCGGCCAGCAGGCGCGGCAGGTTCCGGGTGGCGGAGACCGACAGCGGGCCCCACGTGCAGGCGTTGGCCAGCCCGAGCACCACCGCGGGCACGAGCAGCCACGGCCAGGCCGCGTTCGCGGCGATCTGCGCGCCGTAGAGGGCGGTGCCGACCGCGAACATCCCCAGTCCGGCGGAGGCCACCCAGCGGGTGCTCCACACCTCGAGCCTGCGGCCCACGACGGGAGCCAGCACACCGGAGATCACGGCCGTGGGGGCCAGCAGCAGGGCCGACTGGGTGGGCGTGAAGCCGTGGACGTTCTGGGTCCACAGCATGATCGGCAGCATCATGGACGACACGACGAAGCCCACGGTCGTCACCGCGAGGTTGGCGAGCGCGAAGTTGCGGTCGCGGAAGAGCACGAGCGGCAGCAGCGGTTCCGGGCGCGGCCGGGTGCGCCGGCCAGCGGGCTCCGGCGGCCGGCCCAGGTAGGCCTGCCAGCCCACGAACGCGGCGAGGACGACGGCGCCCCCGATGATGAGCGACCAGACGCTGATGGGCCCCGCGATGGTGCCCCAGCCGAAGTTCTCGCCCTCCTGGATGCCGAAGACTACGAGGAACATGCCGATGGCCGACAGGGCCACGCCCAGCCAGTCGAAGCGATGGCGGTGGGTCTCGAGGACGGGCACGTTGACGATCGCGAGGACGAAGCCCACGATGCCCACCGGCACGTTGACGAAGAAGATCCACTGCCAGCCCAGACCGTCGACGAGAACGCCGCCCAGCAGCGGCCCCACGAGGCTTGCGACGCCGGCCGTCGCACCCCACAGGCCCATGGCGGCCCCGCGCTTGTCCGGCGGGAAGAGACGAGTAATGACGGCCATGGTCTGCGGCGTCATGATCGAGGCGCCCAGGCCCTGCGCCACGCGGGCGAGGATGAGCATCTCGATCGAGCCGGCGAGCCCGCACCACAGGCTCGAGGCGGTGAAGACCGTCAGGCCGATGAGGTAGAGCCGCCGCGGGCCGAACCGGTCGCCCAGCCGGCCGGTGATGAGCAGCGGCACCGCATAGGCGAGCAGGTAGGCGCTCGTCACCCAGATGACGGCGGTGAGCGAGGTGTCGAGGTCGGTCGCGAGCCGCGGGATCGCAACGGTCACGATCGTCGCGTCCACGAGGATCATGAAGAAGCCGAAGATGAGCGACCACAGGGCGGGCCACGGCTTCACGGTATCGGTCATGGTGGGTGAGTCCTTCGGGTTCGGCGGAGGGGAACGGGCGGGATGGTTCGGGCCGGCCGGCGGGTCGGCTCAGGAGGGGCCGGCGATGCGGCTGCCCTCCCACGCCAGCGCACCGGCGTCGAGGCGCTCGAGGACGCCCGCGAGCCAGGCGATCTGCGCCTCGGCGACGGCGAGCCCGTACGTGTGGTCGAGCCAGTGCCGCTCGGCGAGGCCCACGCGCTCGATGCCGCGGATCGCCGCGCGCGCCTCCTCGCGCTCGGCGCGCGCATTGGCCAGCCGGTCGGCGAGGGCGGCGCGCGCCGCCGGGGCGCTCAGGTGCCCGATCTCCGCGAGGCCCACGCGGAAGTCGGACCGCTCGCCGGTCGGCTCCGCGATCAGCCGCCGCACCTCGGCGCGCAGGGCCTCCCGCCCCGCCGAGGTGATGGCGTAGGTCGTGCGCTCGGGCCGGTTGCCCGCCCGCTCGGTCCCGCGCTCGCGGACGAGGCCGTACTCGGCGAGCCTGCCGACCTGGTGGTAGAGGGTGCCGGGGCTGACCTTGACGAGGCGGTCGTCGTGGCGCCGCAGCATCGTGCGGTACATCTCGTACGGATGGGCGGGCGGCTCAGCGCTCGCGCAGCCAGGCGCGGACGGCCTCGGAGTCCGCGCCGAGGGCGGGCGGGTCCAGGTCGTACTGCACGCTCGTCTCGGACAGGGTGATCGGATTGGCGACCGTCGGCACCGCATCGGGCCGCCCGCCGGCCCGCGCGATCGGGGCGAGCCCCAGGCTCTCCGCGAGCTCGACGCCCTGGGCCACGGAGTTGATCGGCGCGCACGGCACACCGCGCTCGGTCAGCCGCGCGTACCACTCCTGCGCGTCGCGGTGGGAGAGCGCCTCGATGAGCAGCTCGGCCAGCTCGGGGCGGTGGCCGTTGCGCGCGTCGTTGCGGGCGAAGCGCTCGTCGTCGGCCCACTTCGGGTGGCCGAGGACCTCGCAGGCGGCCCGGAACTGCCGGTCGTTGCCGACCGCGAGGATGAGCTCCCCCTCCCCCGTGGGCAGCGGCAGATAGGGGTAGAGGCTGGGGTGCTCGTTGCCCATCCGGGTGGGCGTCACCCCGCCGGCCACATAGGCACTCGTCTGATTCGCCAGGCCGGACAGGGCCGAGGACAGGAGGTTCGCGTCGACCTTCTGACCGCGCCCGGTCGCGTCGCGGTGGCGCAGAGCGGCGAGGATGCCGATCGTCGTGTGCAGCCCTGTGATGACGTCGAAGATCGCGACGCCCGCACGCATCGGCTCGCCGTCCGGCTCGCCCGTCAGGCTCATGAACCCGGAGAGGCCCTGGACGAGCAGGTCGTAGCCCGGCTGCGGATTGGCCGGCCCGAACCCGGTCACCGAAGCGTAGACGATGTCCGGGTTCTCCTCCCGCACGCTGTCGTAGTCGAGGCCGTACTTCGCCAGGCCGCCCGGCTTGAAGTTCTCCACGAGCACGTCGGCGCGGCGGGCCAGCTCGCGGGCGAGCGCCATGTCCTCGGGATCCTTGAAGTCGAGCACGACGTCGGTCTTGTTGCGGTTGACGGACAGGTAGTAGGTCGCCTCACCGTCGCGCACCGGCGGCCGCCAGGTGCGGGTGTCGTCGCCGCCGGGCCCCTCGACCTTGATGACGGTCGCGCCCAGGTCGGCGAGCATCATCGTCGCGTAGGGACCCGCCAGCACGCGGGCGAAGTCCGCGACGAGCAGCCCGGCGAGCGGACCCTCGCCGCTGCGCCCGAACAGCCGGGCGGCCCGGCGCCCCGCGTCCTCCCGTGCCTCGCCGCCCCGGGAGCCTGCGCCCGGCCGGGCCTCCGCCGCCGGCGCGCCGGCCTCCCGCTCGCTCGCATTCCCGTTCGCCATCGAACACTCCTCGCCTCGTGGTCATCGGGCGGCCCTGCCGCACCCGCCACGAGCCTACGCGGAACGGCCGGGCCCGCGGCGCGGGGGACGGCGCCACCCATGCCCGCGGTGCACGGGACCGCGGTGCACGGGCAGGCGTTCATATGTGCGAAAAGCAAACAGTCCATATCGAGCGTGCAATAATGGACGCGCAATCGGCGGCACCGGGCGGCCGCGCTCCGGAGGCCCGAGTAAGGGCCCCGGCCCCGCGGGAGCACGGGCCCGCACGCGCCGCCGCCGCGCACGCCACTGCGCTCCGCGCCCGTCCATGAGGGAGACTGCCATCGAAATCCACCAGGTCCGCGCCTTCCTCGCGGTTGCCGAGGAACTGCACTTCGGCCGCGCCGCCGAGCGCCTCGAGATCGCCCAGCCGCCGCTGAGCCGCACGATCCGCCAGCTCGAGGGCGAGCTCGGCACCCGCCTGTTCGACCGGACGACCCGCTCGGTCACGCTGACCCCCACGGGGGCGGCCCTCGTCGAGCCCGCCCGGGCCGTCATCGAGGCCACCGATGCCGCCGCCGAGTCGATCCGCAAGGCCGGCGCCGGCCTCATCGGCACGATCCGGGTGGGCTTCACCACCGCCGCCGGCGGGCAGTACATCGCCCAGCTCGTGCGCGCCTCGAAGGAGCGCAACCCGGGCATCGACTTCGTCCTCGAGACGGACGTCTACACCCCGGACGCTCTGCCGCGCCTCGTCGACGGCACCCTCGACCTGGCCCTCGTGCGCGCCGACGCCCTGCCCACGCGCCTCGAGGGCCGCGCCGTCGTGCGCGAGTCGCCGGTCGTGCTCCTGGCCCGCGACCACCCGCTCGCGAACCGGGCCGAGCTGACCATCGCAGACCTCGCCGACGAGGACTTCATCATGCTGCCGGGCAATCCCAGCCCGCCCACCCGCGAGCTGTTCTTCCACTGGTTCTTCGCGGCCGGGCTGCGGCCCAAGGTCGTCCAGGAGGCGCCGGACTCGCTCATGATCGCCTCGCTCGTGGCCACCGGGCTCGGCATCTCCATCAGCCTCGACCAGGCCATCGCGCACGTCGACTCGGAGCGCCTCGTGACAGTGCCGCTCGCGGTGGACCACCCGCCCATGCTCATGCAGCTCGCCCACCGGGAGCAGGACGCGAATCCCGCGCTCGCCCAGGTCCTCCAGACCGCCGACGAGGCCCTCCCGACGGTGGGCTGAGCCGCCCCCGGGGCGGTAACGTGGGCCTGGCCGAGCGGGCACGGGCGCCCGCTCACACTCACGGGAGGTCCCATGCTCGACGACATCGTCATCTGCCGCCCACTGCGCTCCCCGGTGGGCGCGTTCGGCGGCCAGTTCCGCGCGCTGCCCGCGGAGGAGCTGGGCACCCAGGTGGTGCGGGCGCTCATGGACCGCAGCGGCCTCGACCCGGCGGGCGTCGACGATGTGGTCTTCGGCCAGTGCTATCCCACGATGGAGGCCCCGGCGCTGGGCCGCATCATCGCGCTCAACGCCGGCCTGCCCGTCACCGCGGCCGGCTGCCAGGTCGACCGCCGGTGCGGCTCCGGCCTCCAGGCCGTCATCAACGCCGTCGGGGAGGTCGCGACCGGGGGCGCCGAGGTGGTCATCGCCGGCGGCGCCGAATCGATGTCCGGCACCGGCTATTTCACCGACCCCATCCGCTGGGGAGTGCGCGGCGGCAACATCGAGCTCAAGGACAGCCTGGTGCGCGGGCGCGCCACCGCGGGCGGCAGGGACCACCCCATCCCCGGCGGGATGATCGAGACGGCGGAGAACCTCCGCCGGGAGTACGGCATCGGCCGTCAGGAGCAGGACGAGTACGCCGTGCGCTCCCACCAGCGCGCCGCCGCGGCCGCCCGGGAGGGCCGCTTCGACGACGAGATCGTGCCGATCACCGTGCCCGGCACGCGCAAGGAACCGGAGCACGAGGTGCGCACGGACGAGCACATCCGCCCCGACGCCTCGCTGGAATCGCTGTCCAGGCTGCGGCCCATCATGGGCGGCCAGGACGCGGAGGCGACCGTCACCGCCGGCAACGCCTCCGGCCAGAACGACGGGGCAGCGGCCTGCATCGTGACCACGCGCGCCCGGGCCCAGGCCCTGGGCCTGAGCCCGCAGCTGCGGCTCGTCAGCTGGTCCGTGGCCGGGGTGCCGCCGGAGACCATGGGGATCGGGCCGGTCGCGGCGACGGCCCGCGCGCTCGACCGCGCCGGCCTGAGCATGGCCGATATGGACCTCATCGAGCTCAACGAGGCCTTCGCCTCCCAGGTCCTCGCGTGCACCCGCGCATGGGGCCTGGGCGCCCAGGACTTCGAGCGCGTCAACGTCAACGGCTCGGGGATCTCGCTCGGCCACCCGGTGGGCGCCACCGGAGCCCGCATCCTCGCGACGCTGGCCGGCGAGATGGGCCGGCGCGGGGCCCGCTACGGCCTGGAGACGATGTGCATCGGCGGCGGCCAGGGCCTCGCGGCCGTCTTCGCCGGCGCCGAGCGCAGCTGAGCGCCGGTGGCCGAGGGCTGCGCGGTCGCGCAGGCGATGGCTGAGGCGGACCTGACTGCCGCCCCCGTCCCCAGCGAATACACACTGAACAGTTGATAACCTAGGGGGAGCCAGCCCTCGCGAGCCGCAGACGACTCGCACCGGGCACCGGTTCCCCGCAGAGAGGATGACCGAACACATGCGAATCATCGCTTTTGTCAAGTATGTTCCGGACGCCGCCGGCGACCGCAGCTTCGAGGACGACAACACCGTCGACCGCGAGTCCGACGGCCTGCTGTCGGAGCTCGACGAGTACGCGGTCGAAGAGGCGCTCCAGATCGTGTCCCAGGCCGGCGACGGCGAGGTCATCGCCCTCACCGTCGGCCCCGAGGACGCCGAGGACGCCGTCCGCAAGGCACTCCAGATGGGTGCCCACAAGGGCGTGCACGTCTACGACGAGGACATCGAGGGCTCCGACGCGCTCTCCACCTCGAAGGTGCTCGCCGCCGCGGTGCGCAAGGTCATCGAGGACGAAGGCGATGTCGACCTCATCCTCACCGGCCTCGCCTCGACGGACGCGCTCATGTCCGTCGTCCCGGTCCAGGTGGCCGAGCTGCTCGGCCTGCCCGCCGCCACCCAGGCCTCGGACGTCGAGGTCAACGGCTCGACGGTGCGCGTGCGCCGCGACGGCGACACCGCCTCCCAGTACATCGAGGTGGCGCTGCCCGCGCTCGTGTCCGTGACGGACCAGATCAACGAGCCCCGCTACCCCTCGTTCAAGGGGATCATGGCAGCGAAGAAGAAGCCGCTCGAGGACTACGACCTCGAGGACATCGACCTGGACGCCGCCGAGGTGGGCGAGGACGCCGCCTACACGGAGGTCATCGACATCACGGCCCGCCCGCCGCGCCAGGCCGGCGAGATCGTCGCCGATGAGGGCGAGGGCGGGCAGCAGCTCGTCGACTGGCTCGCATCCAAGAAGCTCGTCTGATCAGAAGGGACTGCACACATGTCTGAAATCCTCGTTCTCATCGACCATGCGGACGGCTCCGTCGACAAGTCCTCGCTCGAGCTGCTCACCGCCGCGAAGTCCGCGGGCACCCCGGTCGCCGTGTTCGTCGGCACCGCCGAGGCCGCCCAGCAGGCCGCGCCCACCCTGGCCGAGTACGGCGCCGAGCGCGTCCTCGTGGCCTCCGACCCGGCGCTCACCGAGTACCTCGTCGCCCCGAAGGCCGAGCTGCTCGCCTCGCTCGTCGAGTCCCAGCAGCCGGCCGCGGTGTTCGTCTCGGCCAGCCCCGAGGGCCGCGAGGTGGCCGGCCGCGCCGCCGCGAAGACAGACTCGGGCATCATCACGGATGCCGTCGACGTCACGCCGGATCTCGTCGCCACCCAGTCGGTCTTCGCCGGCGGCTACACGATCACCGGCAAGGTCGTGAAGGGCACGCCCTTCATCGCGATCAAGCCCAACTCCATCTCCGCCGAGCCCTCCCAGGGCGCAGGCTCCGTCGAGGAGATCTCGTTCTCCCCGTCGGACGCGGCGAAGACGGCCCGGATCGTCTCCGTCGAGGAGAAGCCGGCCTCCGGGCGGCCGAACCTCACCGAGGCTGCGATCGTCGTCTCCGGCGGCCGCGGCACGAACGGCGACTTCGCGCCGGTCGAGGCGTTCGCCGATGCCGTCGGCGCGGCCGTGGGCGCCTCGCGCGCCGCGGTGGACGCCGGCTGGTACCCGCACGCCAACCAGGTGGGCCAGACGGGCAAGACGGTCTCGCCGCAGCTCTACGTGGCGGCGGGCATCTCCGGTGCGATCCAGCACCGCGCAGGCATGCAGACCTCGAAGAACATCGTCGCCGTCAACAAGGACGACGAGGCGCCCATCTTCGAGCTCGCCGACTACGGCGTCGTGGGCGACCTGTTCGCCGTGCTGCCGCAGGCAACCGACGCGGTCAACGCGCGCAGGTGAGCCGCGCCCGCGCTGCGGTGCGGATCGGCTGATCCGCTCCGGCGCGCGGCGGCCCGGGGTCCGTGCCCCAGCGGGGCAGGCCGGCACGAGGTGCCGGCCCGCCCCGCTTTCCGTGCCGTAGACTTGGGCGGTGCCCCAGCAGAAGATCTTCTCCTCCGTGCGCCCCCAACGGCTGACCAGAGCCGGCCGGGGCTATGCGTGGGCGCGCACGGTCCAGCGCTTCTCCGATGAGCGGCGCATCGACTCCGCCGCCGCCCTGTCCTTCTACTTCCTGCTGGCCACGGTGCCCGCCCTGGGCGCGGCGATCTCCACGATCTCCGTGTTCGGCCGCGGCCCGCAGACGGTCACGAGCCTGCTCACCTGGCTCACGCAGGTCACCGGCAGCCAGCAGGCGATGGCGGCCGAGGAGCCGCTCATGACGCTGGCGCGATCGTCCGCGAACATCTTCGTGTTCGTCATCGGCATCGCCGTCTCGCTGTGGTCGGCCGGCAAGTTCGTCGGCGCGTTCGGCACGGTCGTCAACAGCCTCTACGGCATCCCCGAGGGCCGCCCGTACTGGTACCTGCGCCTGCAGAGCTTCATCCTCACGATCATCCTCATCCCGCTCGTCGCCGCCGCCCTCGTCTGCATCGCGGGGCAGGCGGACCTCATCGAGGCGATCGGCGTCCACGGCGCCTTCGTCGTCATCTGGCAGGTGGCGCGGATCCCGGTGGCGATCCTCCTGGGCTACCTCATCATCGTCGCGCTCAACACGCTGTCCTCGAACGTCAAGCGCAAGCGGCTGGCCACCTCGTCCCTGGGCTCCCTCGTGGCGCTGCTGGCCTGGGCGATCCTCACGGCGCTGCTCTACCTGTTCGCCGCGATGGGCGGGTTCAGCTCGACCTACGGTGCGCTCTCCGGCGTCCTCCTGGTCCTCCTGTGGCTGTGGCTGTCGAACTGCGCGCTCATCTTCGGCGCCCTGTTCGAGGCCGAGCTCGACCGCGCCCGCCAGCTGCAGTCCGGCCTCGCCGCCGAATGGGAGATCATCGCCCAGCCGCGCCGCCGCAAGCGCATCGACGATCGCGCGGCGCGCGAACTGGGCTTCGCGCGCATGGGCGATGCGCTGCGCGCCAGCGGGGGCCAGTCCGTGGGCAGCGTGCGCATCGCCGATTTCCGCGCGAAGAGCGCCAAGCGGCGCCGCGCCCGGGCCAAGAGGTCGGCGAAGTACGCGTGGCGGGCGGGCCGCAGTGCGGCGAGGGCGGGCTCGGGTGCGCTGTAGGCGAATGCGACGGTGAAGACGGCCATCGTGTCATCGTAGGCCGGCGTTTCGGACGACGGCGGCAGAACGCGCCCTGTCGCGGCGCGAAGCCGTATAGACTCGGGGGCATGAAGAAGCGCATCATTCTGCTGGCGGGACTGGGCATCGGCTTCGTGCTCGGTTCGCGTGCCGGCCGCCAGAGCTACGAGAAGCTCAAGAACCAGGCCGCCTCCGTGTGGAACGACCCGAAGGTCCAGGAGGGCGTGCACCGCGCCGCCGAGACCGTCAAGGAGCAGGCCCCCGTCGTCGCGGAGAAGGTCAAGGAGGCCGCGCCCGTCGTGGCTGAGAAGGCCAAGGAAGCGGGCACGAAGGTCGGCGAGGCCGCCTCGGATGCCGCCTCGAGCGCCAAGGACAGGGCCGCCGACGCGAAGGGCGCCGCGCAGGACAAGGCCGCCGAGGCCAAGGGCGCCGGCAAGGACAAGCCCGCCGCGAAGCAGGAGACCGGGGCCGCCGCGAAGGGCTCCCCCAGTGCCGCCAAGCACCCCGCAAGCTCCGCGAAGGCGACGACGGGCAAGGACTCGACGGCCGCCTCGGCGCAGGCGACGGGCACCGAGCCCGCCTCCGACCGGCGCTCCGCGCCCGATGGCCGCAACGAGGATGTGGTGCCGGAGGGCCCGACGAAGTCGAACAACCTCGCCCCCGCCGTGCTGCCCGACGTAGCCAGCGATCCCGAGGGCCAGATGGACAGCGAGGGCCCGGACGCCTCGTACATCCACGGCCAGGAGGGCAAGGCCTGACGGGCTGAGTCCGACACGCGAACGGCCACAGGGCCGGTCGACTCCTGCGAGTCGGCCGGCCCTGTTCCCGTCCCGCCGCAGCTCAGAGCAGCGAGCTCGTCAGCCGGCTGACGTTCTCCGCGTACTTGAGGTACCAGGGCCGCCGGCGCCACCGCTGCAGGTCCAGCTCCGGGGAAACCGGCCGGTAGTCGCGGTCCTCGAGGGCGTACATCTGCGCGGCGAAGCCCTCGTCGACGATGAGCATGGAGACCTCGAGGTTCATGGCGAACGAGCGCTCGTCCATGTTCGAGGAGCCGATGATCGTGACGTCGTCGTCGATGATGAGGAACTTCGAGTGCAGCACGGTGGGCGCCGGGTAGCGGAAGATGCGCACGCCGGCATCCACGAGCTCGTCGTAGTAGGACTCCTGGGCCTTCTGGGTGATCGCGTGGTCGCTCGTGGCGCCCACGTAGATGCGGATGTCCACACCCGAGTGCGATTCGGTGACCAGCGCGTGGAGCAGCGACTCGTCCGGCACGAAGTAGGGCGAGCAGATGACGACCTGACGGTTGGCGTTGTAGATGAGGTGGTTGAACATCCGCAGGTTGTTCTCCAGTTCGAAGCCCGGGCCGCTGGGCACCACCTGCGCGAGCAGGCCGCCGGACTCCGGTGCCTCGAGGACCAGGTTGACCTCATCGGCGATGATGTCGCCGGTCTCCGAGTACCAGTCGGAGGCGAAGACGGCGTCGAGCTCCGTGACCATGGGGCCTGTCACCCGCATCCCCAGGTCCTTCCACTGGTAGCCCTTCCGGCGGTTGCGGCGCTTGTTGTACGAGCGGTCAATGACGTTGAGCGAGCCGGTGTAGGCGACCGCGCCGTCGATGACGAGGATCTTGCGGTGATTGCGCAGGTCAGGGCGCTGGTACTCCCCCCGCCACGGGCGCACGGGCAGGCTGCGGCGCCACGCGACGCCCGCGTCGTTGAGCAGGCCCACGAGCTCGGAGTAGCCGGGGTAGCCGACCGAGCCGATGTGGTCGATGAGGATGCGCACCTGCACCCCGCGGGCGTGGGCGCGCAGCAGCGCGTCGATGAGTGGGCGCGTCGTGTCGTCGAGTGCGACGATGTAAAACTCGAAGTGGACCGTGTGCCGGGCGCCGTCGACCTCGGCCGCCATCCGCGCGATGCACGCGTGGTTGTCCGCGATGAGCTCCACGCCGTTGCCGTGGGTCATGGGCAGCGCGCCCAGCGAGTAGTTCAGCCGCGCCGCCGTCGTCAGGGGCTCGATGAGATGGTCGCTGCGGCCGATGAGCGCGGTGTCGCCGGTGCGCTGCTTGATGAGCTCGTTGACCGCCCGCTGCCGCTCGCGGCGCCGGCGCGGCAGCTTCGCGGAGCCGAACAGCAGGAACGCGATGAGCCCGGCGTAGGGGTTGAGGAAGATCGCCATGAGCCAGCCGAGCGCCACGGTGGGCTTGCGGCGATAGGGGATGACGCCCAGCGCGACGATGCGGATGATGAGGTCGGGGACGACGAAGAGGGCGATGCGCCACCAGGGCTGGCCGACGTCGCCGTCCCACAGGCTCCAGAACTCCACGGTGCCTCCCCTCCGTCGCATTGGGCCGCTGGGCGGCCGCGCCCCACCCGGGGTCCTCGCCGATTCTAGTGGCGACCCTCAGCGCCCGCGCAGTCGGCCGCACCGCGGGCGGGGGGGCTGCCGAAGGCCACACTCCGGACGCGAGCCCCGCGTCCGCGACGATGGGCGAGCATGGCTGCGGGCGCCCGCGCGCCCCGGGCCCGCGCCTTAGCGGAGCCCGCGCCCAACCCTCGACGGTGAGGAGCACCCGTGACGCACAAGCCCAGGCCCCGCCCGGATTCCCCGCAGCTCATGACGGATGACCGGCGCGAACTGCAGGGCCTTGCTCGGCGCTTCGCCCGCGAGGTGGTGCTGCCCATCGCGAACGAGCTCGACCCGGTCGAGGGCCAGTTCCCGCCCGAGCTCGTCGCGCAGATGGGCGAGATGGGCTTCTTCGGCATCCTCATCCCGGAGGAGTACGGCGGGCTGGGCCTGGGCGTCTTCGAGTACTGCCTGGTCGCCGAGGAGCTGGGCCGCGCCTGGATGAGCGTCGCCGGCCTGCTGGCCCGCGGCAACGGGATGGGCGGCGGCTTCTCCCCCGAACAGGAGGCGCGGCTGCTGCCCAAGGTCGCCACCGGCGAGTACCTGGGCGCGTTCGCCCTGTCCGAGGCGGAGGCCGGCTCCGATGTGGCGAACATCCGGTGCCGTGCCGAGCGGGCCGACGACGGCAGCGGCGACTGGCTCATCACCGGCACGAAGATGTGGTGCACCTACGCGGACCAGGCCGACTACCTCGTCCTCTTCGCCCGCACCGCCACGGACCCGGACCCGGCCAAGCGCCACCGCGGGATCTCCGCCTTCCTCGTGGAGAAGGAGCGCGGGACGTTCCCGGAGCGCGTGACGGGGACCGCGGCGCGCAAGATCGGCTACTTCGGCTGGAAGACGTGGGAGCTGGCCTTCGACGGGCTGCGCCTGCCGGCCGACGCGCTGCTGGGCGAGGAGGGGCGCGGGTTCTACCAGGCGGTCTCCGGGCTCGAGGTGGGCCGGGCGCACACGGCCGCCCGCTCAATCGGCCCGGCGCAGGCGGCGCTCGAGGACTCGCTGGCCTACCTGCACGCCCGCGAGCAGTTCGGCCACCCGCTCGCCGACTTCCAGCACCTGCGCTTCACGGTCGCGGACATGGCCGCCCAGATCGAGGCGAGCCGCCAGCTCATGTACCACGTGTGCACGCTCATCGACCCCGGCCACCGGGCCTCGCAGGAGGCGGCGATGGTGAAGTACCTGGCCGCGGAGATGAGCGAGAAGGTCACGTCCCAGGCCGTGCAGATCCACGGCGGGGCGGGCTACACGAAGGACTTCGCGGTGGAGCGCCACTGGCGCGACGCGCGGCTGACGAAGATCTTCGAGGGCTCGTCGGAGATCCAGCTGCGCATCGTCTCCGACGAGCTGCTGGGCCGGTAGGCGCGGTACCGCCCCTGCGCCGGGGCGGTACCGGCCGCGGCGCGCTCAGATGTGGCGTCCGCCGCTGATCTCCGTGACCGTGCCGGTGAGGTAGCTCGACATGTCGGAGGCGAGGAACACGACGACCGAGGCGACCTCCGCGGGCTCGCCCGCGCGGCCCATGGGGATCTCCGCGAGCTTCGCGTCGATGACGTCCTGGCGCATGGCCGCGGTCATCGCGGTGTTGATGAAGCCGGGCTGGATCGCGTTGACGCGCACGTTCTTGAAGCCCACCTCCTTCGCCGCGGCCTTCGTCATGCCCACGATTCCCGCCTTCGCCGCGGAGTAGTTCGTCTGCCCGAGCATCCCCACCTTGCCGGAGATCGACGAGACGTTGACGATCGACCCGCCGCCGGGCTGTTCGCGCATGATGCCCGAGGCGGTCTTGAGCCCGTTCCACGTGCCGCGCAGGTGCACGGCGATGACCTGGTCGAACTGCTCCTCGGTCATCTTGCGCATCGTGGCATCGCGGGTGATGCCCGCGTTGTTGACCATGATGTCGAGGCTGCCGAACGCGCTCACGGCGCGCTCGCACAGCGCCTCGACCTGCGCAAGCTCCACGACGTTGCAGGCCATGCCCACCGCGCGCTCCCCGATGCCCAGCGACTCCGCGGCCCTCACGACCGCCGCCTCGTCCAGATCGCCGAGCACCACATTGGCGCCCTGGGCCGCGAAGGCCTCCGCGATCGCGAATCCCAATCCCTGCGCGCCGCCGGTGATGACCGCGGTGCGCCCCTCGAGAAGTCCCATGATCCGTCCCCTCACTCCGTTGTTCGTCCGTGCTCTGTCGATTCGCTTCCGCCCGCGCTCCGTGCACCCGCCGCCCACCGGCCCCGGCCACGGCGCCGGCCCCGGCCCCGGCCCTGACGGCTACTGCCTGTGCGCGCCCTTGAGGACCTGGCGGGCGATGACGAGGCGCTGGATCTCCGAGGTGCCCTCGTAGATGCGGAAGAGGCGCGCGGCCCGGTAGAAGCGCTCGATCGCGGACTCGCGCATGTAGCCCATGCCGCCCAGGATCTGCACACCGCGGTCGGCGACCCGGCCCAGCGCCTCGGAGGCCACGAGCTTCGAGGTGCTGGGACCCAGCTTGCGGTCCGCACCCGCATCCCAGCGCCGCGCGGAGTCCAGCACGAGCGCGCGGGAGGAGGCCAGGTCCGCATAGCTGTCCGCGATCATCGCCTGGACGAGCTGGAAGTCCGCGATGGGCCGGCCGCCCTGGGTGGCCTGCGCGGCGTAGTCCGTGCACTCGTCGAGGATGCGGGTCATCTGCCCCACGCAGACCGCGGCGATGTGGAGCCGGCCCTTGTTGAGCGAGGCCATGGCGGCGCGGAAGCCCGCCTCCTCCTGCCCGCCGATGAGGTTGGCGCCCGGCACCCGCACGGAGTCGAAGAACACCTCGGAGGTCCAGGCGCCGGCCTGGCCCATCTTGTGGTCGTGCGGGCCCACGGTTACGCCGGGCGAGTCCGTGGGGACGAGGAAGACGGAGATGCCCTTCGTGCCCGTGGCCTGCGGGTCCGTGCGGGCGAAGACGATGAGGACGTCCGACATCTCCGCATTCGTGATGAAGCGCTTGGTGCCGGTGATGACGTACTCGGCAGCCTCGCCCTCCCCCTCCCGCAGCGCACGGGTGCGCAGCCCGGAGGGATCGGACCCGGCCTCGGGCTCGGTGAGCGCGAACGACGCCACGACCTCGCCGGAGGCGATCTTCGGCAGCCACTCACGCTGCTGCTCGGGCGTGCCGTAGTTGACGAGCACCTGCCCGGCGATCCCGTTGTTCGTCCCGAACAGCGAGCGGAAGGCCGGGGTCGTGTAGCCCAGCTCCATGGCCAGCAGCGCGTCCTGCTCCGCGTTGAGCCCCAGCCCGCCGTGCTCGGCCGGGATCGCCCAGCCGTAGAGGCCCATGGCCGCCGATTGGGCGATGACCTCGGCGGGGAAGGCATCGTCGGCCTCGATCTGCAGCTCGAGCGGCACCACCTTCTCCCGCACGAAGGCGCGCACGGTGGCGAGGACGTCTGCGAGCTCGGCGCTGTCCATGGGCGTGCTCCCCCGGTGCCTCAGGCCTCGACCATGATGGACACGGATTCGGCGATGCACGCCGGGCGGTCCGCGCCCTCGATCTCGATCGTGTGCGTCATGACGACCTGGGTGCCCGAGTCCTTGCGGGTGACCTCGCTGAGCGCGATCGTGTCGCGCAGCTTCGAGTCCACGGGCACGGGGTGGGGGAAGCGGACCTTGTTGAGGCCGTAGTTGATCTTCATCTTCATGCCGGTGACGTCGACGACCTCCGCGCCGAACATGGGCAGCAGGGACAGGGTGAGGAACCCGTGGGCGATCGTCGTGCCGAACGGCCCGGACTTCGCCCGCTCCGCGTCCAGGTGGATCCACTGGTGGTCCTCGGTGGCGTCGGCGAACGCGTCGATCCGCGCCTGGTCGACGGTGAACCACTCCGAAGTGCCCAGCTCCTGGCCGACGAGCGCTTCGAGTTCGGCGATTCCGTTGATGGTGCGCACCATTGCTGCCTCCTGGCTGAGCGGCTGCGCGGTTGGGCAGCCGGGTGGGTGTGGCGATGGTCGGCCGGCGTGAAGGCCGTTGAACGACTGTTCTGCCATGCTAACGCTCCACCCGGGGCCCGGCTAAGGTGTGCACATGTCTGAGACTCCTCTCGCCGGCAGCGCTGCCGGCGCCCCGCCCGCCGGTGGGGGCCCCGCCGCCGGCACCGGGCCGGCCAACCCGGCCCCCGTCCGCCCGGCCGTCAGCGTCATCCTCGTCCGCGATGGGGCGGACGGCCTCGAGGTCTTCGTCCAGCACCGGGTGAAGACCATGGACTTCGCGGCGGGCATGGTCGTCTACCCCGGGGGCCGGGTCGATCCCGCCGACGTGCGCGCCGCCGCCTCCGCCGGGTACCCGGACGAGCTCATCGCCGCCCACGAGCGCGCGTGGGAGGCCTCCACCCTGGCCGCCGAGGGGCTGGGCGGCGGGCTCGCGGACCCGGCCGCCGCCGCTGCCGGGGCCGGGGCCGAGGCGCCCTCGTTCGCCGCCGTGCTGCTCGCCTGCGCGCAGCGCGAGCTGGGCGAGGAGACCGGGGCCGTCATCGATCCCGCGGCGCTGCGGCCGTGGGCGAACTGGACGACGCCGCCGGGGCGCCACAAGCGCTTCGACACGTACTTCTACGTGGCGCGCGGGGCGCACACGCAGGTCCGGCACCAGACGACCGAGGCAACCGATTCGCTGTGGATGCCGACGGCCCGCATCCTGGCCGAGCGCTCAGCGGGGCGCCTGCGGCTCATGCGCCCCACCCTCACGCTGCTCATGGAGCTCGACTCGCTGGGCAGCGCCGATGCCATCATGGGCGTCGAGCGGGTGGTCGAGCCCGTGCGGCCGAACGTGCCGATCTCCGAGTCCGACGCGCACCGCCCGCTGGACTGACGGGGCTGCGGCCGCACCCGCCGCACTCACCACGGCAGCATCAGCAGCGGGACCTCCTGGCCGTCCTCGGCCCCGCCCGCGGGGATGACGATGAGCCCGTCCGCCGCGGCCAGGCCGCGCAACATGTTCGAGCCCGTTCCCGAGGTCTCCGCCCAGTTCCCGCGCGCATCGCGCGCCGCGGGGACAATGCGCTCCGCACGGCCGCCGGGGATCGCCTCCGCCACCCGGCCCACGGCCGTCTCCTCCGCGCGCTGGCCCAGCAGGCCCCGCACGGCCGGCTGCACCACGACGCGCAGCGCGACCATGGCGGCCAGCGGGTTGCCCGGCAGCGCGATGTGGAGGACGCGGCGACCGGTCGGCGCCGAGTACTCGAGGGCGAACGTCGGGTGGCCCGGGCGCATCGCCAGCTCCGCGAAGAGGCTGCGCGCCCGGCCAGCGGCGACCCGGTCCTGCGCGGCGGCGCGCACGGCGTCGACGTCGGCGTGCCCGGTCCCGCCCGTGCTGACGATGAGGTCGCAGTCGAGGCACAGCGCATCGAGCGCGGCGTCGATCCCCGCGCGCGCATCGCCGCGGCGTTCGACCCCCGCGATCTCACACCCCAGGGCCGCGAACACGGCGGGCAGCTGCGGGCCGAAGGCGTCGCGCACCCGGCCCGGGGCGGGCATGCCGGCCTCGATGACCTCGTCGCCGGTGAGCAGGAGGCCCACCCGGGGCCGGCGCCGCACGGGCAGCGCATCGTCCCGCAGACCGCCGCGTACGCCGCGTGCGCGGGGCTCAGCGCGACCCCGGCCGGCACCACGGTCTCCCCCGCGCGCGCCTCACGGCCCATCGGGCGGATGTGGCGGCCGGGCACGAGGTCCGAGGGCGGGGCCCCGGGGGCCAGGGAGAGGAGCCCGGCTGCGGTGCCGACGCCGGTCACCTCGGCATACTCGAAGCGCAGGATCGATTCGGCCCCGGCGGGCACGGGGGCCCCGGTCACGACGGGCAGCGCCTGGCCGGCGGCGAGCGCCTCCGGCGCGGGGTCCCGGTCCGCGGTGGCGCGCAGCAGGTTCCACGGCCCCGGCCCCGCCACCGCGTAGCCGTCCATCGCCGAGGAGGCGTAGTGCGGCACGTCCGCGGGGGCGCGGACGTCGGCGGCGCTCACCCGGCCGATCGCGGCGGCGAGCCCCACCTCCTCGCCGCCGAGCCGACCGGCGGCGGCCGCGGCGTGCGCGATCCGGCCCGCCTCGCGCCACGCGGGGTGGGCCGAAGGCGCGCGCACGCCCAGCAGCTCCGCGTCCTCGACGGTGTCGACGTCCGCCGCGTACTGCTCGGGCAGGTCGACAGCGGCGCTGCGCAGGTCCGCCCAGAGCGCCCGCGCCGGCGCATCGGCCAGCGACCGGCCGCGCACGGCGGACACCAGGGGGCCCACGCGGGCGCAGGCGAGGAGCTGCTGGACGCGCCAGGCCGGTGCGCTCCCCTCGCCGGGGTCCGGGGTGCGCGGGGTGCGGGCGAGCACGGCGTCGGGCCCCTCGGCCTCCTCGAGCGCGCGGGCCAACGGGGCCAGCGCCTCGGCGAGGGCGGGAATGTCCGCCGCGACGACGAAGACGAGGCCCGCCCGGTCCCCCGTGGTGGGCTCCCCCGCCCCCGTGGCACCGGTCGGTGCCCCCGCCCCGGCGGGGTCCACGGGGGGAAACAGCGCCTCCAGGCCCGCGGCCGCCGCGGCGGCGGGGCCGGCGAACGGGGGCTCCTCGCGGGTGAGCAGGACCCCGGCCGGCAGGTGGGCCGCGAGCTCGGGCCCGCCCACCACCGCGATGCGGGAGGCCGACACCCCCGCGGCGCGCACGGCGCTCAGCGCGGAGGCGAGGAGCGTGGTGCCGGCGGCATCGGCGAACAGGGCCTTCGTCCGCCCGCCCAGGCGGCTGCCCCGCCCGCCTGCGAGCACGACCGCGGAGCGAGGCTGCGCGCGGTCCGGCCGTGGGGTCATGGCCGCCAGTCTAGGAGCGCGGCCCGGGTGCGCGGGGACTATCGTGGCCGGCATGGACGACGATGCGCCCTTCGGGGCCGGCCGGCGGGCCGCGGTGATCGTGTGCGTGCGCGGCGGCTTCGACCCGGCCGCGCCCCCGGACCACAACGGGGCGCGGGCCGTCGAGTGGCTGCGCGAGCGCGGCTATGAGACCCCGGATTCCGTGCTCGTGGCCAACGGGCCGGCATTCGGCCCCGCCCTCGACGCGGCACTGGAGCCGGGCGGCGCCCGGTCCGCTTCCCGGGCCAGCGCCTCGGCGGCGCGGGGCGCGGGCCTGCCGGATCCCGCCAGCGTGCCCCGCTTCGTGCTCACCCTGGGCGGGACGGGCCTCAACCCGCGCGACCGGACGCCGCAGCTGACCGCCGAGCGACTGGACTACGAGGTGCCCGGGATCGTCCACGCCATCTGGGCGCGCGGGCTGGAGAACACGGCGACGGCGATCATGAGCCGCGGCACGGCCGGTGTCGCCGGGCGCACGTTCGTCCTCAACCTGCCCTCCTCCCGCGGCGGCGTCAAGGACGGCCTGGCGGTGCTCGGGACGGTCGCCCCCCTCATCCAGGCGCAGATCGAGGATCCCGCCTGATGGTCCGGGCAACGGTGCGCACGCGCGTCCATTCCTTCGCGGCCGCGGGCGAGGTGCGGGCCAGGGCCGATGTGCTCGCGGGCGAGGAGCCCCTGGAGATCCGCCTGGACGGCGAGGAGTTCGCCGTGGCGATGCGCACCCCCGGCGCGGACGTGGACCTGGTCTTCGGACTGCTCCTGGCCGAGGGCGTGATCGTCGCCGCCGCGGACATCCGCGAGATCGACTTCTCCACGGGCCTGGCCCCCGACGGCTCGCGCGACCTCAACGTGGCCCGGGTGCGGCTGGCCCCGGAGGCCGGCCTGCGGGCGGCCGCGCGGACCGGGCGCAACGTCTACACCTCCTCCGCGTGCGGGATCTGCGGGACGAACGCGATCGAGGGCGTGGCGAAGGCCTCCGCCCACCCGGTGCCGGCCGCCCGGCCGCTCCTCGCGCCCGCGCGGATCCTCGAGCTGCCCGAGCTCCTGCGCGCCCAGCAGCCGGCCTTCGAGCGCACGGGGGGCATCCACGGGGCGGGCCTGTTCCGCTGCCCCGATCCCACCGGGGCGCCCGAGCTGCTCGCGGCCGCGGAGGACGTGGGACGGCACAACACCGTGGACAAGGCGCTGGGCCGGGCCCTGCGGGAGGGCCTGCTGCCGCTGGGCGACTGCGTGCTCCAGGTCTCGAGCAGGGCCTCGTACGAGCTCGTGCAGAAGGCCTCGATGGCCGGCGTGCCCGTGCTCTCGGCGGTGAGCGCGCCGTCCTCGGCCGCGGTGGAGCTGGGCCGCCAGCTGGGCCTGACCGTGATCGGCTTCAATCGCGGTCGGACGTTCAACGCCTACACGGGGCTCGAGCGGATCGCGGCCGGTCCCGCTTAGCGCCGGTGCCGCACGGCACGGGTTCCGCGCGGCACCGGTTTCGTGCAGCGGACGGCGCCCACTCGGGCTTTTCCCATTGCCCGCGGAGGATTGCCCCGTACACTGAGTGTGTTCTACCTCACACACTCGCGCGGTTCGTGCGCGCCCGTGCGCCGTCAGGAGCTTCCGTGCCCAGTTCGCCCCTCCCCCAGGTCGCGCCGCCTGCGGGTGCGCCCGCCCCGGCGCCCGCCCGCCCCGGTGGCGCGGAGCCCGTCGGCGAGCGCCCCGGCGCGCAGTTGACCGCCGTGTGGGATGGCGCAGTGCGCGTCCATGGCCAGCGCCTGTTCCTCGTGTTCGGCAACTCCGCCGACGAGGCCAACGAGTGGACCTTCGCCCAGTTCGACATGCTCACAGGCCTCACCGCGCGCCGCATGGCCGAGCGCGGCGTGCGCCCCGGCAGCACTGTGCGCGCCGCCCTCTTCAATTCGCCCGAGCTGCTGCTGTGCTGGCTGGCGGCCGCGCGGCTGAACGCCCGCTTCGAGCTCATCGACCCCAATGCGCTCACGCCCGAGCCCGCCGTCCCGGGTGCGCTCATCGTCGCCGGCCGTGGCCCCGGGCGCCCCGGCGCGGCCGCGTACCCGGGGGCCAATGTGCTCGAGGTCAACGAGGACTTCGCCGGGATGCTCGCCGGTTCGCCGCTGTTCGGCGCCCAGGAGCTCACGTCCGCGCAGGCGGCGCGCCTGACCGGTGCCGCCGGGCCCTCTCCTGCCCCCGCCGCGCCGGGAGCGGCCGTGCCGCCCTCGACGCCGGTGCCGGCCTCCGCGCCGGGGCGGCGCTGGCTGCTGAGCAAGCCGCTGTGGAAGAGCGCGGGACTGGAGGACTGCCTCGTCCCCGCGATCGCCGCCGGGCGCGCCACCGCGCTCGCGGCCCTCTTCGATCCCGCGCGCACGGCTCAGCAGGCCGCCCTGCTCGGCGCCGACCGGGTCCACCTCACCGCGCTCGCCGCGCAGCGCATCATCGCCGAGGCCCCGGTACCCGACCCCGGTGCCGGGGTGGCGCTCGTGTGGGTCCGCGATGCGATCTGCGCGCGCGAGCAGGCCGAGCTGGCACGGATCTTCGCGCTGCCGGTCGACCGCGTGCTCAGCGGGCCGCCGGCCGCCGCGCCGCCGGCGGCTCCCGCCGCGGACTGAGAGCCCCAGGGCTGCCTGCGGGCTGACGGCTCGGGGCCGCCCGCGGACTGACACCGGGGCTACCCGCGGCGCTGGGCCCTGAGCTCGGCCGTGCGGGCCGCCACCGCGGCCTTCTGCTCGGCGCCGCCCATGAGCTCGGCGAGCACCCGCTGCTCGGCGTCGAGGGCGTCGGAGAACGGCACGGTGCCCGCCAGGTCGATGAGCTCCTTGGCCCGCCGCAGCGCGGTGCCGGACTTCCCTGCGAGCTCGCGGGCGAGCGCGTGGGCGCGCTCGACGGGCTCCTCGGCCAGCTCCTCGGCGAGCCCCAGCCGGTACCCCTCCTCGCCGCTGATGACCTCGCCGGTGAGGATGAGGTGCTTGGCACGCGCCGGGCCCACGAGCCGCGGCAGCAGCTGGGTGCCGCACATGTCCGGGACGATGCCCCAGTTGATCTCCATCATCGACAGCTTGGCGCCGGGCGCGACGATGCGCATGTCCGCGCCCAGGGCGATCTGCAGGCCGCCGCCGAACGCCACGCCCGCGATCCCCGCGATGACGGGCGCCTCGACGAGGCTCCACACGTGCACGGCCTGCTGGGCGAGTGCCCGCGCCGCGCCCAGGCGCTCGCGGATCTCGACGACGTGCTCGCCCGAATCGTCGACCATGCGCCCGAACTCGGACATGTCGAGGCCGGAGGAGAACGCGCGCCCCTCGCCCGCGAGCACGACCGCGCGGATCGCCGCGTCATCGCGCACGCGCAGGCCGGCGTCCACGAGGTCGGCGAAGACCTCGCGGGTCAGGGAGTTCAGCGTCTGGGGGCGGGTGAGCCGCACCGTTGCGACGGCATCGTCGACGGTGACGGAGACGTGTTCGCTCATGGCGGCAACGGTAGCCTACGGCTATGGCACAGAGCACACCCGCCGACGGCGACCCGATCGGAGCGCTCCATCCGCACGATGCGGCACGCCGCGCGCGCTCGTTCGGCTCGATCGCGGCGCAGTACGACCGCTTCCGGCCCGGCTACCCCGCAGCGCTCGTGGCGGACCTCCGCGCCGCGATTACGGCGGGCGCGGCAGACCCGGTGGCAGCGCCGACCCTGGCGGACATCGGCGCGGGCACGGGCCTGTTCGCGGCGGACCTGCGCGCCGGCGGCTTCGAGGTGACCGCCGTCGAACCCGACCACGACATGGCGGAGGTGGCCCGCGCCCGCGGCCTGGCAGTGGAGGAGGCGGCATTCGAGGAATGGGATCCGGCCGGCCGCCGCTTCGACGCGGTCGCGTTCGGCCAGTCGTGGCACTGGGTGGACCAGGACACGGGCCCCGAAAGGCTCGCAGACCTCCTGGTGCCCGACGGCGTCGCATGCCTCGCGTGGAACGAGTACAGCCCGGCGGCCGCGCTGAGCGCACGCCTGGCGGCCGTCGAGGCCGACTACGGCATCACCGTCCACCGCCGCCACGCGGAGCTCCTCGCCGAGCGCGACGATTCCCAGCGCGCGACGGCCGCCCGCGCCCTCGCCGACGCGGGATTCCGCACGCGCGTGCGGTGGTACGACTGGGACTGCACGGTCACCCCGGCCGACTGGCTGGAGAGCCTCATGACGTTCTCCGAGTACGCGGTGCTGGCCGACGAGGTGCGCGCCGAGGTGCGCGCGCGCCTGCGGGCCGAGCTCCCGGCCGAGCCCCTCGAACTCGTCGCGGGCACGCTCGCGGTGTTCGGTCGGCGGCCGGCGGCCTGAGGGCCGCGCACCTCGCGGCTTGCGCCGCCGAGCAATGCGGCCTGAAGGCCGCGCACCCGCAGCCAGCATCGCGGGCCCCGGCGCCCACGGCCTGCGCTTCCGGACGCCGGCGCCCGGACTGCCCGAGCCGGGCCGCCCGGCCTACCGCGCGCGGCCGGCGAGCCGCGCGAAGTAGCCGGCCAGCGCCTCGGTGTCGGACAGTGCCAGGACCTGGGCGACGTACTGGTCAGGGCGCACGACGACCACGGCGCCGGCGTCGCGGTCGATGCCGCGGGCCGCGAAGATGTCCTCACCGCCGGGCACGCTGCCGGCCGCATAGGCCCGCTCGTAGTCGATGAGCCCGAACGGCCCCACGCGCGGCAGGAACACGGCGGGCACGCCGGAGATGTCGGTGTCCGTGTGCGGCTGCTGGTAGACGACCTTGACGTCGAACGCCTCAGCGGCGCCCGCGCGCAGCGGCGAGTCCGGCGCCTCGGCCAACCACTGCGCCCAGCGGCTCAGGCGCGAGTCCTCGCCGGGGCCGGGACGGTCGGCGAACGCGTAGATGCGGAAGCGGCCGTCGGCGCGCGCGTGGTGGCCCAGGTGCACAGGATTCGCATCCGCGATCCGCACGACGGGGGCTGAGGCGAAGCGGCGGCCCACGGGGAAGCCCGTGGCGAGCGCCTGGTGCTCGGTGCCGCCGGTGAGCAGGGAGGGCGCGTACTCGGTGAGGAAGCCGGCGGGGAATTCCGCGGTCTTCGTGTAGAAGTCGGCGAGGAATGAGGGGTCCTCGAACTCCTCGGGCCGCTTGGCCATGAGCGAGGACCACTCGCGGTCGAAGTCGATGAGGTTCTGCGCGACGACCTGGCGCTCCGCGGAGTACGTGCGCAGCAGTGCGGGGTCGGCCCGGCCGGTGAGGACGTCGCCGAGCTTCCACGCGATGTTGAAGCCGTCCTGCATGGACACGTTCATGCCCTGGCCCGCCTTCGCGGAGTGCGTGTGGCAGGCGTCGCCGGTGATGAAGACCCGCGGCTCGCGGGGTCCGGCCGAGCCCACGCCGTTCCCGTCCGAGCCCACGCCTTTCCCGGCCGGTGCCTCTGCGTCCAGAGTCTGCCCGGCCGATGTTTCGCCGTCCAGAGCCTCCCCGGCCAGCGCCTCGGCGTCGTCGAAGCGGTCCGTGAGGCGGTGGCCCACCTCGTAGACGCTCCACCACGCGACGTCGCGCACGTCGAGCGCGAAGGGGCTGAGGATGCGGTTGGCCTGCGCGATGATGTCCTCGATGCCGGTGGCCCGCACGGCCGCCGAGCCGCCCAGCGGCACCTCCCCCAGGTCCACGTACATGCGGAAGAGGAACCCACCCTCGCGCGGGATGAGGAGGATGGAGCCTCCGGCCCCGGACTGGATCGCGCACTTCGTGCGGATGTCCGGGAAGTCCGTGACCGCGAGCACGTCCATGACGCCCCAGGCGTGGTTCGCGGCATCGCCGCTCATCGTGCGCCCGATCGCCGCGCGCACCTTCGAGTGCGCCCCGTCGCAGCCCACCACGTACCGGGTGCGGACCGTGCGCTCGGCCCCCGCGTCCGGACCGGAGGTGCGCCGCAGCGCCACCTCGACCGGGTAGTCGCGCCCGTCGTCGGCCACGCTCAGACCGCAGAACTCCCAGCCGTAGTCCGGGCGCAGGCGCGCCGGCGAGTCGGCCATGAACTGCGCGAAGTAGTCCTGCACGCGGGCCTGGTTGACGATGAGGTGGGGGAATTCGCTGACGCCGCGGGGGTCGTCGACCTCGCGGCCGGTGCGCACGATGCGCGCGGGATCGGCGGGGTCGGGGCCCCAGAAGTTCATCTCCGTGATGCGGTAGGCCTCCGCGATGAGGCGCTGGGCGAACCCGAACGCCTGGAACGTCTCGACGCCGCGCGCCTGGATGCCGTCGGCCTGGCCCACCTCCAGGCGATCGGGGCGGCGCTCGATGATGCGCGTGCAGACGGTGGGGAACTGGGCGAGCTGGGCCGCGGCGATCATGCCGGCCGGGCCCGTGCCCACGATGAGGACGTCCATGGTCTCCGGCAGCGCCTCGGGGCGGTCGATCCCCAGGCCCGCCGCGGGCTCGACGCGCGGCTCGCCGGAGACGTAGCCGTGGTGGTGGAACTGCATGGTGACTCCCTCTGCGCGCCGCCCGCCCCGTTGCGTCAGCGTGATCCGCGTCATACTATGACCGAAGATATACGATTTCGGATACGGGGTAAAGGCCGGGCGGCACGGCCGCCGCGCGCCGCCCCAGATGACTCGGGAGGCCACATGCCCACGGATCCAGCGCAGGACGCACCGCCGCCCCCGCCGGCCGGCAAGGTCATCGCGGTGCACCTGAGCTACGCCTCCCGCGCCGCGCAGCGCGGCCGCACCCCCGCCGCGCCCTCGTACTTCCTCAAGCCCACCTCCTCGCTGAGCGCCGGCGGCGCCGTCGAGCGGCCCGCGGGCACGGAGCTGCTCGCCTTCGAGGGCGAGATCGCGCTCGTCATCGGCACCCGCGCACGCCGCGTGAGCACGGACGAGGCCTGGGACCACGTGGGGTGGGCGACCGCGGCCAACGACTGGGGCCTCTACGACCTGCGCGGCGCGGACAAGGGCTCGAATGTGCGCAACAAGGGGCGCGACGGCTACACCCCGGTGGGCCCGCGCCTCATCCCCGCAACTGGGCTCGACCCCGCCGCGCTGCGCGTGCGCACGTGGCTCGACGGGCGCCTCGTGCAGGACGACACCGCCGCCGGCATGCTCTTCGCACTCCCCCGGCTCGTCGCGGACCTCTCCCAGCACCTCACGCTCGAACCCGGCGACTTCATCCTCACGGGCACCCCGGCCGGCGCCTCGGTGGCCCGGCCGGGCGAGGTCGTCGAAGTCGAGGTCGACGCGCCCACCGCCCCCGGCGCCCCGAGCTCCGGCCGGCTGCGCAGCACCGTCGTCCAGGGCGCCGAGGAGTTCGATCCGGCGCTGGGCGCCCTCCCCCAGGCCACCGACGAGGCGCGCGCCGAGGCCTGGGGCTCCCGCGCGGCCGCGGGCCTGGACCCGGAGGAGGCGGCTTCCGAGGCCGCGCCGACCGGCCGGGCACCCGCCCTCTCCCCCGCCGTGCGGGAGCTGCTCGAGCGGGCCCCCGTGGCAGGCCTGTCCCAGCAGCTGCGCAAGCGCGGGCTCAACGCCGTCTCCATCGACGGGGTGCGCCCCCTCGCCCCCGGGTCGAAGCTCGTCGGCACCGCCCGCACGCTGCGCTTCCTGCCCGGCCGCGAGGACCTCTTCGCCTCCCACGGCGGCGGCTACAACGCCCAGAAGCGCGCCTTCGACGCCGTGGACGCGGGCGAGGTCATCGTCATCGAGGCCCGCGGTGAGACGGGCTCCGGCACGCTGGGCGACATCCTCGCGCTGCGCGCCCGCGCCCGGGGCGCGGCCGGCATCGTCACCGACGGCGGGGTGCGCGACTCCGATCAGGTGCGCGCGATCGGCGTGCCCGTCTTCACCGCCGGCCCCCATCCGGCGGTGCTGGGCCGGTGCCACGTGCCGTGGGATGCGGACATCGCGATCGCCTGCGGCGGCGCCGCGGTGCTGCCCGGCGACGTCATCGTCGGCGACGACGACGGCGCCATCGTCATCCCGCCGCGCCTGGCCGAGGAGGTCGCCCGCGCGGCGCTGGCCCAGGAGGAGTCCGACGCCTGGATCGCCGCGCGGGTGGCCGAGGGCCACCCGGTGGACGGCCTGTTCCCCATGGACGCGCAGTGGCGGGCGCGCTACGATGCCGAGCGCGCCTCGGGCGCGGGCAACGACGACGGCGGCAGCGACGGCGACGACGCGAGCATGGGCACACCCGGAGCCGGCGGCACCGGCGGTACTGGTGGGGCCGGGGACGGTGCGCGGGACACCGGGGAGAGCGCGGCTGGTCGCGCATGAGCGCCGTGAGCAAGTCGGAGACGGCCTACCGCTGGATCCGCGAGCAGATCGAGGCCGGGGTGTTCGGCCCCGGCTACCGGCTGGTGCTCGGCCCCATCGCGGACGGCCTGGACATGAGCGTCGTGCCGGTCCGCGAGGCCGTGCGCCGCCTCGAGGCCGAGGGGCGGGTCGAGTTCGAGCGCAACGTGGGCGCCCGCGTGGCGATCATCGACGATGCGGAGTACGCGCACACCATGCAGACCCTCGGCATCGTCGAGGGCGCGGCCACCGCGCTGTCCGCGCCCCTGTTGGGCCGAGGCGCCCTGGAGCGCGCCGCCGCCGTCAACGAGCAGCTGCGCGCCATGCTCGACGAGCTCAACCCGCACGCCTTCACCCTGCTCAACCGGCAGTTCCACGCCGTGCTTTTCGAGCCGTGCCCCAATCCGGAGCTGCTCGACCTCGTCCACCGCTGCTGGGCGCGGATGAGCGGGCTGCGCGATTCGACGTTCACGTTCATCCCGCAGCGCGCCCACGAATCCGTCGCCGAACACGACGAGATCCTCGCGCTCATCGTCGGCGGCGCCCAGCCGCTCGACCTGGAGCTGGCCGCCCGCCGACACCGCCACGCCACCCTCCGCGCCTATCAGGCCCGCGGTGGGAGCGCCGCGGACTCCCGCCCCCACGCCGGCGGCACCGCCGGCCCCGCCCAACCGAGGAGCCACGCATGACCCCCGCACCCGCAGCAGGCGCGCCCGCCGGCCCGCGCCGCCCGGCCGACCTGCCGGACTTCCTCGGCCACGACATCGACGGCGAGCGCGCGGAGGCGGCCGACGGCGCCCGCTTCGACGTGCTCGACCCCGTGACGAACGAGGCCTACGTCCAGGCCGCCGCGGGCTCCGCGGCGGACATCGACCGGGCGGTCTCCGCGGCCTCGCGGGCGTTCGCGGAGGGGCCGTGGCCGCGCATGCTCCCGCGCGAGCGGGCCCGGATCCTCCACCGGATCGCCGACCTCGTCGAATCCCGCGACCGGACGCTGGCGGCGTGGGAGTCCTTCGACTCGGGCCTGCCCATCTCCCAGGCGCTGGGCCAGGCGCGGCGCGCGGCGGAGAACTTCCGGTTCTTCGCGGACCTCATCGTGGCCCAGGTCGACGATGCCTACAAGGTGCCCGGCCGCCAGATCAACTACGTCAACCGCAAGCCCAAGGGGGTGGCCGGCCTCATCACGCCGTGGAACACGCCGTTCATGCTCGAGAGCTGGAAGCTCGCCCCCGCGCTGGCCGCCGGCAACACGGTGGTCCTCAAGCCGGCGGAGTTCACCCCGCTCTCCGCCTCGCTGTGGGCGGGCATCTTCGCGGAGGCGGAGCTGCCCCGGGGAGTGTTCAACCTCGTCAACGGGTTCGGCGAGGCCGCCGGCGATGCGCTGGTCAAGCATCCGGACGTCCCGCTCATCTCATTCACCGGTGAGAGCGCCACCGGCAAGCTCATCTTCGCCAACTGCGCCGAGCACCTCAAGGGCATGTCGATGGAGCTGGGCGGCAAGTCCCCGGCCGTCGTCTTCGACGACGCGGACGTCGACGCGGCGGTCGACGCCACCGTCTTCGGGGTCTTCTCCCTCAACGGCGAGCGCTGCACCGCCGGCAGCCGCATCCTCGTCCAGCGCGGGATCTACGACGAATTCGTGGACAAGTACGCGGCGCAGGCCGCGCGCGTGCGCGTGGGCATGCCCGATGACGAGGCCACGGAGGTGGGCGCGCTCGTCCACCCCGAGCACTTCGCCAAGGTGATGGGCTACATCGAGCTGGGCCGCAGCGAGGGCCGGCTCATGGCCGGCGGCGGCCGGGCCGAGGGCTTCCCCGAGGGGAACTTCGTCGCCCCCACCGTCTTCGCCGACGTCGCCCCCAACGCGCGGATCTTCCAGGAGGAGATCTTCGGCCCCGTCGTCGCGCTCACGCCGTTCGACACGGAGGACGAGGCAGTCGCGCTGGCCAATGACACGAAGTACGGGCTGGCCGCCTACGTGTGGACGAACGACCTCAAGCGCGCGCACAACGTCGCGCAGGCGATCGACTCCGGCATGGTGTGGCTGAACTCGAACAACGTGCGCGATCTGCGCACGCCGTTCGGCGGCGTCAAGGCCTCCGGTCTGGGCCACGAGGGCGGCTATCGCTCGCTGGACTTCTACACCGATCAGCAGTCCGTCCACATCAACCTGGGCGAGGTCCACAACCCCAGCCTCGGCCGCCGCTGACGCCGGCCAGCAAGGAGACGACGATGTCCTCACACCCCATCCCCGCGCCGGCGGACCCGGTGCCCACGCCCGGGGCGCCGCCGCCGGACGTGCTGCGCTGCGCGTACCTCGACCTCCAGGTCACCGACCTCGCGGCCTCCGGCGCGTTCTACGCCGACGTGCTCGGCCTCGTCGTCACGGCCGAGGGCCCTGGTTGGGTGGCGCTGCGCACGTTCGACGAGTTCATCCACCACAACCTCCTCCTGCGCGAGGGCCCGGTCGCCGCCACCGCCGCGTTCGCATTCCGCGTGCGCTCCCCGGAAGACGTGGACCGCGCCGAGGCGTTCTACCGGGAGCTCGACTGCCCCGTCGAGCGCCGCCGCGAGGGCTTCGCCCCGGGGGTGGGCGATGCGGTGCGCGTGCAGGACCCGCTGGGCTTCCCCTACGAGTTCTTCCACGCCGTCGAGCACGTCGAGCGCTTGGCGTGGGCCTATGACCGGCACGGCCCGGGTGCGCTCGTGCGCCTCGACCACTTCAACCAGGTCACGCCGGACGTGCCGCGCGCTGTCGCGTTCATGGAGGACCTGGGCTTCCGGGTGACCGAGGACATCCAGGACACCGCGGGCACCGTGTACGCAGCGTGGCTGCGCCGCAAGCCCACGGTCCACGACACCGCCCTGACCGGTGGTGCCGGGCCGGCCCTGCACCACGTGGCGTTCGCCACCCACGAGAAGCACAACATCCTGGCCATCTGCGACCGGCTGGGCGCGCTGCGCCAGTCCGACCGGATCGAGCGGGGACCGGGCCGCCACGGCGTGTCCAACGCCTTCTACCTCTACCTGCGCGACCCCGATGGCCACCGCGTGGAGATCTACACGCAGGACTACTACACGGGCGACCCGGACAACCCCGTCGTCACGTGGGACGTCCACGACAACCAGCGCCGGGACTTCTGGGGCAACCCGGTCGTGCCCAGCTGGTACACGCAGGCCACCCCCGTCCTCGACCTCGGCGGCCGGCCGGTGGCGCTCACACAGCGCCGCGACGACAGCGAACTCGAGGTTACGATCGGCGCGGACGGGTTCTCCTACACGCGCCCCGACGAGGACGCCCCGATGCCATCCTGGAAGCAGGGCGAGTACAAGCTGGGCCACCAGCTGTGAACGAGGAGACGCACGTGGAGACGACACTGACGGCCAGCCAGCTGCACGCGATCGCGGACGCGATCGCCGACGCCGAGGCGCGCGGCACCGTGGGCAAGCGCCCCACCCGGGCGCACCCCCGGATGACCGTGGCCGATGCGTACGCGGTGCAGGGCGAATGGCGCGCCCGGCAGGCCGCGGCGGGCCGCCGGCCGGCAGGGCGCAAGATCGGCCTGACGTCGAAGGCCATGCAGCAGGCCGTCGGAATCGACGAGCCGGACTACGGCACGGTCTTCGGCGACCAGATCTGGGAGTCCGGCACCGTCGTCGACCACGCGCGGTTCTCCAACCCGCGCATCGAGGTGGAGCTCGCCTTCGTGCTCCGCTCCCCGGTCGAGGGGCCCGACGCCACGGCCGTCGACGTGCTGCGCGCCGCCGAGTACGTCGTGCCCGCCCTGGAGATCCTCTCGAGCCGCGTGGAGATGGACGGGCGCTCGATCGTCGACACGATCAGCGACAACGCGGCACTCGGTGCGGTGGTCACCGGGGGGCGCGCCGTGGACCCGGCGGACATCGACCTGCGCTGGGCCGCCGCCATGCTCTTCCGCAACGAGGGCATCGAGGAGACCGGTGTGGCCGGCGGCGTGCTGGGCGATCCGGCCCGCGGCGTCGCCTGGCTGGCCAACCGCCTGGCGGTGCACGGCGAGCGCCTGGAGGCCGGGGAGTTCGTGCTGGCGGGCTCGTTCACGCGACCGGTGGCGGCGGTGCCCGGCGACACGTTCTTCGCCGACTACGGGCCGCTGGGGGTCGTGACGTGCCGCTTCTCCTGAGCTCCACGCTGCGCGCCCGGCTGGCCGCGCTGCCGGACGGCGGGACGCTGTTCGGGGCCTGGGTGTGCTCGGGCTCGCCGGCGCTCGCGGAGATCACGGCGGGCTCCGGGCTGGGCTGGATGCTCATCGACATGGAGCACTCCCCGGCCTCGCTGCAGGATGTGCAGGCCCAGCTGTGGGCGGCCTCGGCCTGCGACATCGCGGCGGCCGTGCGGCTGCCGAGCGATAACCCGGTCGTCATCAAGCAGGTCCTGGACCTGGGTGCGCAGAACATCGTCGTGCCCATGGTCTCCAGCGTCGAGCAGGCGCGGTCGATCGCCGCGGCCGCGCAGTATCCCCCGGCGGGGATGCGCGGGGTGGGTGCCGCGTTCGCCCGCTCCGCCCGCTGGAACCGGGTGCCGGACTACCTGACGACCGCAGCTGAGCACGTGAGCGTGATCGTCCAGCTCGAGAGCAGGGCCGGGTTGGAGGCGGCCGGGCAGATCGCGGGAGTCGAGGGCATCGACGGCGTCTTCATGGGCCCCGCCGACCTGGCGGCGGACCTGGGGCTCATCGGCCAGCAGGGCGCACCCGAGGTCGTGGCAGCGGTGGAGTCGGCCATCGCGGCAGCGGTGGGGGCCGGTGCGTTTGCCGGGGTCAACGCGTTCGACCCGCAGGCAGCGCGCCGCTATGCGCGCGCCGGCGCCTCGTTCGTGCTCGTGGGGGCCGACGTCACCCTGGTGGCGCAGGGGACCGCGCGCCTGGCCGCGGAGTTCTCCGGAGCCTAGCCCGAGCGCTCAGGCGACCAGCATGAGCGCACCGCGCACGATCGCCACGGCGCCGCCCAGGCCGGCGAGTGCGATCGCCAGGCGGCGCGCCTGCGGGGCCGGCACCCGGCGGGCGAGCCGGCCGCCCAGCCAGATGCCGAGCAGCACGGTGATCACGATGATGGGCAGCAGCCACCACGGCGGCAGCTGGTCGATCGTCGTGGCGCCCACGCTGAGCTTCGCGGCCACGGAGAGGATGCCCATCGTCATGAACGTGGGCTGGAGGGTCGCGGCGAAGGACCGCTGCTCCCAGCGGGCGAAGCGGGCGTAGATGACCATGGCCGGGGCGGCCACGCCGGCGCTCGTGTTGAGGAAGCCGCCCACGATTCCGGCCGCGGCCGTGAGCGCCGAGGACGTCAGCCGCGGCAGGCGCGGCATCCCGAACGTCAGGGCGAGAGCGAACAGCACCACCGCCCCGACGACGATGTTGAGCCACGCGCTGGAGAGGTCGCGGACCAGGAGCGCCGCCGGAAATGCCCCGAGGGCTGCGCAGACCGCCAGGATCCAGAAGCGCTTCCAGTCCACCTCGCGGATGACCGCGAGCATGATGAGGAACCCGGAGATCACGGTCGTCGAGTTCGCCACGAAGACACCCACGTGCGGACCCATGGCCAGAGCGAGCGTGGGCGCGACGACGAGGCCCACCCCGGTGCCGGAGAGCCGCTGGAGCGTCGAGCCGACGAAGACCGCGGCAACCGCGATGAGGATGACGGCAGCGGTCATGGCGCCGCCCCGCAGGCGCCGGCGCCCGCGACGGTGCGCTCCTCGTTTGCGGTGGTGCGCCCATCGGCCACGGCGGCGCGCCGGCTGGCCGCAGCGGCGGCCGGGGCGAGCGCGGAGAGCGGGGGCATGATTTCAGCGTACTCCGCACCCCGCCGTCCGCTGCCTTGCCCAAGACCGCCGCGCAGGCGATGATGGCCCCATGTCCAACGTCGTACTCTTCCACTCCGCGCTCGGCCTCAACGACGGCATGCGCGCCATGGCCCAGGTCCTCGAGGACGAGGGCCACCGGGTCTTCATCCCTGACTACTACGAGGGCCGCACCTTCGACAGCGCGGAGGAGGGCACCGCCCACCGCGATGAGGTGACGTTCCCGGTCCTTGCCCAGCGCGCCTCGGCGGCCCTGGACGAGCTGCCCGCCGAGGTCCGCGATGCCCGCCTGGTCTTCGGCGGGTTCTCGCTGGGCGCCGCGATCGCCCAGTCCATGGGCAAGCGCGATCCGCGCGCGGCTGGCGCCCTGCTCTTCCACGCCGGGGGCGTCCCCAAGCTCACGAGCTGGCAGGAGAGCGCGCCGCTGCAGATCCACCACAGCGTCGACGATCCGTGGATCGACGGGGGCGCCCCGGAGCTGCTCGTCGAGTCCGCCGCCCGCGCCGGAGCGAATGCCGCCCACTTCGTCTACCCCGGCGCCGGCCACCTGTTCGCCGACCCCACGAACCCGGAGTACGACCCGGTGCAGGCCGGCGTCCTGTGGCAGCGCGTGCTGGCCTTCCTCGGCTCCGAGGCGACGGACAAGGCCTGAGCCGGCCAGGGCGCTCGCCGCTCGCCGGCGGCGACGTCAGCAGCCCGCCGGCGCCGCGCCTCGGGCCCGGCCAGCACCCCTGAACTCCCGCTGTGAGCCGCGGCGGCGCGCGGCGGTACGATTGTCTGCGGATTTCAAACCGTGCAGACGCGCCGCGATCCCCCTGGCACCGCACCGCGCACGGCCGTGCAGACAATCGAATGGACGCTCATTGAACGGCAACACGACTTTCCGGCACGACGATGTGGCCCTGCTCGGCATCGCAGAGGTCACCGCACCCAATGAGGTCACCTCCGAGTCCTTCGACGCGCAGCTGCACAGCACGCTCGAGCGCCTGCGCCTGCCCAACGCGCTCCTCCAGCGCGTGGCCGGCGTCGAAGCCCGCCGCAACTGGGACCACCCGCATGACTTCGTCGCCGGAGCGGCGCGGGCCGGACGCCGCGCGCTCACCGCCGCCGGCATCGAGCCGGAGCAGATCGGCCTCATGATCAACGCGTCCGTCACCCGCGAGAACCTCGAGCCCTCCGTGGCCGTCGCGGTGCACAACGGGATCGGGCTGAGCCCGGCCGCCATGAACTTCGACATCGCCAACGCGTGCCTGGGCTTCGTCAACGCCATGACCGTGGCGGCCACGATGATCGACTCCGGCCAGATCGAGTACGCGCTCATCGTCGCCGCCGAGGACGCCTCGCGGGTCCAGCAGGCCACGCTCGCCCGCCTGTCCCGCGAGGGCATCACGCGCGATGAGTACCTCAACGAGTTCGCCTCGCTGACGCTGGGCTCCGGGGCCGCGGGCGCCGTGCTGGGCCCGGCCTCCAAGCACCCGGAGGGCCACCGCATCAGGGGCGGCGTGACCCGCGCGGCCACGTGGAACCACGAGCTGTGCGTGGGCGACCACGACGGCATGTTCACCGACGCCGACGGGCTGCTGAAGAACGGCATGAAGCTCGTGACCGAGGCGTGGACGGAGGCGCACGAGGACGGCTGGGACTGGCAGAGCATGGACCGCTACGTCATGCACCAGGTCTCCAACATCCACACGAACTCCATCACGAAGGCCGCCGGCCTCAACCCCGACCGCATCCCCACGACCTACCCCTACCTGGGCAACGTCGGCCCGGCCTCACTGCCCATCACGCTGGCCCGCGAGGTCGAGACGCTCGCGCCCGGCGAGCGCGTCCTGTGCATGGGCGTGGGCTCGGGGCTCAACACAGCGATGACGGAGATCGTCTGGTGACGGCCTCGCCCGCCCGCCCTGCGACCCTTCCCCCGGAGCTGCCCGAGTGGGATCCGCAGTGGTCCAGGCTGGTGGGCGCGGCGTGCGCGGACGGCGTGCGCACCTTCCACGTGCTCGACACCCTGCCCGCGCTGCGCGCGCAGGGCATCGAGCCCACCGGCACGATCCTCGCCCTTCACGGCAACCCCACCTGGTCCTATCTGTGGCGCCGACTGGCCGCCGCGACCGTGGCCGCGGCGCCCGCCGCCGCGGCGGCCGGGGAGCGCGTGTGGCGCGTCATCGCCCCCGATCAGCTGGAGATGGGCTTCTCCGAGCGCCTCGCCCACCCGGCGCTGCCCGCGCCCCGCACCGGCGACTGGCGGCGCATCGCCGACCGGGTGGCCGACTTCGATGCCGTCGTCACGCAGCTCCTCGCCGAGGTGCCCGGTTCGGACGCCGTCTCCGGGGCCGCCGAGGCGCCCGCGGTCAGCGCCCACCCCGTCGTCACGCTCGGCCACGACTGGGGCGGGGTGCTCTCGCTGACGTGGGCCGCCCGCAACCGGGCGCGCGTGGCGGGTGCCCTGACGCTCAACACCGCCGTCCACCAGCCCGAGGGCGAGCCGATCCCGGCCGCGCTGCGCGCGGCCCTGGCGGGACCCCTGCTGCCGGCCTCCACCGTCCTCACCGATGCCTTCATCCGCGTGACCCTGGAGCTGGCCGACCGGCTCGACCCGGCCCTCGCCCGCGCCTACCGGCTGCCCTACTGCGCCCGCGCGCTGCGCGGCGGTGTGGGCGCCTTCGTCGCGGACATTCCCGTCAACGAGCGCCACCCCTCCTACCGGGAGCTCCAGCGGCTGGGCGAGGAAATCGCCGGACTCGACGTCCCGGCGCTCATCCTCTGGGGGCCCAAGGACCCGGTCTTCCAGGAGCGCTACCTGCGCGACCTGCGCGCGCGGCTGCCCCAGGCCGACGTCCACCGCTTCGAGACGACGTCCCACCTGCTGGCCGAGGACGTCGACTACGCGGCCACGATCCTGCGCTGGCTGCGCCACCGCTTCCCCGCCGGTCGATCCCACGCCCCTGCTCGCGCGGACGGGGCGCAGAACGCATCGTCGGACGGCGCCCCCGCGCCGGGCGACGGCGCGCGCCTCATCTTCGACGCCCTCGACGCCCGCGCCCAGGATGGCTCGCCGGCCAGCGTCGACATGTCGCGCACGCCCGCGCAGACGGTCAGCTGGGCCCACCTGTCCTTCGTCGTCGACCGGATCGCGCGCGGCCTGCAGCTGGCCGGCCTGCGCCGCGGGGACCGGGTGAGCCTGCTCGTGACGCCGGGCAATGACCTCACCGCCGCCGCGTACGGCGTGCTCAAGGCCGGCGGTGTCGCCGTCGTCGCCGATGCCGGCCTGGGCCCGGCGGGCATGACGCGGGCCATCCGCGCGGCGGATCCGCAGTGGATCATCGGCGAGGTGCCCGGGCTGACTCTGGCCCGCGCGGCGGGCTGGCCGGGCCGGCGCGTCTCCGTGCGCCCGCTCGGGGCGCTCCCCGGCAGGGCGCTGCGCGTCGAGACGAGCCTCACCGCCCTCGTGCGCGACACCCCGGACGGGCCGATCGCCACGCCGGGCCTCGACGACGACGCGGCCATCCTCTTCACCTCGGGCTCGACGGGCCCGGCGAAGGGCGTGCGCTATACCCACCGCAGCCTGGGCGCGCTCGCGGGCCTGCTCGCCGGCCACTTCGGCGTGCGGCCCGGCACCGGTCTGGTCGCCGGCTTCCCGCCGTTCGCCCTGCTGGGGCCGGGAATCGGCGCGACGTCGGTGACCCCGGACATGTCCGTGACGAAACCGCGCACGCTCACCGCCGCCGCCCTGGCCGATGCTGTGGCCGCCGGGGACTGCACGATGGTCTTCGCCTCGCCCGCGGCCTTCGCCAACGTCGTCGCCACGGCCGCAGACCTCACCGCCGGCCAGCGCGCCGCGTGCGGGCGCGTCGAACTCGTGCTCTCCGCCGGGGCCCCCGTCCCCCTGAGCCTCATGGACGCGGTGGCCCAGGTCTTCCCGGCCGCCCAGCTGCACTCCCCCTACGGCATGACGGAGGGGCTGCTGCTCACCGACATCGACCGGCCCGGCGTCGCCCAGGCGGCCGAGTCCGGCGAGCACGGCGTGTGCGTGGGCACCCCCATTCCCGGCGTGGAGCTGACCATCGCACCGCTGACCATGGACGGCACCGCCGCCGCCTCGCTGCTGTCCGGCGCCGATGCCGCCGGCGTGCTGGGCGAGGTCGTCGTGGCCGCACCCCACGTCAAGGACGGCTACGACCGGCTGTGGGATACGCAGGCGCAGTCGGCCCGCGATGGCAGCGCTGCCGAGGATTCGGACGCCGGTGCCGGTGCGGGCCCCGGCGCCCAGCGGCACCGGACCAATGACATCGGCCACCTCGACGCCGCGGGCAGGCTGTGGCTCGAGGGGCGCCTGCAGCACGTCATCACGGCCCCGGGCGGGCCGATCGGCCCCGCGGGCCTCGAGGCGATCGTCGACGAGCTGCCCGGCGTGCTGCGCTCGGCGGCCGTGGGCGTGGGGCCGGTGGGCACGCAGGCGATCGTGTGCGTCCTCGAGCCGAACCCGGCCCAGGGCCTGCACCCGGGCCTAGCCCCCCTCGAGCTCGCCGATGCGGTGCGCGCCGCGGCCCTCGCAGCCCTGGGCCTCGACGTGGCGGCGGTGCTCGTCGCCCGCGAGTTCCCCACCGACATCCGGCACAACTCGAAGATCGACCGCTCGCGCCTGGCCCGCTGGGCCGCCGAGGCGCTGGCCGGGGGCGCGCTGTGAGGGTCCTGGTGACGGGCGCCTCGGGCCTGCTGGGCTCCTCGACGGCGCGGGCGCTCCTGACCGCCGGGCACGAGGTGACGACGCTCCAGCGCCGCCCCTCGGGGGCGGACGGCGCGCGCGACGTGCTGGGCTCGGTCACCGACCGCGAGGCGGTTGAGCAGGCGGTGCGCGGTCAGGACGCGCTCATCCACCTGGCCGCGAAGGTCTCGATGGCCGGCAGCGCTGCGGACTTCGACCGGGTGAACGTCGAGGGCACGCGCACGGTCCTCGCTGCCGCGCGCACAGCGGGGGTGGGCCGGATGGTCCACATCTCCTCGCCGTCCGTGGCGCATGCGGGGTCCTCGATCATCGGCGAGCCCGCGGGGCCGGCCGATCCCGCCCGGGCGCGCGGGGACTACGCGCGCACGAAGGCCGCCGGCGAGCTCCTCGCCCTGGCCGCCGACGGCCCGGACTTCCCCGTCCTCGTGCTGCGCCCGCACCTTATGTGGGGCCCCGGTGACGCGCAGCTGACCGAGCGGATCATCGACCGTGCCCGCGCCGGGCGCCTGCCGATCCTCGGCTCGGGCCTCATGCTCGTGGACACGCTCTACGCCGCCAACGCTGTCGATGCGATCGTGGCGGCGCTGCGCGCAGTCGAGCGCACCCACGGCGAGTCCCTCGTCGTGACGAACGGCCAGCCGCGGCCCATCGGCGAGCTCCTCACCCGCATCGCCCTGGCAGGCGGCGCACCGGCGCCCCGCCTGCGGCTGCCGGCCCGCCTGGCGCAGGAGGCAGGCGGGGCCGTGGAGCGGGTGTGGAACCTGCGCGAGCACGACGACGAACCGCCGCTCACCCGCTTCCTCGCCGAGCAGCTGTCCACCGCGCACTGGTTCGACCAGCGCCGCACCCGCGAGGTGCTCGGCTGGGCCCCGGCCGTGAGCATCGAGCAGGGAATGGCCGTGCTCGCCGAGCACTACGGCTAGCTGCGCCCCGCGGCCACGGGCAGCGGCAGCTAGCCGCGGCGGGCGCCTCCCGCGCCGCCCGGCCCGCGGACCTCCGCGCGGCGCTGCAGTGCCTGCTCTACGGTTGCCCCAGGGACCCGCAGTTCCCGCGCCGTCGAAGGAGACACCGTGATCGCATCCGAAGAGCAGACGATGATCGACACCGTCAGGTCGTTCGTCGACCACGAGGTGCGGCCGAACGTGAATGCGGTCGAGCACGCCAATGAGTACCCGGAGGCGTGGATCGAGAAGATGAAGGAGATGGGCATCTTCAGCCTCGCGATCGCGGAGCCGTGGGGCTACGGCGGCGTCTCCGCGGAGGCCTACGCTCTCATCACCGCCGAGCTGGCCCGCGGCTGGATGTCGCTGGCCGGTGCGATGGGCGGCCATTCGGTTGTCGCCAAGCTCATCCAGGCCTTCGGCACGCAGGAGCAGCAGGATGCCTATCTGCCGCGCATGGCCGAGGGCGAGCTGCGCGCCACGATGGCGCTCACAGAACCCGGGGGCGGCTCGGACCTCCAGGCGATCCGCACCGTCGCCGCCCGCGACGGCGACGACTACGTCATCAACGGCTCGAAGACGTGGATCACGAATGCCCGCCGCTCCGACCTCGTGGCCCTCCTCGTCAAGACCGATCCGCAGGCCCAGCCGCGCCATCGCGGCGTGTCCGTCCTGCTCGTGGAGAAGGGCCCGGGCTTCGAGGTCTCGCGCGACCTGCCCAAGCTCGGCTACAAGGGCGTCGAGAGCTGTGAGCTCAGCTTCACGGACTTCCGGGTCCCCGCCACCGCCCTGCTGGGCGCCGAGGAGGGCCACGGCTTCGCGCAGATGATGACGGGCCTCGAGACCGGCCGCCTGCAGGTGGCCTCCCGGTCGATCGGGGTGGGCCAGGCAGCGCTCGACGACGCGGTGCGCTACGCCCAGGAGCGCGAGTCGATGGGCAGGCCCATCTGGAAGCACCAGGCGGTGGGCCACCGGCTGGCCGCCATGGCCGCCAAGCTCGAGGCCGCCCGCCAGCTCGTCCTCCACGCCGCCCGCACGCTCGACGGCGGCGGCCGCGTCGATATGGAGGCGGGCATGGCGAAGTACATCGCCTCCGAGACCGCCGCCGAGGTCGCGCTCGACGCCATCCGCGTCCACGGCGGCTACGGCTACTCCACCGAGTTCGAGGTCGAGCGCTACTACCGCGACGCCCCGCTCATGATCGTGGGCGAGGGCACGAACGAGATCCAGCTCGACGTCATCGCCAAGCAGCTCATCGCGCGCAACCGGGTCTGAGCCCCACCGCGCCCGAGGTGCGTGCCCGGGCCCGCTGGCCGCACCTCGGGCGCGGAACCGCAGGACCCGGCCGCACACCGGTTCCACAACCCCCATTGACCCCACTGCCCAGGCCCGGACCGGGCCGCAGCATGAGAGGACACACCATGACCGTTCACCGCGGATGGCAGGGCCGGTACTTCGAGGACTTCGCCGTGGGCGACGTCTTCGAGCACCCGCTGGGCCGCACCGTCACGGAGACCGACAACATCTGGTTCACCCTGCTGACCCAGAACACGGCGCCCGTCCACTTCGACCGCGAATACGCGAAGAAGACGGAGTTCGGCAAACCGCTCGTCGACTCGACGTTCACGGTGGCGCTCGTGACCGGCCAGAGCGTGACCGATGTGTCGCAGAACGTCTTCGCCAACCTCGCCTGGGATCGGATCACGCTGCCGGCCCCAGTGTTCGAGGGCGACACGATCCACTCGCGCTCCACGGTGCTCAGCGTGCGGGAATCGCAGTCACGGCCCACCCTGGGCATCGTCACCGTCAAGACGGAGGGCTACAACCAGCGCGCGGAGGTGGTGTGCGCCTTCGAGCGCACCGTCATGGTCTACCGTCGCGGGCACGGCCCGAACGCCGAGCCCATGCCCGCCCCGCCGCTGCCCCCGGAGGCCACCCAGGACTGAGACCCGGGCCGCCTGCCGCCGGAGAAGGACGACCCGCCCGGCCCCCGCGTGCGCCACAATGGTGTGAAGCACATCACCGTCGATTGCACGGAGGGCATCATGGCCGACCAGCGCACCGCTCAGACCCCCACCCCCGCCGAGGACCCCTACGAGGCCGCCGCCCGCGCGGCGGCGGAGGACCCCGAGCGCTACTGGCTCGAGGCCGCCGCCGCGATCGACTGGGTGAAGGCGCCCACGCGAGCCCTCGACGACACCCGCGCGCCCATCTACCGCTGGTTCCCCGACGGCGAGCTCAACGTCTGCTACAACGCCCTCGACCGCCACGTCGCAGCGGGCCGCGGCGACGACGCAGCCCTCGTCTACGACTCCCCGGTCACCGGCACCCAGCGCACCTACACCTACGCCGAGCTCACCGACCTGACCGCCCGCTTCGCCCGCGCGCTGGCCGACCGCGGCGTGGCCAAGGGCGATCGCGTCATCATCTACATGCCCATGATCCCGGAGGCGGTCATCACGATGCTCGCGTGCGCGCGGCTGGGCGCCATCCACTCCGTGGTCTTCGGCGGCTTCTCCGCCAAGGAGCTCGCGGTGCGCATCGACGACACCGCACCCCGGGCCGTCGTCTCCGCCTCGTGCGGAATCGAGCGCACCCGCGTCATCGAGTACAAGCCGCTGCTCGACCGCGCCATCGAGCTCGCCGAGGCGAAGCCCGAGTTCAGCGTCGTCGTCCAGCGCCCGCAGGCACCCGCGCAGCTGCGCGCGGGCTTCGACCTCGACTTCGCCGAGCTCATGGCGGCCACCCCGGAAGGCGCGCCCTGCACGACGGTGCGGTCCACGGACGAGCTCTACGTGCTCTACACCTCGGGCACCACGGGCAAGCCCAAGGGGATCGTGCGCGACTCCGGCGGCTATGCGACCGCGCTCGCGTGGTCCATGCCGCACCTGTTCGGCCTGCGGCCGGGCGACACGATGTTCACTGCCTCCGACGTGGGCTGGGTCGTAGGGCACTCCTACATCGTCTACGGCCCGCTGCTGGCCGGTGTCACGACCGTGCTGTTCGAGGGCAAGCCGATCGGCACGCCCGATGCCTCCACGTTCTTCCGCGTCATCGCCGACCACGGCGCCAACGTCTTCTTCGCCGCCCCGACCGCCATGCGCGTCATCCGCAAGGAGGACCCGGACGGGGAGTTCATGAAGAGCCACGACCTGTCGAGCATCCGCGCGTGGTTCATGGCCGGCGAGCGCCTCGACCCGGGCACCTACGAGTGGACGACGCAGAAGCTCAAGGAGGCCACGGGCCGCGACATCCCCGTCATCGACAACTGGTGGCAGACGGAGACGGGCTGGCCGATTGCGACGAACCCCATCGGCCTGCGCACATTCCCCCTCAAGCCGGGCTCGCCCACGAAGCCGGTGCCCGGCTATGCGATTGAGGTGCTCGACGCCGCCGGCGAGCCCGTCCCGGCGGGCACGGAGGGCCTCGTCGTCGTCCGGCTGCCCCTGCCCCCGGGCACCATGGCCACGGTGTGGGGCGACGACGAGCGCTACGTCTCGTCCTACCTCTCCGCGTTCGACGGCTACTACCTCTCCGGCGACGGCGGCATGGTCGACGAGGACGGCTACGTCTACGTCATGGGCCGCACGGACGACGTCATCAACGTCTCCGGCCACCGCCTGTCCACCGGCACCATGGAGGCGGCGCTGGCCTCCCATCCCGCCGTGGCCGAGTGCGCGGTGATCGGGGTGGAGGATCCCACGACGGGCCAAGTCCCCAGGGCGCTCGTCGTGCTGGGCGGCGGGCAGGCCGCCGAGTCCGACGCGCAGGCGCTGCGCGACGAGCTCGTCGCCCGAGTGCGCGAGCAGGTGGGCCCGGTGGCCGCGCTCAAACGCATCGACTTCGTGCCGGCGCTGCCGAAGACCCGCTCGGGCAAGATCCTGCGCAAGACGATGCGCGAGCTCGCCGACGGGCGGGCCGACGTCGTGGTCCCCTCGACCATCGAGGATCCGGCGGTGCTCGACGGACTGCGCGAGGTACTGGCCAGCACGACGGGTGAACGCCCGGCCAACTGAGCCGCAATACGAGTCCAACCCCAGGTGAGCGCGCCGAAATCCGAACTCACCACGTGAGACGCGCGGAGAATTCTCCGCGCGTCTCACGCGTCCGGCGCACACAATCCGCCCTGTTCCTGGGAATCCGCGAAGGGGCGGGCCAGGGCTGGCCGGCATACCCCTCCCCCCTACCCGCCGCCGAGGCGCGGGCTCAGGGCGCGCCCAGCTCGCGGTGATCGTCCTGCCAGCCGGATCCGGTTGCCGGGCACCGCTCCGTCTTGCCACGTTGGTAGTGCACCTCGGACGCGGCAGATGCGCCGCACACGTCGCAACGCCAGCGCATCTGCACCTGCGACACGCTGCACGCTGGCTGTCGCCGCACCGGGGGCATCCGAAGAAGAGACCGCCATCGACAGGAGCGAAGAAAGACCATGAAGTTCTCACGCATCGCCATGACGACCGCCCTCTCCGCCGGAATCCTCACCGCCGGGGTGTTCGGCTCCATGCCGGCCCAGGCCACGGAGGGAAGCCAGCCCGTCGAGGCGCACGCCCAGGCACATCCGCAGGCGAGCGCCCAGAGCGTCAGCGACCTCAGCGCGGAGCAGGTCGCCAACGTCAAGACCATCATCAAGGTGGGCAAGGACAACAAGATCCCCAAGCAGGGCGTGAAGATCGCCCTCATGACCGCGCAGCAGGAGTCGACGCTGCGCAACCTCGACTACGGCGACCGCGACTCGCTGGGCCTGTTCCAGCAGCGCCCCTCCACCGGCTGGGGCACGCCGCAGCAGATCCAGGACCCGGTCTACGCCAGCGAGTCGTTCTACGGCGTCAACAAGGACGGCAGCAACCCGGGCCTGCTGCAGGTCAAGGGCTGGGAGTCGATGGACCCCGCAGCCGCCGCGCAGGCCGTGCAGAAGTCCGCCTACCCGAGTGCCTACGCCCAGTGGGAGGGCCTGGCCGACGAGCTCCTCACGCAGTACTACTGAGCCGCTGCGCGCCCATGGGCGGCCCGCCGTGAAACTGCGGGCCCCGACCCGTCAGAGCACTCCATCGACGCGAAGGGGAATGACATGAACACCGCACTGCGCACTCTCACCCTCACCGGCGCCGCGGCGGCCGTGGTCGCCACCGGCTTCGCCGCCGCCCCCGCCCAGGCGCACGAGAGCCACGGCGCTCACGCGAGCGGCGCCTCGGCGACGGCCACGGCTCCCACCTGGCCCACGGCAGGGACGCAGGCCAGCCCCGAACAGCGCCGCGCGACGATCATCGAGCGCGCGAACTTCTGGGCGAAGGACCCCGTGCCCTACTCCATGGAGCGCACCGCGGCCGATCCGAACGGCAAGCAGTACCGCGCGGACTGCTCCGGATTCGTCTCCATGGCCTGGGGGCTCAAGTCCAGCCTCAGCACCGTGACGCTGCCCGACGTGGCGCACCCCATCAAGAAGGACGAGCTCAAGCCGGGCGACATCCTCCTCAAGGGCGGCCCGGGCACGGGCGGCGCCAACGGCCACGTGGCGATCTTCAACGGCTGGGCCGACGATTCCCACACGAAGTACCACGGCATCGAGCAGGCGGGGCGAACGGGCACGGCCGCGCGGGACATCGCGTTCCCCTACGACCAGGACAGCTCCTACGTGCCGTACCGCCTCAACGGACTCTGAGGCAGCGGACTCTGGGGGCAACGGGCTCTGGGGCAGCGGGTCCTGAGGGGCAGCGCTCCCCGGAGCCCCGCACCCCGAATGCCTTCCCGCGGACAGCAGCGGCGGGGGCGGGCCATCACCGGCCCGCCCCCGTCGCGGTCGTCCAACGGGCCCACCACCTGGGCCGATCGCTTCCGCTTCGGGCGGCACTCCGCTAGGGTCGTGAACCGAGTCACCCTTCACGGACCCTTCCCCCACGAAGCGAGCACCCGCCCATGCGACTGACCCGCACCCTCCCCGCCACGGCGCTGACCACCGGCCTGCTGGCGGCAAGCATGCTTGCCGCGGCTCCCTCCGGCCCCGCCGAGGCGGCCAACGCGACCCGCCACACCGCCCACCACGCGCAGGCGTCCTCCACGGCCACGGCGCAGAAGGCCGCGAAGAAGCCGGCGCCCCCGCGCAATCTCACCCGCGCGCAGGTGAAGAACGCGCGCACGATCATCGCGGTGGGCCGCCAGCACCGGGTCCCCACCCGCGGGATCAAGATCGCCCTCATGGCGGCCCTGCAGGAGTCCTCGCTGCGCAACCTCAACCGCGGTGACCGCGACTCCGTGGGCCTCTTCCAGCAGCGGCCCTCCCAGGGCTGGGGCAAGCGCTCGAAGCTGCGCGACCCCGTCTACGCCTCGCGCGCCTTCTACGGCGTCACGAAGGGCACCCGCAACCACGGGCTGCTGCAGATCCGCGGCTGGAAGAGGATGTCCCACGGCACCGCCGCCCAGCGCGTGCAGCGCTCGGCCTACCCGCGCGCCTACGCCAAGTGGGCGCGCACGGCCGACCGCCTCATCGCCTCGGCCTGAGCCGCCGCGGGCGCCCCGGCCGCCTTCGTAGACTGGGGCCCATGCCGTCCTCCTCGCGCCCTCCTGCGCCGCGCACCCGCGCCGCCGCCCGCGCCCGGGAGCAGCGCCGCGCTCGCCGGCGCAGGGCGGTCCGCTCGCTGACCGTGGGCACCGCTGTCGTGTGCGCCCTGGCGCTCGTCGTCGCGGGGACCGTCTGGATGATCGCCCCGCCGGGCGGGGACGGCCCACAGGCCCCGAGCGCCGAGGCGAATCCGGACGACCCCGGCCTGCTCGATCGCGCGCAGCGTGCCAATGCCCGCACCATCATCGGCGTGGGGCGGCCCACGGGCGTGGGGCGCGAGGGCATGATCATCGCGCTCATGGTCGCACTCCAGGAGTCCACGCTGCACAACCTCGACCACGGCGACCGCGACTCGGTGGGGCTGTTCCAGCAGCGGCCCTCCCAGGGGTGGGGCACGAAGCGCCAGCTGCAGGACCCGCGCTACGCCGCCCGCGCGTTCTACGGCGTGGAGCGCGGCTCGGACAACCGCGGCCTGCGCCAGATCAAGGGCTGGCGCACCATGACGAAGAACGATGCCGGCCAGCGGGTGCAGCGCTCCGCCTACCCGCACGCCTATGCCAAGTGGGAGGCGCTCGCCACCGCCCTCTACGACAAGGAGAGGCGGGCGCCCATCATCCGGTGAGCCCCGCCGCGGACTCGGCGGCCCACCAGGGGCGGCGGGCTAGAATTCCGCTATGACCACGCCGTCCCCCGCCCCCAGCACCGCCGACTCCGTCCCCTCTGCGCCCGATTCCGCCCCCGCGGCGGGCGCCGACTCCGCCCCGCACGCGCACGCCGCGGCCGATGCCGTCCGGCTCCACGGTGCGAGCCTTGCCTCCGATGCCTCGGTGGCCCGCACCGCCGAGGTGTTCAAGGCCCTGGCCACGCCGTCGCGCCTGCGCATCCTCCTGGTCCTGTGCCAGGGCGAGTCGTCCGTGTCGAACATCGTCGACGAGACCCGCCTGTCCCAGCCGCTCGTCTCCCAGCACCTCAAGCTGCTGCGCGGCCTGCACCTCGTCGACGTCGAGCGCTCCGGGCGCGAGGCGATCTACGCGCTCAAGGACTCCCACGTCGCCCACGTCATCCTCGACGCGATCGCCCACAGCGCCGAAGCCCAGCACTGATCCGCCGCGCACGGCGCACCGGGCGGCGCGGCCGGAGACCGCCGCCGCGCGGCTCCAGCTGCCCCAGCCGCCCCAGCCAAGGGAGGACCGCATGGCCGGCGACTCGATGCTCGCGCGGATCGTGCGCATCCTCTCCGCGTTCGACCACGCCCACCCCTCGCTGACGCCCGAGGCGCTAGCGGCCCGCGCCCAGCTGCCCGCCTCCACGGCCTACCGCATCGTCTCCCAGCTCATGGCCTACGAGCTGCTCAGCCGCGATGCCGACGGCCGGCTGCGCGTGGGCGTGGGCATGTGGGAGCTGGCCAACCGCGCCTCGGACACGATGGAGCTGGGCCGCGTGGCCCGGCCCCACATGGCCCGGGTGCAGCGCTTCGTCGGCGAGCACACGCACCTCGCGATCCTCCGCGAATCCGAGGTGCTCTACCTCGAGCGGCTCTCCGCCCCCGGCGCCGTGCCGAACATCGGGGCGGTGGCCGGGCGCCTGCCGGCCCACGCCTCGGCGGCGGGCCTGGTCCTGCTGGCCCGGCAGCCGGCGCGCGTGCGCGACGCCTACCTGGCCCGCCCGCTGCGGGCGGTCACCGAGCACACGATCACGGACCCGGCGCGCCTGCGGGCCATGCTCGTCCACATCCGCCGCAACGAGCTCGCCCACCTCTCCGGGCACATGGTGGCGGGCACCTCCAGCCTGGCCGTGCCGGTCTTCGACGCGAGCGGCACGGCCGCCGCCGCACTGGGCATCGTCGTCGACACCGTGCGCCGCCCGCCCACGGAGGCCCTCGTCGGCGCCCTGCGCACCGCCTCCCAGGGCATCACCGCGGATCTGGCCGCCGGCGCACCTGACACACCCGGTACGGCAGACGCACCCGACACACCCGGTGCAGACGGTGGGGCGGACGCGCCCTGATTCCCGGACCGCCCACCCCCGCGCCGGCCCGTCCCCCGGGGCCACGCTGCGACTCAGGCAAGCCTCGGGATTATCGCTGAGTGAGAATCCATTGGCGCGCCCGAGGTGTGAGGCAGGACACTGAGCACACGCGCCGTCGGCGCATCCGGGTGCCGCGAGGGCACCCGCCTCCCGATCCGGAAGGAGCAACGGTGCTCCCCACCGCCCCACCCCCCGTCACCGAGCGCACCCAGGTGGGCATCGTCGGCGCGGGGCCCGCCGGGCTCATGCTCGCCCACCTGCTGCGCACCGCCGGCATCGACGCGATCGTCATCGACAACCGCACCCGCGAGCAGATCGCGCACACCCATCGCGCCGGAATCCTCGAGCACGGCTCGGTGGCGCTGCTCACCGAATCCGGTGCGCGCACCCGCGTGCTCACCGAGGGCCACCGCCACGACGGCATCGACGTGCGCGTCGACGGCGAGTCCCACCGCATCGACTTCCGCGCCACCGTGGGCGAATCGGTGTGGCTCTATCCGCAGAACGAGGTCTTCGCGGACCTCGCCGCCACGGCGGACGCGGACGGCACCGAGGTCCACTACGGCGTCGCCGACACCGTGCCCGGCGGCTTCGAGACGGACCGCCCCGCCGTCGCGTTCACCGATGCGCACGGGGTGCGGCGGCGCATCGCCTGCGACTGGCTCGTGGGCGCGGACGGCTCGCGCTCCGCCTGCCGCCGCGCGGTGGGCGAGGGCGCGCTCACCCGGTACTTCCACGAGTACCCCTTCGCGTGGTTCGGGATCCTCGTGCAGGCCCCGCCCAGCGCCCCCGAGCTCATCTACGCCCGCTCGCAGCGCGGCTTCGCGCTCATCTCGCAGCGCTCCGCCGACGTCCAGCGGATGTACTTCCAGTGCGATCCGGGCGAGGACCCGGCCGCATGGTCTGACGACCGCATCTGGGCCGAACTCACCGCCCGCATCGCCGGCCCCGACGGCCTGGCGCTGCAGACCGGGCCCATCTTCGAGAAGACCGTGCTGCCCTTCCGCTCGACGGTCACGCACCCCATGCGACACGGCCGACTGCTGCTGGCCGGCGATGCCGCCCACACGGTGCCGCCCACCGGGGCCAAGGGCCTCAACCTGGCCTTCGCCGACGTCGCCGTCCTCTTCGCCGCCCTGCGCGCCGAGCTCGTCGACGGCCGGCGCGCCGGCCTCGACGCCTACTCCGCGACCGCGCTCGAGCGGGTGTGGCGGGCGCAGAGCTTCTCCTCGTGGCTGACGTCGATGCTCCACCGCAGCGAGTCCGCGAGCCCGTTCGAGGAGATGCGCGCGCTGGGCGAGCTGCGCGGCGTGCTCGCCTCCCCCTACGGCCGCCAGTACCTCGCCGAGGCCTACACGGGCTGGCCCCGCGCGCGGGCGCGCCGGCCAGCGGGCCCGGCCCGCCCGGTCGGTGCCCCAGTGGCGGACCCATCGCCCCAGCAGCGCCCCCCGCACCACCAACACAGCCCTTCCGAAGGAGGATCCGATGACACAGCAGTCAGCGGCGCCGCAGTCTGACCCGGGCGCCGAGGCGTTCCAGCCGCCGCACAGCGAACCGCACGCGCCGGCGCTCGGCCCCGATGCGGCGAAGTCCAGCCAGGCCGAGGTCGACGCGGAGATCGCCGCGCAGCACGCGGACTACGACGAGGCGGCCGCCGCCGGCGGGGCGCCGGAGGTCCAGCCGCGGGTGGACTTCGCGCCGTACCGCTCGTCGATCCTGCGCCACCCCACGAAGAGCCTGCACCACGCGGACCCGGAGACGATCGAGCTGCACTCGCCGGCGTTCGGCCACCGCGACGTGGGCGCGCTCGAGTCCGACCTGACGATCCAGGCCAACGGCGAGCCGATCGGCGAGCGCATCCGCATCCGCGGCCGCGTGCTCGACGGCGACGGGCGCCCGGTGCGCAATCAGCTCATCGAGGTCTGGCAGGCCAATGCGGCCGGCCGCTACATCCACAAGCGCGATCAGCACCCCGCCCCCATCGACCCGAACTTCACCGGCGTGGGCCGGGCGATGACCGGCCCGGACGGCGAGTACGAGTTCCTCACGATCAAGCCGGGGCCCTACCCGTGGAAGAACCACTTCAACGCCTGGCGCCCGGCGCACGTGCACTTCTCGCTGTTCGGCACCGACTTCACCCAGCGCATGATCACGCAGATGTACTTCCCCGGCGACCCGCTGTTCGCCCTCGACCCCATCTACCAGTCGATCCGCGACCAGCGCGCCCGCGACCGGCTCATCGCCCAGTACGATCATGAGGTGTCCGAGCACGAGTGGCTCCTGGGCTACAGGTGGGACATCGTGCTCACCGGCTCGGGCCGCACGTGGACGGAAGGAGACGACGATGAGTGAGACCCGTGCCGCAGGCCCGTCCGCCCTGGCAGGGCGCGCGCCCGGCGACTTCGAGCCCACGCCCGGCCAGACGATCGGGCCGTTCTACGGCTTCGCCCTGCCCTACGAGAAGGGCAACGAGCTCGTGCCGATCGGCTCGGCGCGCTCCGTGCGCCTGACCGGCACCGTCTACGACGGCCATGGCGAGCCAGTCCCCGATGCCATGCTGGAGATCTGGCAGGCCGACGAGCACGGCCGCATCAGCGCCGAGCCGGGCTCGCTGCGCCGCGACGGCTTCTCCTTCACCGGGTTCGGCCGCGAGGCCACCGACGATGCGGGCCGCTACACCTTCTCCACGGTCGACCCGGGTCCCACGGAGGAGGGGGCGGCGCCGTTCATCTCCGTCGTCGTCTTCGCCCGCGGCCTGCTCAACCGCCTCTTCACCCGCATCTACCTGCCCGAGGACGCAGCCGCGCTGGCAAACGACCCGCTGCTGCGCTCGCTCGAGCCTGAGCGCCGGGCCACGCTCATCGGCCGGCGCGAGGCCGACGGCGGCCTCCGCTTCGACATCCGCCTGCAGGGCGACGGGGAGACCGTCTTCCTCCAGTTCCCGCGCAACGCGGACTGAGCGGGCAGGGCACCGGGGGCAGGCGAGCATGAGCGCACAGGACGGACGGGCCACGGCGGGGGGCGCCCCCGGGGCGCTGCTCTTCGAGCCCGGGGCCGCGCAGGACGCGCGGCGGGTGGGCGACGGCGCGCTGCTGGCGGCCATCATCCGCGTCGAGGCCGCGTGGCTGCGCGCGCAGGCGGCCGCGGGCGCCCTG